>NZ_LRUJ01000001.1 GCF_001548475.1 Bordetella hinzii LMG 13501
AGTCAGGTCGGGCTGCTTGTATTCGTCGATGGGCGTGGGCACGGTCACGATGAAGACATTGGCCTGGCCCAGCTCGGCGCGATCCGTCGTGTAGCTCAGGTGCCTGGCCTCGGCCAGCTCCTTGTCGTCCACTTCCAGCGTATGGTCATGGCCACGGCGCAGTTCCTCGATGCGGCGCGTGTTGATGTCAAACCCGATGACGGGGCGCTTCTTGCCGAACTCCACCGCCAGCGGCAGACCGACATAGCCCAGGCCCACAATGGCCAGTTTCACATCTTGAATACGCAAGATAAATCTCCCAGTTACCGTACAACGGCTACGGAATCGATAAAAGTTTCAGGAAGTCGTTTGGAAGTGCCCGCCGCGCCCGCGGCAGGCGTCAGGTTGTCAATGCGTGCGCAGCACCGAGGGCAGCAGCAGCCACCCTGGACGGCGCCAGGACACCAGGCGCATATAGAGCCAGGTATAGACCAGAGCGAAGACCAGCAGGCTGGCGCACAGCGCCCAGGCGTTGTCCCACCAGATCGTGGCCGGCACCAGCCCGATCAGGGCCAGCACCCACATATAGGGCGAGGCCAGGGCGTTGCACAGCGCGGGCACCGCGTGCCGGCTGCGGCGGCTGAAGGTGACGCGGACCAGGCGGCGGAACACCAGCTGATGCAGATGCAGCGCGTCGGGCTGATCCACCGGCACACCCCGCTTGAAGCGGCGGCGCCAGATCGAAAAGCCCGTCTCGAATACGGGGTAGAACAGCACGGCCAGCGCGTAGAAGGGCGAGACGGAAGGATTGCGCACCACCAGCAGCACCGCCAGCTCGGCCAGCATGAAGCCCAGGAAGTAGGCGCCGCCGTCACCCAGGAAGACGCGGCCGAAGGGGAAGTTCCAGACCAGAAAGCCCAGGGTGGCCGAAGCCAGCGCGGCGGCGATCATGAAGATGGGCATGTCGCCGACCTGCAGCGCGACCAGGCTGATGGACACCGCCATCAACGTGGCGACCATGCCGGCCAAGCCGTTCATGCCGTCGACGATGTTCAGCGCGTGCGTGCAGCCGCCCACGGCGAAGACGGTAAACAACAGGGACACGGGCCAATAGGACAGCACCCAATCCACCGGCGCGATGCCCACGCGAGACACGCCGCCCAGCAGCCACCAGGCGATGGCGGCCGAGGCAAAGGCCGCGA
Source organism: Bordetella hinzii LMG 13501 (assembly GCF_001548475.1). Taxonomy (GTDB): domain Bacteria; phylum Pseudomonadota; class Gammaproteobacteria; order Burkholderiales; family Burkholderiaceae_B; genus Bordetella; species Bordetella hinzii. The sequence continues at coordinate 1,182 of NZ_LRUJ01000001.1, forward strand.
ACAGGCGCTTGCTGGCGCCGATGTCCTTGGTGATGTCTTCGAGCAGGCCCGCCACGAAAACGGGCAAGGCGGCCACGAACAGCGCGGGCCACAGCCAGGTCAGCGTCATGTTGCTGGGGCCCAGCACCAGCAGGCCCGCCAGCGAGCCGGCCAGCACGGCCAGGCCGCCTACGCGGGGCGTGGCGCGCGTATGGGACGCCTGGGGTTTGTTGAGATCGCTGTCGCCAGTGAAGGCGCCATGCCAGCGCTCTGACGCGACGATGAGTCCCCCCACCATGAACGCGACCACGCAGATATACAGCCAGGTCACAGGATCACCTTTGGTTGGTCTATCGAGACAGGTCCGCCATTATGTGCGGCAGGTGTAACGCCCATATATGGGAGAGATATTCAAGTGCAAGTCGCAAGTACAGAAAGTAACGCCTGGGTCACAGGCCGCCGCCCTATCGGACCAAGATATGTCCGATACAAATTTATTGTAGAGCTTTCCTCTCTGCTACGCCGGGAAATTTAAGGGAAAACACTTAGGCGGCTGTCCCAATTATTAACAACGAGGGACAGACTCGTTACAAAGACCGCCCAAGCGAAAAAAAAGCCCGAGATCTGACGATCTCGGGCTAAATCCACCAAAGGAGGAGGGTGGAGGAGACAACCGTGGCATGCCGGGGTAACCCTGGCGACCCGGGGAGCGCGGGAGGGGAAGTACCACTACCTCTTTGCTCTACCTCGGACCGCTTTGCTAGGCGCTTGCGCCATCGCGTTTCGGCATCCGTTGAATGAATAGTAGAGGATTCTTTTGTGCGATGCAAGATTTTTTTTGGAATCCGCTTTCACGATGTGCAATTGTGGGGTCCACGCCGCAAATCGGCCGGAGAGGCAAGCCAGGCAAGGCTTGCGGCGAATTCCCAGTTATACGTCCCCGAATTTTATCGGCCACGCGCGACGGGGAAACCCTTGGGTAGTAACCCTTAGAAACATTCCATCCATCGCCCTCTTGCCGGCCTTGCGCGGCGGGCATTGCGGCGGCGCACCATCGGCCGCCCGGCAAGCTCAGAGATGGTAGGCCGTGCGGGTCATGACCTTGGACATGGCGCGCATCAGGCCGCGCACCGGGGCGGGCAAGGCCACGCCTCCGGCCCGTTCGGCGCTCTCGCGGTGGCCGGCCTCGTCATCCTTCATCTGGCGCACGATTTCGCGCGAGCGCTCATCATCGGCCGGCAACGTATGCAGATGCTCATCCAGGTGCGCTTCGACCTGGCGTTCGGTCTCGGCCATGAAACCCAGGTTGCGCGGCACGCCGGCCACGCTGGCCGCCACGCCCAGCGCGAAGGAGCCCGCATACCAGAAAGGATTGAGCAGGCTGGGACGGCTGCCCAGCTCCTTCAGGCGCTCATCGCACCAGGCCAGGTGATCCACCTCTTCGGCGGCCGCTTCGCGCAACAGCTCGCGCGTGGCGCCGTCGCGGCAGACGGCGGCCTGTCCCCGGTAAAGCGCCTGCGCGCAGACCTCGCCCACATGATTGACCCGCATCAGGCCGGCGGCGTGGCGTTTTTCGGTTTCGGTGAGGGCCGTCTCGGCGGCGCGGGCGGGGTAGGCGCGCCCGGCCACCGCGGAACGCGACAGCACTTGCAAGGCGCGGTCCACTTCGACCAGCACGGCGTCGAGCGGGCCCGGGCGGCGGACAAGCGGGGTGGCGGAAATCATATGCGGCTCCTTCTGTGCGCCCCGCCCCTGAAAGCAGCCGGGGAACTCCAACGGGGATTGTAGCCAACGGGTATGATCGGCCTTTGACCGGGCGCAAGCGCCCTCTCCCGCACAAGGATTTCCGCGATGGAATGCACGATCGATTGGGGCGGCCCCTCGGGCATGCTCTTCATGGCCACCACCGGCAGCGGCCACGTCGCCGCCATGGACGGCGCCGTCGAAGGCGGCGGCCACAACCGCGCCCCGCGCCCCATGGAAATGCTGCTGGCCGGCACCGGCGGCTGCACGGCCTATGACGTGGTGCTCATCCTCAAGCGCGGCCGCCACGATGTCACCGGCTGCAGCGTCAAGCTTGAAGCCGACCGCGCCGACACCGATCCCAAGGTATTCACGCGCATCCATTTCGCCTTCACGGTGACCGGCAACAAGCTGCCGCGCGCCGCCGTCGAACGGGCCGTCCAGCTGTCGCACGAAAAGTACTGCTCGGCTTCGGCCATGCTCGAAAAGACCGCCGAGCTGACCTTCTCGGTCGACATCGTCGACACGGCCGCCGCCTGACCCTTCTCTGTCTTGCCCCGGGCGCGCCGCGCCCGCCTCCGCGATGAAACAGTATCTCGACCTCGTCCAGTCCATTCTCGACCACGGCGCCTGGCAGGAAAACCGCACCGGCGTGCGCACCCTGTCCCTGCCCGGCGCCATGCTGCGCTTCGACCTGCAACAGGGCTTTCCGGCGGTCACCACCAAGAAGCTGGCCTTCAAATCGGCCATCGGCGAGCTGGTGGGCTTCATGCGGGGCGCGCGCAGCGCGGCCGATTTCCGCGCGCTGGGCTGCAAGGTCTGGGACCAGAACGCGAATGAAAACAGCCAGTGGCTGGCCAACCCCTACCGCGAAGGCCCCGATGACCTGGGCCCGGTCTACGGCGTGCAATGGCGCAACTGGCCGGCCTACAAGCTGCTGCCGGCCGGGCGCCTGGCGCAGATCGACGACGCACTGGGCCGGGGCTATGCGCGCGTGGCCACCGTCGAGGACAACGGCGAGCCCCACGTGCTGCTCTACAAGGCCGTGGATCAACTGCGCCAATGCCTGGACACCATTCATCGCAATCCCTCGGACCGGCGCATCCTCTTTCATGGCTGGAACTGGGCGCAGATCGAAGAGATGGCCCTGCCGCCCTGCCACCTGCTGTATCAGTTCTTGCCCAACGCCAGCACGCGCGAGATCTCGCTGTGCCTGTACATCCGTTCCAACGACGTGGGGCTGGGCACGCCCTTCAATCTCACCGAGGGCGCGGCCCTGCTGCACCTGGTGGGCCGCCTGACGGGCTACACGCCGCGCTGGTTCACGTATTTCATCGGCGATGCGCATATCTACGAAAACCATCTGGACATGCTGCGCGAACAGCTCACGCGCCAGCCCTACGAGGCGCCGCGCCTGCTGCTGTCCGACCGCATCCCGGATTTCAGCCAGACCCAGCGCTATGAACCCGAGTGGCTCGAACGTGTCGAACCGGGCGATTTCACGCTCGAAGGCTATCAGCACCACGCGCCGCTGACCGCGCCCATGGCGGTATGACCATGGCACGCCTGACCCTCGTCGTCGCCTACGCCCGCAATCGCGTCATCGGCCGCGACAACACCTTGCCCTGGCGCCTGCCAGGCGACCTGGCGCATTTCAAGCGCACCACGCTGGGCCACCCCATCGTGATGGGCCGCAATACCTGGGAGTCGCTGGGCCGCCCGCTGCCCGGCCGCCAGAACATCGTGGTCAGCCGCAATCCGGATTACCGCGCCGAAGGCGCGCGAGTCGTGCCCGACCTGCAGGCCGCGCTGGACGCGGCCGAGGCCGAGGACGTCTACGTCATCGGCGGCGCGCAGATCTACGCCCAGGCCCTGCCCCTGGCCGACCGCATCATCGCCACCGAGATCCAGGCCGACGTGGACGGCGACGCCTGGTTTCCGCTGCTGCCCGGCTATGCCTGGAAGGAAACCTCGCGCCAGCCCCAGCCCGAAGAAAACGGCTACCGCTACGACTTCGTGGTCTACGAAAGAGCCGCCGCCTGAGCGGGGCCTAAGCCGGCCTGCCCGCGCATGAAGCGCCACAAGGCCGGCTGGTCCGCATAGGCGACATTGAAGCGCATCCAGGGGATGTCGGCCTGGCCGGCATCGAAGTAGCAGCCCGGCGCCAGCCAGATGCCATCGCGCAGCGCCGCCTCGGCCACGGCCAGCGCGCCCTGCCCGCGCCCCGGCAACCGGGCCCACAGGAACAGCCCGGCCTGCGGACGCGCGGCGATCTCCAGTCCGGAATCATCCATCTGCCGCATGACCTGGGCATGCGCCTGGGCCAGGCGCTCGCGCGTGCGCAGGATATGCGCCCGGAAGCGGCCTTCGCGGATGACCTGGTGCACGACCCGCTCCATGATCTCGGGCGAGGTCAGGCCCACGGCCATCTTGGTGCGCGCGATGTCTCGCGCCAGGTCGCGGTGGGCCACCACATAGCCCACGCGCACGGAGGGGCTGATGACCTTGGAATAGCCCCCCAGATAGATCACGCGCTCGCCGCCGTCCAGCGCGGCCAGCAGGGGCGCCAGCCCCGGCTGCAGCTCGCGGGAGATGTCGTCCTCGATGATCCAATAGCCATGGCGGCCGGCCGATTGCAGCAGGCGGAAGGCATTGGCCATGGACAGCGACATGCCCGAGGGATTCTGCAGCACGGTGTTCACGAAGAGCGCGCGCGGCTGGTGATCGCGCACCGCCCCCTCCAGCGCCTCGAGATCCAGCCCCTCTTCGCCGCGCGGCACGGCCACCACGCGCATGCCCGCCAGCCGCAGCAGCTGCAGCAGGTTGGCATAGCAGGGCTGCTCGACCAGCACCGTATCGCCCGGCCGCAGTACGCTGCGGATGACGATGTCCAGCCCGTGGGTCACGCCTTGTGTGAGCACCACCTGTTCGGGGCCGGCCAGCAGGCCGTGCTGGGCCAGCGCGGCGACGATGCTTTCGCGCAGCGGCGCATAGCCCTGCGGATGCCCATAGCCCGAGATGCGCAGCGCCGGCACCCGGCCCATATGGCGCAAAGCCAGATGCAGGCCTTCTTCGTTGAGCCATTCGCCCGGCAGCCAGCCGCAGCCCGCCTTGATGGGAATGGAGTGGTCGGCATAGATGTCCGACAGCAGCCAGTCGGTGTTGAGCCGGGGAGGCACCCAGGCGGACGGGCGGGCCGCGGGCGGGCGCGGCGGCGCCAGCACGCGATAGCCCGAACCCGGGCGCGCGGCCAGCCAGCCCTGGGCGACCAGCCGGTTATAGGCGCTGGCCACGGTGAATGTGCTCAGGCCATGCTCGCGCGCGAACTCGCGCACCGAGGCTACGGGCATACCCGGACGCAGCACCTGCTGCTCGATGGCCCGGGCGAACGCCCGCACGACCTGTTCCACCAGGGTAGGCCCCTGTTTGCGCGAACGCACGGGCTGGAATTCCATGGCTTATCTGTACAGTTATCTGGATTCGATCTATACGGTTTAGGACTTTTGGCTTGATTGTATATTTTCATTCCCCGCCCGGCGGCAGAGAATGCCCTGCATCCCCTATGAGCGCGGGCCGCGAGGCGCCGTGCAGATTTCTCCCCTGGAGCCCCCCATGAACGCCCCCGCCGGCCTGCCCGACCTGTCCCATCTCTGGATGCCGTTTACGGCCAACCGCCAATTCAAGGCGCAGCCCCGCATGCTGGCCGGCGCCAAAGGCATGTACTACACCTCGGTCGACGGGCGCCGGATCCTGGACGGCACGGCCGGCCTGTGGTGCGTGAACGCCGGCCACTGCCGCGAGGAGATCGCCGGCGCCATCGCCCGCCAGGCCGCCGAGATGGACTATGCCCCCGGCTTCCAGCTGGGCCATCCGGGCGCCTTCGAAGCCGCCACGGCCGTGGCGTCCTTCATGCCGGAAGGGCTGGACCGCATTTTCTTCACCAACTCCGGGTCGGAATCGGTCGATACCGCGCTGAAGATCGCGCTTGCCTACCACCGCGCGCGCGGCGAAGCCCAGCGCACCCGCCTGGTGGGCCGCGAGCGCGGCTATCACGGCGTCGGCTTCGGCGGTATCTCGGTAGGCGGCATTTCGCCCAACCGCAAGACCTTCTCGGGCGCGCTGCTGCCAGCCGTCGACCACCTGCCCCATACTCACAACCTCGAGAAGAACGCCTTCACCCAGGGCCAGCCGGAATGGGGCGCCCACCTGGCCGATGACCTGGAGCGCATCATCGCCCTGCATGATGCGTCGACCATCGCCGCCGTGGTGGTCGAACCCATGGCCGGCTCCACCGGCGTGCTGATCCCGCCCAAGGGCTACCTGGAACGCCTGCGCGAGATCACCGCCCGCCACGGCATCCTGCTGATCTTCGACGAGGTCATCACGGCCTATGGCCGCCTGGGCTCGGCGACGGCTTCGGAATACTTCGGCGTCACGCCCGACATCATTACCATGGCCAAGGGCGTCAGCAATGCCGCCGTGCCGGCCGGCGCGGTCGCGGTGCGCCGCGACGTGCATGACGCCATCATCAATGGCGCGCAGGGCGGCATCGAGTTCTTCCATGGCTATACCTATTCGGCCCATCCGCTGGCCACGGCGGCCATCCTGGCCACGCTGGACATCTATCGCCGCGAACGCCTGTTCGAGCGCGCCCGCGAGCTGTCGCCCGCCTTCGAGCGCGCCGCCCACGGCCTGCGCGGCGCCGACCATGTCATCGACGTGCGCAACATCGGCCTGGTAGCGGGCATCGAGCTGGCGCCGCGCGCCGGCGCGCCCGGCGCCCGCGCCGCCGAAGCCTTCCAGAAGTGCTTCGACCGGGGCCTGATGGTGCGCTACACCGGCGACATCCTGGCCATCTCGCCGCCGCTCATCATCGACGAAGCCCAGATCGGCGAAATCTTCGATACGATCGGCAAAGTCCTCAAGGAAATCGCCTGAACCTTCCGGGCGGGCCCCTGCCCGCCCCTTGCGCCCTCACCCATGAACAAACTCACCCACTACATCAACGGCCAGCTGCACGAAGACCGCTCCGGCCGCTACACCGAAGGCTATAACCCGGCCACCGGCGAAGTCATCAGCTCCATCGCGCTGGCCTCGGCCGATGACGTCGGCGCCGCCGTGGCCGCCGCGCGCGCGGCCTATCCCGCCTGGTCCGAAACCCCGGCGCTCAAGCGCGCCCGCATCCTGTTCAATTTCAAGGCCCTGCTGGACAAGCACCAGGACGAACTGGCCGCCCTCATCACGCGCGAGCACGGCAAGGTCTTCTCCGACGCCAAGGGCGAAGTCACCCGCGGCATCGAGGTGGTCGAGTTTGCCTGCGGCATTCCGCAGTTGCTCAAGGGCCAGTACAGCGACCAGATCGGCGGCGGCATCGACAACTGGAGCATGCGCCAGCCGCTGGGCGTGGTGGCCGGCATCACGCCGTTCAACTTCCCCATGATGGTGCCCTGCTGGATGTTCCCGGTGGCGCTGGCCTGCGGCAACACCTTCGTGCTCAAGCCCTCCGAGCGCGACCCCTCCGTCTCGCTCAGGCTGGCCGAACTGCTCAAGGAAGCCGGCCTGCCCGACGGCGTGTTCAACGTCGTGCAGGGCGACAAGATCGCCGTCGACGCCCTGATCGCCCATCCCGATGTCGAAGCCCTGTCCTTCGTGGGATCCACGCCCATCGCGGAGTACATCTATGCCGAAGGCACCCGCCGCGGCAAGCGCGTGCAGGCCCTGGGCGGCGCCAAGAACCATCTGGTGGTGATGCCCGACGCCGACCTCGACCAGGTCACCGACGCCCTCATGGGCGCGGCCTACGGCTCGGCCGGCGAACGCTGCATGGCGATCTCGGTCGCGGTGGCCGTGGGCGATGTGGCCGACAAGGTCATCGAGCGCCTGAAGCCGCGCGTGGCCGCCCTGGTCGTCAAGGACGGCATGGAGCCCGACGCCGAGATGGGCCCCCTGGTCACCCCGCAGCACCGTAAAAAGGTGCTGGGCTATATCGAAGACGGCATCGCGGCCGGCGCGACGCTGGTGGCCGACGGCCGCGGCCTGAAGGTGCCGGGCCGCGAGCAGGGTTTCTTCCTGGGCGGCACGCTGTTCGACCATGTCACGCCGCAGATGAACATCTACCGCGAGGAAATCTTCGGCCCGGTGTTGTGCGTAGTGCGCGTGCCCGATTTCGCCGCCGCGGTGGATCTCATCAACCGCCACGAGTTCGGCAACGGCGTGTCCTGCTTCACGTCGGATGGCGGCATCGCGCGCGCCTTCGCGCGCCAGATCAAGGTGGGCATGGTGGGCATCAACGTGCCCATCCCCGTGCCCATGGCCTGGCACTCCTTCGGCGGCTGGAAACGCTCGCTGTTCGGCGACCACCATGCCTACGGCGAGGAAGGCGTGCGCTTCTACTCGCGCTACAAGAGCGTGATGCAGCGCTGGCCCGACAGCATCGCCAAGGGCGCCGAATTCACCATGCCGGTCGCGAAATAAAACCGGTCGCGCAAGGCGGGCACAAGCCCGCCTTTTTCTTTCGAGGAGCCCCTAGGCAAAAAAACACAACGCATGTAAATCTGCCTGCGATGATGTCGTTTCCCAAAAGAGGTCAATCAATGCGTATTGGTATAGGCGGCTTTCAGCACGAAACGAATACCTTCGCCCCGTCCCGGGCGGCGTGGGAAGATTTCGCCGACAAGGGCGGCGGCTGGCCCAAGCTGGTCAGCGGGCCGGCCATGTTCGAGACGGTCGCCGGCGCCAACATACCGATCGCCGGCTTTATCGAGGCCATGGCCGGGCACACGCTGCTTCCCACGACGTGGACGGCGGCCAGCCCCTCCGGCCCGGTCACCCGCGACGCCTTCGAGCGCATCAGCGCCCTCATTCTCGACGGCCTGCGCCAGGCCATGCCGCTGGACGCGGTCTACCTCGACCTGCACGGCGCCATGGTCACCGAGCACCTGGACGACGGCGAAGGCGAGATGCTGCGCCGGGTGCGCGAGCTGATCGGCCCGGACATCCCGCTGGTCGCCAGCCTGGACCTGCACGCCAATGTCACGCGGGCCATGGTGCGTCACGCCGACGGCCTGGTCTGTTACCGCACCTATCCGCACGTGGACATGGCCGAGACCGGCGCGCGCGCCGCGCGCTTCCTGCAGCAAAGACTGGACGGCATGCCGCGCCCCCATGTGGCGCTGCGCTCCCTGCCCTACCTGATTTCGCTGTGCTGGCAGTCCACCGACATCGAGCCGGCGCGCAGCCTGTATCGCCTGCTGGACGATATCGAAGGACGCGAGGCCTTCAGCCTGTCTTTCGCCACCGGTTTCCCGGCCGCCGATTTCCCTGACTGCGCGCCCGCCGTCTGGGCCTATGGCGAAAGCCAGCGCGCCGCCGATGCCGCGGCCGACGAGATGACGCGGGCCGTGCTCAACGCCGAGGCGGACTTCGGCGGCCGCATCTACGACCCGGACGAGGCGGTCCAGGAAGCCATGCGCGCGGCCGCCACGGCCAGCAAGCCCGTAGTGATCGCCGACGTCCAGGACAACCCCGGCGCCGGCGGCAGCTCCGACACTACCGGCCTGCTGCGGGCCCTGATCCGCAACCGCGCCCGCCATGCCGCCATCGGCCTGATCGTCGACCCCGAGGCGGCGCTGGCCGCGCACCGCGCCGGCGCGGGCAAGACTGTGCGCATCGCACTGGGTGGACACTCGGGTATTCCCGATGACGAACCCCTGGTCGCCGACTTTATCGTAGAGAAAGTCTCCGACGGCCGCTTCGACACGCATGGCGCCTTCTATCGCGGTTTCCATATGGACCTGGGCCCCAGCGCCTGCCTGCGCATCGACGATGTCCGCATCGTGGTGGCTTCCATCAAGGTGCAGATGGCCGACCAGGAGATGTTCCGCTTCGCTGGTATCGAGCCTCGGCGGGCGGCCATCCTGGTGGTCAAGAGCACGGCGCATTTCCGCGCCGACTTCACCGACATCGCCGACCGCATCCTGGTCTGCGCGGCGCCGGGCTCCATGCTGATGGATGCGGCCAAACAACCATGGACACGGCTGCGGCCCGGCATCAGAATGGCACCCTGCGGGCCGGAATTTACCCACCCTACCGCGTAGAACCCTTATCGCCGCCACTGGCGGCTCGTTCACAACAAGGGCGGCATACCCGCCGCCTGCTTGCCAGAATCAGGGGAACATCCATGCTGAAGTTCGTTCGAGCGGCCTTCGTTGCCGGCGCAACATTGATGGCGGCGCACGGCGCCTATGCCGAGACCACCATCAAGGCCGTCATGCACTCGCCTTTGCGCCTGACCGACCCGCATGCCACCACGGCGTACATCACGACCTGGCACGGCTACATGATCTACGACACCCTGTTGGCGACCGACGCGGACAACAAGATCCAGCCGCAGATGCTCGAAAAATGGGAGGTCTCGCCCGACGGCAAGACCTACACGATGACCCTGCGCGACGGCCTCAAGTGGCACGATGGCAAGCCGGTCACCGCCGATGACTGCGTGGCCTCCATCAAGCGCTGGGCCGCCGGCGACGGCATGGGCCGCACCCTGCTGAAGTTCACCGACAAGATCGAAAAGGTGGACGACAAGCAGTTCCGCATCGTCATGAAGGAACCCACCGACCTCGCGCTGCGCGCCCTGTCCAAGCCCACGGGCACGGCCGCCTTCATGATGCCCAAGCGCATCGCCGAGATCCCCATCGGCCAGCCCATCACCGACATGACCGGCTCGGGACCCTTCAAGGTGGCGGAGTTCAAGCCCGGCGTCAAAACGGTCTACGTCAAGAATACCGACTACGTGCCGCGCAAGGAGCCGGCCAGCGGCCTGGCCGGCGGCAAGGTGGTCAACGTGGACCGCGTCGAATGGGACGTGATGCCCGATGCGCTCACCACGGCCAACTCCCTGCTCAATGGCGAGATCGACTTCGTCGAGCAGTTCCCGTATGACCTGCTGCCCATGGTCGAAGGCCACAAGGAGCTCAAGGAAGAAACCCTGAGCCCGGTCGGCTACTTCACCATGTACCGCTTCAACTTCAAGTATCCGCCCTTCAACAACAAGAAGATCCGCCAGGCCGCGATGTACGCCATCGGCCAGGAAGACGTCATGAAGGCGCTGGTGGGCAATCCCAAGTATTGGCAGACCTGCGCCTCGCTGTGGGGCTGCGGCACGCCGCTGCAAAGCGATATCGGCAAGGACATGACGGTGCCCGGCAATATCGACAAGGCGAAGGCGCTGCTCAAGGAGGCCGGCTACGACAACACGCCCATCCTCATCATGCACGCCACCGATGTCGGCACCCTGAGCGCCCAGCCGGTCGTGATGGCCCAGGCGCTGCGCAAGGCGGGCTTCAACGTCAACCTGCAGGCCATGGACTGGCAAAGCGTGGCCACCCGCCGCGCCTCCAAGGCCGCGCCGGCCGAGGGCGGCTGGAACATCCATAACACCAACTGGTACGCCACCGACATCATGGATCCGGTGCGCTCGGCCCCGGCCGCGGCCAATGGCGACAACGCCTGGTTCGGCTGGCCCGACTTCCCGCAGATCGAAGAGCTGCGGACCAAGTTCGCGCTGAGCGCCGACCCGGCCGAACAGAAAAAGATCGCCGACGAGGTCCAACGCATCGGTGTCGACGAAGGCCTCTACGTGCCCCTGGGCCAGATGTCGGTGCCCACCGTGTACTCGACCAAGCTGAGCGGCCTGGTGCACGCGCCTGTCTTCGCGTTCTGGAACGTGAAGAAGGCCCCCTGATCCACGCAACACTCGGCCCGCGCGCGCAGCGGCGCGCGGGCCGGCCGCCACGGCGGCGCACCCACGGGGAAATATATATGCTGGCATTCGTCTCACGCCGGCTGCTGGCCACCATTCCAGTGCTCATCATGGTGGCCGTAGTCGTTTTCGCTATTTTGCGCTTGAGCCCGGGGGATCCGGCCATCATCATGGCCGGCGACGGCGCCACGCCGGACCGCATCGAACAGATCCGCCAGGCCATGGGCCTGGACCAGCCCCTGCTCAAGCAGTTCTTCATCTGGGCCGGCCATCTCCTGCAAGGCGATATGGGAACCTCGCTGATGTCCGGCGTGCCGGTGCGGCAGCTGATCGGGCAGCGCCTGGAGCCCTCCCTCAGCCTGGCGGCCATCACGCTGGTCTTCACCCTGATCATCGCCATTCCGCTGGGCGTGCTGGCCGCCTGGCGGCGCGGCAAGCTGCTGGACCGCGCCGTGATGGGATTTTCCGTGATGGGCTTCTCGGTGCCGGTCTTCGTGACCGGCTACCTGCTCATCTGGGCCTTCGCCATCAAGCTGGGCTGGTTCAACGTCCAGGGCTACACCCCGCTGTCGCAGGGCTTCTGGCCCTATCTGCACCGCCTCATCCTTCCCTCGCTGGCGCTGTCCACGGTCTACATCGCCCTGATCGCCCGCATCACGCGCACCAGCGTGATCGAGGTCATGGGGGAGGATTTCATCCGCACCGCGCGGGCCAAGGGCCTGGGCGAGACCGGCGTCCTGCTCGGCCACGCCCTGCGCAATGCCGCCGTGCCGATCGCCACCGTGGTGGGCGTGGGCGTGGCGCTGCTGATCAGCGGCGTGGTGGTGACCGAGTCGGTCTTCAACATCCCCGGCCTGGGCCGGCTGGTGGTCGAAGCGGTGCTGGCGCGGGACTACCCGGTCATCCAGGGCCTGACGCTGTTCTTCGCCTTCGTTTACGTATTCATCAATCTGCTTGTCGATTGCGCCTACACGGTGTTCGACCCGCGCATCCGGTACTGAACATGCAGACAGACGCCATCACCGATGACTCCCTGCCCGGCAGCGGCAGCCCCAATGCCGGCGCCTGGCAGCGCCTGCGCCAGGAGCTGCGCAGCTGGCCCGTGCTGCTTTCGCTGGCCATCCTCGTGCTCGTGGTCGCCGGCGCCCTGTTCGCGCCCTGGATGGGCACGGTCGATCCCACCGCCATCAATCCCGGCGCCCGGCTCAAGCCGCCTTTCGGCGACTTCCTGCTGGGCACCGACGCCTTCGGGCGCGACGTCTGGTCGCGCGTGGTCTATGGCGCGCGCGTCTCGCTGGTCGCCGGCCTGGGCGCGGCCCTGATCAGCGTCGGCCTGGGGCTGGTGATCGGTGTGCTGGCCGGGTGGTTCCGCAGCCTGGACGGCATCATCATGCGCACCATGGACGCCATCATGGCCATCCCCGGCATCCTGCTGGCCATCGCCCTGGTGTCGGTCAGCGGCGCGAGCCTGACGACCGTGCTGGTCGCCATCACCATCCCCGAGATCCCGCGCGTGGTGCGGCTGGTGCGCGGCCAGATCCTGAGCGTGCGCGAGGAACCCTATGTCGAGGCCGCGCTCGCGCTGGGCACGCCGCTGCCGCTGCTGCTGTGGCGGCATATGGTGCCCAGCACCATCGCGCCGCTCACGGTCCAGGGCACCTATGTCTTTGCCTCGGCCATGCTCACCGAGGCCATCCTGAGTTTCCTGGGCGCGGGCATCCCGCCGGAAATTCCCTCCTGGGGCAACATCATGTCCGAAGGCCGCATGTATTTCCGCATGCTGCCCGGCCTGATTCTCTTTCCCGGCCTGTTCCTGTCGCTGACCGTGCTGTCGGTCAATATGCTGGGCGACGCCCTGCGCGACGCGCTGGATCCCAAAATGGCCCGACGGAGCTGAACATGCATCATCCCCATCCCTCCGACGCCGTTCTTTCCATCCGGGACCTCACCGTCGAGGTGCAGGGCGCCGGCAACCGCGTGGTGCGCAACTTCAGCCTGCAAGTGCGCCCCGGCGAAACGGTCTGCGTGGTCGGCGAATCCGGCTCCGGCAAATCGGTGACGTCGCTGGCCGTCATGGGCCTGCTGCCCGCGGGCATTCTCAAGGTGCAGGGCGGCAGCATCATGGTCGAAGGCGAAGACGTCGTGCGCGCCACGCCGCGCCGCCTGCGCGAGATGCGCGCCACCCACATGGCCATGGTCTTCCAGGAGCCCATGACCGCGCTCAACCCCGTGCATACCGTGGGCCGGCAGGTCGACGAGGTGCTGCGCCTGCACCGCAGGCAGATGAGCCGGGCGCAGCGCCGCGATAAAGTGCTCGAGATGTTCCGCTCCGTGCACCTGCCGGATGTCGAGCGCGTCTACGACTCCTACCCGCACCAGCTCTCCGGCGGCCAGCGCCAGCGCATCGTCATCGCCATGGCCCTCATCCTGGAGCCCAAGCTGCTGATCGCCGACGAGCCGACCACGGCGCTCGATGTCACCACCCAGAAGCAGATCCTGGCCCTCATCAAGGAGCTGCAGGACAAACAGGGCACGGCCGTGCTCTTCATCACGCACGACTTTGGCGTGGTGGCCGAGATCGCCGACCATATCGTCGTCATGAACCGCGGCGACCTGATCGAGTCCGGCACGCGCGACGATATCCTGGCGCGTCCCAAAGAGGACTACACGCGCCGCCTGGTGTCCTCGGTGCCCAGTCTGGTGCCCATCGAGCGCGCAGCCCCCGACGGCATGCCGGTGCTGCATGTGCAGAAGCTGGGCCGCACCTATTCCAGCCGTCGCGGGCTTTTCGGCGCCGGCGGCCACTCGGTGGTGGCCGCCGCCGACGTCAATCTGGTCCTGCGCCGTGGCGAGATCCTGGGCATCGTGGGCGAATCCGGCTCGGGCAAGTCCACCGTGGCGCGCTGCATCATGCGCCTGATCGAACCCACCGAGGGCTCGCTGTGCCTGGGCGGCGAGGACGTGGCGCGCGTGCAGGGCGCGGCGCTGCGGCCCCTGCGCCGGCGCATCCAGATCGTGTTCCAGGATCCCTACCGCTCGCTCAATCCGCGCCGGCCCGTGGGCGAATCCATCATCGAGGGGCTGCTCAACTTCGGCACGCCGCGCGCCGAGGCGGAACGGCGCGCCGGCGAAATGCTGCGCGTGGTGGGCCTGAGCCCGGACGTCATGCAGCGTTATCCGCATCAGTTCTCGGGCGGCCAGCGCCAGCGCATCTGCATCGCCCGCGCGCTGGTCATGGAGCCCGAAGTGCTGGTGGCCGACGAAGCCGTGTCGGCGCTGGATGTGTCGGTGCAGGCGCAAGTGCTGGAGCTGCTTGAAGAGGTGCGCCGCCGCACCGGCGTGGGCGTGCTTTTCATCACGCACGACCTGCGCGTGGCGGCCCAGATTTGCGACACCATCATGGTGATGCAGCGCGGCCAGGTCGTGGAGACCGGCAGCGCGGCCACCGTGCTCACCCAGCCCCAGCACGCCTACACGCGCGCCCTGATCGACGCCGCGCCGGGAAGAGGCTGGGATTTCCGCAATTTCCGCCCCCTGCAGGCGGCTGCCTGAAGCCGCCCGCGGAGCATGGCCGCGCCACGGGCCGGCCCCACATGACAAGGAGCAGTAGATGCGTTGGCTGTTGGCAATGATCAAGCACGAAACCAATACCTTCTCCCCCGTGCCCACGCCGCTTGCGCGGTTTTTCCGCGGCAATCCGGAAATCCTGTCGGGCGAGCGCGCCATCCGCGCCTATGAGAACACCGACAGCGGCCTGGGCGGCTATATCGAGGTGGCGCGGCGCGAAGGCGCCGAGATCGTCGTCCCGGTGGCGGCCGAATCCTGGCCCAGCTCGCCCACCGACGCGGCCACCTACGAAAAACTCTGCGGCCTCATCCTGGACGAAGTCCGCCAAGGCGGCTACGACGCCATCCTGCTGGATTTGCACGGCGCCATGGTCGCCGAGGGCGTGGAGGATGCCGAAGGCCAGCTGCTCAAGCGGCTGCGCGAGATCGACCCGCGCACGCCGGTGGGCGTGACGTTGGACATGCATGCCAACATCTACGACGACATCATCGCGAACGCCAATGTCGTCACCGGCTTTCACACCTATCCGCACGTCGACATCCGCGAAAGCGGCGTGCGCGCCGCCGATGTCATCGTGCGCATGCTCAAAGGCGAGATCAAGCCCGTGATGCGCTGGGGCAACGTGCCCATGCTGCCTCACATCATGTGCCAGGGCACGCATGCGGATCCCAACAAGTCGCTGCAGGCGCGCTGCATCGAGCTCGAGCGCGGCGAGGTACTGGCCGCCTCGGTCTTCGTGGGCTTTCCGCACGCCGACATCCGCGAGGCCGGCCTGTCGGCCGTGGTCTGTACCGATGACAACGCCCGCGCCGCCGAGCAGTATCGCGACGAACTGCTCGACGCCGCCTGGACGCGCCGCGCGCAATGGGTCTTTCATCCCGAGCCCCTGGAGCCGACCATCGCGCATGCCAAGACGCTGACCGAAGGGCCGGTCATTCTCCTGGACCACTTCGACAATACCGGCTCGGGCGGCACCATGGACACCACCGCCGTGCTGGCCGAGATCTTGCGCCAGGGCCTGGAGAACGTGGCTTTCTATGCCATCTGCGATCCGCAGGCGGCCGAAGAAGCGGCCGCCGCCGGCGTGGGCAAGACCCTCACACTGACGCTGGGCGGCAAGGTGCCCATGCCCGCCCTGAAGGTGCGGAGCGGACCGCTCACCGTCACGGGACGGGTCAAGCTGGTCTTTGACGGTGTCTACCTCAACCGCGGCCCCATGTACCGCGGCGTGCGCAACGACACCGGCCTGACCGTGGTGCTCGACACCGGCAAGGTGGAGATCGTCATCGTCTCGCGGCACCAGGAGCCCTTCGACATCAACTGCCTGCTGTCGGCCGGCATCGACCCGCTGCAGAAGCGCTATGTGGCGTTGAAGTCGCGCGTGCACTGGCGCGCGGGCTTCGCCGAGATGGCGCGCGCCATCATCGAATGCACCGGCGTGGGCGTGACGACCTCGGACTACAGCCAGATCGAATTCAAGCACGTCAGGCGGCCGATCTACCCGCTGGATATGATGTAGGCGCAAGGCCCCGCGCTATACTGCTTCGGGTTTACCCTTGCCGCGGCGCGGCAAGGCGGCCGGCGCGGCTGGCGCCAACAACCCGACGAGGAAAGACATGAAAAAAGGCGTGGCGATAGGCGCTGGCGTGGTCGTAGTGGTGGCGGGCGCCTGGCTGGGAGGCACCTGGTATACCGGCCAGCGCATCGCCGATGACAGCCAGGCACGGCTGGACCAGGTCAATGCCTACCTGGCCGCCACCTATCCCGGCACCGGCCTGCAAGTCGAGCAACTGTCTTTCACGCGCGGCTTCTTCTCCACCCAGGCCCGCTATGGCCTGACGGCCACGGCCCTGCCCGGCAGCCCCCTCAAGCCGGGCGAGCGCCTGGAATTCGATGCCCGCGTGGACCACGGGCCGCTGCCGGCCGGCGCCCTGGCCCGCGGCCACTTCCTGCCCGCCATGGCCTTCGTGCACACCGAGATGGCCGACACCGACACGGCCCGGCCTTTCTTCGCGGCGGCCCAGGGCAAGAATCCCCTGCTCACCGATATGGTGCTCAAGTATGGCGGCGGCGCCTCGCTGCGGGCCGAGGCCGCGCCGCTGCAATGGGCCGAACCCAAGGTGGATTTCGGCGGTGCGCGATTCGAGGGCGACATCGGCAGGAATCTCGGCAGCCTCAAAGGCCGGCTGCAGGCCAAGCCCATCGCCATCCTGCTGCCCAAGGACGAGCACTTGCCCGCCACCCAGGTCAGGCTGGGCGACAGCGTGGCCGACGTCGACAGCAAGCTGGGCCAGTCCGGCTACCAGACCGGCACGAGCAGCCTGCATATCGACCGCGTCGAAATCCTTCCCCAGGACGACAGCGGTTCCTGGCTGAGCGAAGACATCGCCTACAAAGGCCTGGTGACCGAGGAAGACCGCTTCCTCAATGGCCAAGTGGATATATCGGCCGGCAAGCTCACGGTCAATGGCGGCGCCCTGGGCAGCCAGCAGATCAGCCTGAAGTTCGCGCGCCTGGATGGCCAGAAGCTCAAGGCCGTCAACGAGGTCTATCTGCGCCTGTCCCAGCAAGCGGCCGAACAGGGCCGCAAGCCCGGCGACTTCAGCGGCGAGCAGACGCAGCAGCTGGCCGAGGCCGCGCTGCCGCTGCTGGCCGACAACCCCACGCTGACCCTCGACCCCTTTGCCTGGAAGAACGACAAGGGCGAGAGCCGGCTGAGCCTGGCCCTCACTCTGGCCCAACCCGCCGACCGCCAGGCCAAGGGCGTCGAGCTCATGCGCCAGCTGGTCAAGAACCTGGAGGCCCGGCTGGTGCTGAACAAGCCCATGCTGACGGCCCTGGGCACGACCGTCCTCAAGCTGCAGGGCAATAGCGAGGAAGAAGCCGCCACGCAGGCCGCGCGCCAGGTCAACAACATCGCCGGCATGGCAATGATGCTCAACCTCGGCAAAGCACAGGGAGACGACATCATCGGCACCCTGCAGTATGGCGACGGCAAGCTCAACCTCAACGGCCGAGAAATGCCCACCAACGCGCTGCTGGGTGCCCTGCCCCGCTGATGCCCCGCGGTGACGCCGCCCGGCATGCCTGGGCGGCGGCGCGATGGCATGCCGCCGCCATCGCGCCCCATTCCTCTTGCAATTTGACATGGCTCGTAACCTGACACGCTACTGTCAGCCGCATGCCCTGGCTATACTCGCCGCGGACCAGACCCCGGCCGCCTTGGCGTGCCGAGTGATTACTCAGGAACACAGAAAATGAAGAAAAGCGTTGCGATCACCTCTGGCGTGATCATTGTGGGAGCGGGCGCGTGGCTGGGTGCCACGTGGTATACGGGCAAGCGCATCGAAGAGCAGACCCATCAGTATCTGGCCCAGGCCAATGAAAAGCTCGCCAACGCCCTGCCCGGCGTGGGTATCCGCATCGAACAGGATCGCTACGAACGCGGTTTCTTCAACAGCCAGGCGCGCTACACCATCACCTTCACCACCGAGAAGACCGAAGAAGAGAAGACGCCGGTCACCATCGCGGTGGCCAGCAGAATCGAACATGGCCCCTTCCCCGGCGGCGCGCTCAAGCGCGGCAAATGGCTGCCGCAACTGGCCTTCGTGCATTCCGAGCTGGAAAACAATGAACTGCTCAAGCCCGTCTTCGACATGGCGCAAGGCAAGCCGCTGCTCTGGAGCGACACCGTGGTGAGCTACAACGGCCAGGCCGACGGCGAGGGCGGCGTGGCCGCGTTGAGCCTGAAGGACGACAACGGTTCGTTCAGCTTCAGCGGCGCCACCGTCCGCTCCCGCTACGATCACCGCAGCCAGAGCGTCAAGGGCCGCATCGAAGCCGATGCCTTTGTGCTCGATGTCCATGAGGACGACGAGCCGGTCAAGGCCAGCGTGAACGGCATCGGCGTGGACATCGACAGCCGCATGGGCAAGTTCGGCCTGTCGATCGGCACCTCGGGCATGCTGGTCAAGTCGCTCGAAGTCACCAGCCCCAGCCTGGAGTCGGCCCTGCGGGTCGAAAACCTCGGCTATGCCATGGACATCACCGAAGACGACACCTTCGTGGGCGGCAAGGCCGTCTACAAGATCGGCAAGGTCAGCCTGGGCAAGGACGACTTCGGCGGCGGCGAGCTGGCCCTGTCGGTCGCCCACCTCGACGGCCAGACCCTGAAGGCCTTCTCCGAAACCTACGGGCAGATGATGCGTGGCCTCATGGCCGCAGGCGAGCCCGACGACGGCCTGAAGGATGAGCAGATCGGATCGCTGATCGAGAACGGCCGCAAGCTGCTGGCCGGCAACCCCAGCATCGGGATCGACCAGCTGGTCTGGCGCAACGCGGCGGGCGAAAGCCGTTTCGGCCTCAAGGTGGACCTGACCAAGCCTCAGGGCGACGCCAGCAACGGCGATGACTTCATCCAGGGCGGCGTGGACTTCCTGCAGAAGGCGATCAAGCGCATCGATGCCAGCCTGCAGATCTCCAAGCCCATGGCCGCCGCGCTGACCGAACAGATCCTGCGCCTGCGCGGCGCCGAGGACGCCAAGCGCGAAGCGGAGGAGTCCATCCAGGGCATGGCCGGCATGGCCGAGATGATGAACCTGGGCCGCAATGACGGCGACAATATCGTCAGCAAGTTCAGCTATGCCGACGGCCGCGGCGAACTCAACGGCAAGGAAGTGCCGGTCAAGGAGTGGCTGGCCGAACTCGCCAGCGCCGGCGGCGGCATGGACGCGGACGAGGCGGAATCGGTCATCGTCGACGAGCTCGATCCCGAGATGGTGGCCGGCATCATCGACAGCGCGGGCTATGACTACGGCTACGACGAGAACAAGAAAGTGTTCACGCTCGACGCCGAAGAACTCTCTCCCACCGAAATCACCGTCGCCCTGGTCTGCGCGCCGGATTGCGGCACGCTGCGCCTGACCGCCGTCTATGGCGACCAGCAAGCCCCTTCGGCCGCCGCGATCAAGCAATGGAATGCCAGCGAATTCGGCCGCGCTTCGCTGAACAAGCGGGGCAAGGCTGTTCTGCAATACGACATCGACGTCTCCGAGGGCATGGCCCTGGACACGGTCCAATCGCTGCTGCAGACTTTCCTGTCGGTGGCGGACGACTTCCCGAACGCGCCCGAGGAGTGATAGGCGCCCCGCCCCATGCAAAACGCGCCGTGACCCGGCGCGTTTTTCTTGCCTCCACGGCGGCGCCCATCGCTTCAGCCGCCGGCAAGGTCCAGGGCGCCTCCCCCGGCGGGAAGGCGCCCGGCAGGCGGGATCAGGCGTAGGCCTCGATAGGCAGGCAGGCGCACACCAGATTGCGGTCGCCGTAGGCGTTGTCCACGCGCGCCACGGGCGGCCAGTACTTGGTCTCGCGCAGCGAAGCCACCGGATAGGCGGCCTGCTGGCGCGGGTAGTCATGGTGCCACTCTTCGGCCAGGAGCATCTGGGCCGTGTGCGGGGCATTTTTCAGGACGTTGTCTTCGCGGTCCCGCTCGCCGCGCTCGATCTGGGCGATCTCGGCGCGGATGGCGATCATGGCGTCGATGAAACGCTCCAGCTCGGGCAGCCCTTCGGACTCGGTGGGCTCGACCATCAGCGTGCCGGCGACCGGGAAACTCATGGTCGGGGCATGGAAACCGTAGTCCATCAGGCGCTTGGCGATATCCTCGGCGCTCACCCCGCTCGTGTCCTTGAGCGGACGCACATCCAGGATGCACTCGTGGGCCACGCGGCCATGGCGGCCGGCGTACAGCACGGGATAGTGCTCGCGCAGGCGGGCCGCCACATAGTTGGCGTTGAGGATGGCGACCTCGGTGGCGCGGCGCAAGCCTTCGGCGCCCATCAGCGCGATGTAGACAAAGGGGATGGCCAGGATGCCGGCCGAGCCGAAGGGCGCGGCCGAGACCGGGCCCACCTTGGCCTGGCCGTCCAGCTTGCCTTGCTCGTTGACCACGCCGGGCAGATACGGCGCCAGATGGGCGCGCACCGCCACCGGACCCACGCCCGGGCCGCCGCCGCCGTGCGGGATGCAGAAGGTCTTGTGCAGGTTCAGGTGCGAGACGTCCGAGCCGAACTTGCCCGGCTTGGCCACGCCCACCATGGCGTTCATGTTGGCGCCGTCGAGATAGACCTGGCCGCCGGCGGCGTGTACCCGTTCGCAGATCTCGGTGACCGCCTCTTCGAACACGCCGTGGGTGGACGGATAGGTGATCATGAGCGCGGCCAGGCGGTCGCCCACCTGTTCGATCTTGGCCCGCAGGTCGGCCAGGTCGACGTTGCCGTCGGCATCCGAAGCCACCACCACCACTTCCATGCCGGCCAGCTGGGCCGAGGCGGGATTGGTGCCATGCGCCGAAGACGGGATCAGGCAGACATTGCGCTGGTGATCGCCCCGCGCCTGGTGATAGCCGCGGATGGCCAGCAGGCCGGCGTACTCGCCCTGGGCGCCCGAGTTGGGCTGCAGGCTGATGTTGTCGTAGCCGGTGATCTCGCACAGCGCGGCCGACAGGCGGTCGATCAGCTCACGGTAGCCGGCGGTCTGTCCGGCGGGCGCGAAAGGATGGATGAGCGCGAACTCGGGCCAGGTGATGGGAATCATCTCGGCCGTGGCGTTCAGCTTCATGGTGCACGAGCCCAGCGGGATCATGCTGCGGTCCAGGGCCAGGTCCTTGTCGGCCAGCTTGCGCAGATAGCGCAGCATGTCGGTCTCGGATTGCACGCTGGAGAAGATGGGATGCGACAGGATGGGCGTGGTCCGCACCGTGCCGGCCGGCAGGCCCGCGCCGGCCTCGGCCGGAATCGCCTCGGCGTCCAGCGCGACCTCGGGCTTGCCCAGGCCGGCCGCGAACACATTGACCAGCGCCTGCAGATCCTGCGCCGTGACGGTTTCGTCCAGCGACACCGCCAGGCGGGCATCGTCCACGCGGCGCAGGTTGATCTGCGCGCGCTCGGCGGCCGCCAGGATGGCCGGCGCCGAAGCGCCGGCCTGGATCAGCAGGGTGTCGAAATAGCTGTCGTTCTCGACCGTCAGGCCCAGCGCCCGCAGCTGCTCGCGCAGCGCGCCGGTGAAGCTGTGCACGCGGGTGGCGATGCGGCGGATGCCCGCCGGACCATGCCAGACCGCGTACAAGCCCGCCATGACGGCCAGCAGCACCTGCGCGGTGCAGATGTTGGAGGTGGCTTTTTCGCGGCGGATGTGCTGCTCGCGGGTCTGCAGCGCCAGGCGCAGGGCCGGGTTGCCTTGCGCGTCCTTGGACACGCCCACCAGGCGGCCCGGCATATTGCGCTTGAAGGCATCGCGGCAGGCCATGAAACCGGCGTGCGGGCCGCCGAAACCGAAGGGCACGCCAAAGCGCTGGGCCGACCCGACGGCGATGTCGGCGCCCCACTCTCCCGGCGGCGTGAGCAGGGCGAGGGCCAGCAGGTCGGTCGCGCAGGCCACCACCGCGCCCTGCGCGTGGGCCGCCTCGGCCAGGGCACGGTAATCGACCACGCCGCCCAGGCTGTGCGGATATTGCAGCAGCACGCCGAAGCACTCCGGCAGGCCCTGCGCTTCGTCGCCGATCACGATCTCGATATCCAGCCCTTCGGCGCGCGTGCGCACCACCTCGATGGTCTGGGGATGGCAATGCCGGGAGATGAAGAAGACCTGGCTCTTGGACTTGGCGCCGCGGCGGGCCAGCGTCATGGCCTCGGCCGCCGCCGTGCCTTCATCCAGCAGCGAGGCATTGGAGATGTCCAGGCCGGTCAGGTCGGCGACCATGGTCTGGTAGTTGAGCAAGGCCTCCAGGCGGCCTTGAGAAATCTCGGGCTGGTACGGCGTGTAGGCCGTGTACCAGGCCGGGTTTTCGAGCACGTTGCGCAGCACCACATTGGGCGTGTGCGTGCCGTAATAGCCTTGCCCGATGTAATTGCGGAACACCTTGTTGCGCGCGGCCACCTGTTTCAGTTCGGCCAGCACGTCCGGTTCGCTGCGCGAGCCGGGCAGCGCCAGCGGCGCCTGGTTGCGGATGCGGGGCGGAACGACTTCCTCGATGAGGGCGTCCAGGCTGGTGCAGCCGATGACGGCCAGCATCTTGGCCTGGTCGGCCTCGGACGGGCCGATGTGGCGGGGAATGAAGTCGGAGTGGGTGTCTAGGGCGCGCGACATGGTGTTCTCGAAAGTCGGGGTGGGCGCGGACCGGGGCCCGCGCGGCCGGTCAGCTGTTGGCGACCGCCTCGTAGCCGGCCGCATCCAGCAGCTTGTCGGCATCGGCGGCATTGGCCGGCTTGATCTTGAAGATCCAGGCCGTGAAGGCGGACTCGTTGATCAGGTTGGGATTGGCTTCGAGCGCCTCGTTGAACGCGACGATTTCGCCATCGACCGGGGCGTAGATGTCGGAGGCCGCCTTGACGGACTCGACCACGCCGGCGGTTTCGCCGGCCTTCAGCGTGGCGCCGACGTTGACGTCGCCCACGAAGACCAGGTCGCCCAGCTGGTCCTGGGCATTGTCGGTGATGCCGACGACGAAGACGTCGCCTTCGGCCTTGACCCACTCGTGGGAGGAGGTGTACTTGCGATCGGTAGGCAGACTCATGGGAGCTCCTGGAGAAATCCGGTGATAGGTATTGAAAAAGGTAAGCGCGCCTTGCGCGCGGACAGGCCGCGCGCAAGCTTGGAGTTTACGAGTGTTCGACGGCTTTGCCGTTACGCACGAAAGGCAGCTTGGCCACGGTGGCCGGCACCCACTTGCCGCGGATGTCGACCTCGACCGTGTCGCCCGGCTTGACCGCCAGCGGCAGGCGGGCGAAGGCGATGGACACGCCCAGGGTGGGCGACATGGTGCCGCTGGTGGTCTCGCCCGGGCCTTCGGCAGTGCGCACCGCCATGTGGGCGCGCATCACGCCGCGCTCGGCCAGCTTCAGGCCCAGGAAGGCGCAGGGAGTGGCGAATTGCTCCAGCGCCTCGCGGCCGATGAAGCGGCGCGATTCGTCCTTGAGCGACACCGTCCAGGACAGGCCGGCCTGGTTGGGATGGATGAGCTCATCCATGTCCTGGCCGTAGAGATTCATGCCGGCTTCCAGGCGCAGCGTGTCGCGCGCGCCCAGGCCGCAGGGACGCACGCCCTGGGCCGCGAGGTCTTGCCAGAAAGCCACGGCCGCGCTTGCCGGCAGCACGATCTCGAAGCCGTCCTCGCCGGTGTAGCCGGTGCGGGCCACCAGGATGTCCTCGGACAGGCGCGCGGCGGAAAACGGCGCGAGGCCTTCGGTCTCGGCCTGCCAGGCCGGACGGGCCGCCCAGACCTTGGCGCGGGCACTGGGGCCTTGCACGGCGATCATGGCCAGATCGCGGCGCGGCGTGATGGCGACGTCGAAACGGCCGGCGGCCGCCACGCGCGCCATCCAGGCCATGTCCTTGTCGGCCGTGCCGGCATTGACGACCACCCGCCAGCGGTCGGGCGCGAAGTAATAGATGATGAGATCGTCGATCACGCCGCCCTGCGGATTGAGCATGCAGGAGTACAGGGCCTTGCCGGGGGTGCCCAGGCGGGCGACGTCATTGGCCACCAGGCGGCGCAGGAAGGCCGTGGCATCCGGGCCGGTGACATCAGCGTTGAGCATGTGCGAGACATCGAACATGCCGGCATCCTGGCGCACCGCGTGATGCTCCTCCAGCTGCGAGCCATAGGCCAGCGGCATTTCCCAGCCGCCGAAATCGACCATGCGGGCGCCGGCGGCCAGATGGGTTTCGGCCAGGGGAGTACGTTTCAAAGAGGCGGACATGCGGGGCGCTCCAATGGCATAGAGGAATGCCGGCCCCAGGGATGCGGAAAACGCCCGGTAGCCGGTCGGGTTTCCGCCCCTCTGTCCTTTTGCCTGAGAGTTGCCCCGCGCGCATGGCGGGTTTGCACCTTCGGCGCCTGGGCTGGCCGCAAGGCGGCGCCAGGTCTCTCCAGAGTGCTGTTACGGCAGCCGCCCAGCGGCTGGCCGTGCAATGCGCGGTATGGGTTACCTGAGCGATTCCGGGCGAATTGCGCCTTCGGCGGCGGACCTGGCGGCCCGCTCTCTCCCGCGGCATGCATGACAGCGTGCGAAGCATACAACGAAAGCGCGGGCCGGCGAAACCCGGATTGGCCCGGTCAGGGCGTCATGATCATGCGTCCGACGATGCGGCCCGCTTCCAGGTCGCGCAGCGCCTGGCCGAGCGCGCCCATGCCGCAGGTCGAGACCGGGATCAGCTCCAGGCGTTCGCGGGCGACCAGGGCGACCAGCTCTCGCAATTCGGGGAGCGACCCTACATAGCTGCCCTGGATGGTGGCCGATTTCATGGGGATGAGCGGCAGCGGCCAGGGCGCCGCGCCGCCGAACAGGCCGACCAGCACCAGGCGCCCGCCCTTGGTGAGCAGATCGAAGCCCAGCGCGGCCGATTCCGGGTTGGCCACCAAGTCCAGCACCGCCCGCACCGGGCCGCCCACGGCGTCGCGGATCGCCTGGGCGGCATCGGGCGCCTTGGGATCGATGGCGGCCAGCGCGCCGGCCCGCAGGGCCGCCTCGCGCTTGGCCGCGTCGACCTCGACCACCACGGCGCCCGGCGCGCCCATGGCCTTGAGCAACTGCAGGCTCATCAGGCCCAGGCCGCCGGCGCCCACCACCACGATGGCGCCGCGCCGCAGGACGTCCTCACCGATCTTGCGCAGGGCAGAAAAGCAGGTCAGTCCCGAGCAGGCCAGCGGCGCGGCGCGCACCGGGTCCAGGCCCTGCAGGTCGACCAGATGGCGCGGGTCGGGCACCAGGATATAGTCGGCGTAGCCGCCGGCCCGGTTGATGCCTATGGTGCGAGGCGTCAGGCACAGATTCTCGCGCCCCTCCCGGCACACCTCGCACTGGCCGCAGCCTATCCAGGGATAGACCAGGCGCACGGCGCCCAGGGGCACCTCGCCGGCGTCTTCGCCCACCGCCTCGACGATGCCCACGGTCTCGTGGCCCATGGTCAGCGGCAGGGTCACGCCGCGCTCCTTGAGCGAAAGCGTGCGCCCATGCCCGAGGTCATAGCCGCCGTGCCACAGGTGAAGATCCGTATGGCAGACGCCAGCGGCGCGCACGCGCAGCAATACCTCGCGGCCGCGCGGCACAGGGGTGGGGGTATCGGCCTGCACCAGCGGCTGGCCGAATTCCGTGACTTGCATGCTTTTCATTGTGTGTCTCCCGCGCCAGGCGCGTATCTATCCGCCCGCGCGCCCGGCCGTCCCCCAGGCTCGCGCCTGCTCCAGGACCGCCCGCAGACGCGCCGGCGTGAGCGCCGGCAGCAGGTGCCGGCTGTATTCCGTGGCGAGCGTGGCGTCGATCAGCCTTTGCCACTCGCCCTCTTCCAATTCCCGCTGCAGGCCCAGCGCCCGCAGGCTGACCGGCAGGCCGACCGCGCGCATCAGCGCCAGCACCGGCGCCACCTCGGCGGACTCGCAAGCCATGGCCGCCATTTGCGCCAGGGTGCCGAAGGCCACCAGTTCGCCATGCAGGCAAGCCGCCAGCTCGGGCACCGTGGTCAACCCGCGCACCAGGGCATGGGCCAGCGACAGGCCGCCGCTTTCGAATCCCAGCCCGGACAAGAGCACCGTGGCCTCGACGACGGCCTCGACATCGTCCCCGCCCTGGCGGGCGCGCACGGCCTGCATGGCCCGTTCGCCGCGGGCCAGGAGGATTGCCAGGCAAGCGTCGGCCAGCCGCAGCGCCGTGCCGGTGGCGCGGTAGCCGTAGGCATTGCGTCCGCCGGCCTGCACGCAGGCTCTTGCCTCGAAAGCCTTGCTCATGGCATCGCCGATGCCGGCGGCGAACAGGCGCGCCGGGGCGCGCACGATGACATCGGTGTCGACCACCACGGCATCGGGATTGCGCCGCAATTTGTCCACGCCGGCCACGGCATGGCGCGCGTCATAGCGCACGATGAGACGGCTGGTGGGCGCATCGCTGGAGGCGGCGCTGGGACAGACCACGATGGGCAGGGCATGCTCGCGGGCCACGCCCTTGGCGGTATCGATGGTCTTGCCGCCGCCAAACGCCACCAGGCAGTCGATGCCGGCGGGCAGGCGGCGGGCCAGCCCGTCGATTTCTTCGCGGGTGCATTCGCCGCCGAAAGGCAAGCGGGGCATGCCGGCCATGACGGTGGCCGCCAGGTCCGCGACGGCCGGGTCCACCACGGCCAGCGGCCGCGAGCAGCCCAGCTCGTCCAACAGCCCCGCCAGGCAGGCCAGGGCGCCCGGACCCTGCAGATAGCGCCCAGGGAAACCCATGCCGGCGATCATGACATCACCCAGCCGCCCGCCACATCCACCACCTGGCCGGTCACGAAAGAGGCCTGGGGCGACGTCAGGTAGAGGCAAGCGTCGGCCACCTCGGCCGGCTGCCCGAGCCGCCTCAAGGGCGTGCGGGCCACCACCTCGTCATTGACGCCGTCGGCCACGCCGCGCACCAGCGGCGTGTCGATGCGCCCCGGCGCCAGCGCATTGACCGTGATGCCGTGCGGGCCCAGTTCGCCGGCCAGATGCCGGGTCAGCCCGGCGATGCCGGCCTTGGTGGCGCTGTAGTGCGCGGCCACCATGTCCAGATAGACCTTGCCCGCCACCGAGGACATGAAGACGATGCGGCCGAAGCCGCGCTCGATCATGCCGCCGGCCAGCAGATGCGAAAAATAGAAAGCGCTGTCCAGATTGACCGATACCACCCGGCGCCATTCGGCCGGGTCCATCTGCTGCACGGGCGCCGGCCGGCCCGCGTGCTTGGGCGAAATGCCGGCATTGCAGACCAGCGTGTCCGGCGCGCCCAGGGCGGCGCCCAGGCTGCGCACGGCGCGCCGGCAGGCCTCCAGGTCGCCCACGTCGGCCGCCGCGAAGGCGGCGCGCGCGCCGCGCGCCTGCAGTTCGCGCGCCTGGCGCTGGCCGGCTTCCTCGTCCAGGTCGACCACGCCGACCGCCGCGCCGCGCGCCACATAAGCCTGGACGATGGCCTGGCCGATACCGCGCAGGCCGCCTGTCACCAACACCACCCGGCCTTCGTGATCCTGCATGCTGGCCTCCGGATCAGCGGATGATTTGCTTGATGTAGTCATCGGGCAGGCCCAGCGACTGATAGTGGCGCCGCGCCGTCTCGATCTTGGTGAACACGTCCTCGTAGCCTTGGGCCACGCCGTCCGGATCGACATAGGTGTAGCCGCCGGTGACGTGGAACCAGGTGATCATCTCGGGGACGTCTTCCGGCACATAGAGCGTATGGGTCTCGCCGGCCGGCTCGAAGGCATAGCCGCCCTGCTCGGCCACCCAATCGTGCTCCAGGTAATACCAGCGGCCCTTGAGCACCATGGCATGCACTGGGCCGGTATGGCGATGGCGCGAGACCACGCCGCTGCCGCGCACGCGCAGCAGGTTGACGTAATAGCCCTGGCTGGCACAGAGCAGCAGGGGCTTGAAGGACACCGTCGAGGACGACGGCACCCACAGCCGGTCGTCGGCCAGCCAATCGGTCGCCACGCCCGGATGCACGAGATCGCGCATCATGTCCGGCGCCTGCGGCAGCCGGTAGGCAATGGCCTGTTCGTCGGGACGATGGATGTTTCCGCTCATGATGCAATCCTCCTTGCGCTAGCGCAGTGTTCAATGGCCCAGGTACGCGCGTCGCACGTGCGGGCTGTTCAGCAATTCTTCGCCGCTGCCGGACAGCGCGATGCGGCCGTTCTCCAACACATAGCCCATGTCCGCCAGCTTCAGGGTGTGATAGACGTTCTGTTCGACCAGCAGCACGGTGATGCCCTGGCGCACGACCGTGCGTATCACTTCGAACATCTGCTCGACCAGCAGCGGAGACAGGCCCAGCGAGGGCTCGTCGAAAATCAACAGGCGCGGGCAGGCCATCATGCCGCGCGCGATGGCCACCATCTGCTGCTCGCCGCCGGACAGCGAGCCGGCGAACTGGTCCAGCCGCTCGCGCACGCGCGGAAAGAGGTCCAGCACCTCTCCCAGCCTTTGCTGCACGGCCGGCCGGGCGCTGCGCTTGTAAGAGCCCATCAGCAGGTTGTCGCGCACCGTCAAGAAGGGAAAGAGCTGGCGGCCTTCCGGAATCATGGTGATGCCGCGCTCGACGATGCGGTGCGGGGCCTCGCCGGCGATCTGCCGGCCTTCGAACTCGATACTGCCCGCCGTGGGGCGGACCAGGCCGCACAGCGTCTTGAGCGTGGTGGTCTTGCCCGCGCCGTTGGCGCCGATCAGCGTGACCACCTTGCCTTCGGGGACATCCAGGCTGATGCCCCGCAAGACTTCGCTCTTGCCGTAGCCGGCCGAAAGATCACGAATGCTGAGCATGCAGATACTCCTTGCCGAGATAGGCCTCGATGACTTGCGGATCGTTGACGACCGCCTGCGGCGAGCCGCTGGTCAGCACCTGCCCCAGGTTGATGACCAGGATGCGGTCGGACAGGGCCATGGTGGCTTGCATGAGGTGTTCGATGAGCAACACCGACACCCCGGCGTCGCGCACGCGGCGCACCATGCGGATGGCGCGCTCCACATCGGTGGGATTCAGGCCCGCCATCACTTCGTCCAGCAGCAGGATGCGCGGCCGCGTGGCCAGGGCGCGCGCCACTTCGAGGCGTTTCAGCCCGCCGACGGTCAGGCTGCGGGCCTCGGCGTCCAGGCTGCCGGACAGCTCCGTCAGCTCGGCCACCTGGCGCGCGATGGCCTCGGCCTCGCGGCGGTCCGAGGTGTGCAGGAAGGCGCCCAGCATGATGTTCTCCAGCACGCTCAGGCCCGAGAAGGGCTGGGCGATCTGGAAAGTGCGGCCCACCCCGGCGCGGGCAAAGGCCTGCGAATCGGCCGGCTGCTCCCAGCCCTTGGGGCCGCGCACGCTGACCGTGCCGCTGTCCGGGCGGATAAAGCCGGAAAGCTGGTTGAAGACGGTGGTCTTGCCAGCGCCATTGGGCCCGATCACGCCCAGGATCTCGCCTTCGTGCAGGGTGAGCGACACATTGTTGGTGGCATGCAGGCCGCCGAAGTGCTTGTTCAGCGATTCGGCCTTCAGGATGGGCTCGCCGCCGGCCCGCGCCCGCGCCGCCGCGGGCGGCGCGGCGGGCGCCACCGGCGGCTCGCCCAGTCCCGGCAGGCGGTCGATCCAGGACCGCACGCGCACGCCGAAGTGACCCACGATGCCGCGCGGCATGGTCAACACCACCACGACGAGGATGACGCCATAGATGAAACCGTGCATGCCGCTGCCGAAGGCGCCCAGCCAGCCGCGCGCCAGTTCGGCGATGGGCACCACCAGCACGGTGCCGGCCAGCGGGCCGGCCACGCTGCCCAGTCCGCCGATGAGGGCGAACATCGCGATCTGGATGGACAGCTCGAGCGAAAAGGCCGCCGACGGCTCGATGAAGGTCAGGTACATGGCATGGAAAGCCCCCACCATGGCGGTCAGCATGGCCGAGATGACGGCGGCGGCCAGCTTGACGCGCACCGTGTCGATGCCCACGGCCGGGGCGGCGTACTCGCGCTCGCGCACGGCCACCAGGTAAAAGCCGAGCCGGGAATGGCGGATGCGCCAGGCCGCCCACAGGGTGATCAGCAGGAGCAGGAAGGCCACCAGCAGATAGGCCCACTTCTCGCGGAAGATCATCCATGGCAGGCCGATATTGAGCGGCACGCTCAGGCCGGCCGCGCCGCCCGTCCAGCCGTCCTGGTGGACCACCAAGAGCTTGACCACTTCCAGCACGGCGATGGTGGCCAGCGCGAAGAAGGGGCCGCGCAGGCGGAAAGTGGGATAGGCGATCAGCAGCGCCACCAGCGCGGCCACCGCCATACCGGCGAACATGCCCAGCCATGGCGAGATGCCGAAATGGATGACCAGCAGCGTGGCGGCATAGCTGCCCAGGCCATAGAACACCGCGTGGCCGAGCGAGAGCTGGCCGGCGTAGCCGCCGACGATGTTCCACGCCGTGGCCAGCGCGCCGTACACACAGATCAGCACGAAAAGGTGATAGACGAAAGGCGATTGGATGGCAAAGGGAATGATCAGCAGCAGGGACAGCGCGAGCAGGCCCATGTAGACGCGCGGGCGTCGGATATCCGGAAACATGGCAGCCCCTCTTTATTCAGATCCACGGCCCAGGCCGAACAGGCCGGTGGGGCGCAATACCAGGATGAGCAGGAAGATCGCGAAATAGACGATCTCCTTGAGGTCCGGCGCGATGTAATAGCCCGCCAGGCTGTCGACCAGGCCGATCAGCATGGACCCGAGCAAAGCGCCCAGCAGGCTGCCCATGCCGCCCAGCACGACGATGACGAAGGCCGTCAGCACGAAATAGGTGCCTATGGTCGGGAAGGCCGGATATTGCGGCGTCAGGAGCGCCGCGGCCACGCCGACAAAGGCCGAGCCGATGGCGAACGCCAGCACATAGATGCCGCGCACATTCACCCCCATGAGGGCAGCGGCGTTGCGATGCTGGGCCACGGCGCGGAAGGCGCGGCCCAGGTAGGTGCGCGTCATGAACAGGTGCAGCCCGCCGGCCAGCAGCAGCGCCACCACCAGGGTGATCACCTGGCCGCTCACCACGCTCAGGCCGCCGAAGGCCAGGATGCCCGTGCCGGCCTCGACCGGCGTGGCCCGCACATCGGCGCCGAACACCAGCAGGGCGAGATTCATCAGGGCCGTGGACACGCCCACGGTGGCGAAGATCTGGATATGGCCGTCGGCATCGAGCAGCGGCTGGATGATGAAGCGCTGCATGGCCGCGCCAACGGCAAACAGCAGCAGGGCCACCGGAGCCACCGACACATAGGGATGCCAGCCCAGTTTCAGGGCCAGCAGATAGGTGGCGTACATGCCCACCATCAGGAATTCGCCGTGGGCGAAGTTGACGACGCGCACCACGCCGAAGATCAGCGTCAGGCCGATGCTGATGATGGCGTAGGCGCCACCGAGCAGCAGACCGTTGACGATCAGTTGCAGAAGAATGTCCATCTCGGAATGTCCTGGGCGGGCGGGGCGGCCCGCGCCGCCCGCCCCGCCGGATGATGCGGAATCAGCGATTGACGATGGGCTTGGCCACGGCGGCGGCCTCGGGCCAGACAGTGACCAGCTTGCCGTCCTGCCACTGCATCAGCGTGGTGGTCGCGGCGCGGTTCTGGCCGTTGTCGCCGAAATCAAAGCCCCAGCCGGCGGCATTGCTGCCCACGGGCTGCTTGTAGGCCAGCACGGCTGCGCGGACCTTGTCCTTGTCCAGCGAACCCGCCTTCTCGATCGCGTCCAGGAAGGCGCGCGCGCCCACGTAGTTCACCAGGCTGTGGCCCGAACGCGGCTCGCCATTGAAGCGCTTCTTGTAGGCGGAGACGAAGTCCGACAGACCGGGCGCGCCCTTCTCGTTCATCGCGAATTGCGGGAAGTCGATGTCGAAGGCGCCGTCCATGTCGCCGTTGAGGGCCTTGGCCGTGTCGGACAGCGAATAACCGCCGCCCGCGCCGATGACGGCGCGCGGCTTGTAGCCCGCCGACTTGGCCTGGCGGAAATACAGCATGGTGTCGTTCTGGTAGGACGTCTGCAGCACCACGTCGGCCTGGGCGCCGCGCAGACGCAGGATCAGCGAGGACAAGTCCACCGCCTTGGCCGAGTAAGGCAGCACCTGCACCACGTTCAGGCCCAGGGCCTTGGCGCGCTCCTGCTGGAAGCCGGCGATGGTCTTGCCGTACAGGCCGTCCTCGTGAATGATGGCCAGCTTCAGCGACTTGGGATCCACGCCGAGCGCCGGCGCCACGACGTTGACCACGCCCTCGATGGTGCCATTGGCGAAATCGCGCGCGGTGGAGTTGCTGCGGAACACATACTTGAACCCGCGGTCGGTCACGCTGTCGGAGACGGCGCCCAGCTCGAAGAAGGGCACGCCGGCCAGCTCGGTGACCTGGGTAGCGGCAAAGGACAGCGCCGAGGAAAAGCTGCCGAACACGGCGGAGACATTCTCCACCGAGGTCAGGCGGCGGGCCTCGCCCACGGCCTGGTTGGCATCCACCGCGTCGGCCTTGATGAGCGCGATCTTGCGGCCCAGCAGCCCGCCCTGGGCATTGCGCTCTTCCACCGCCAATTGCAGGCCGCGATAGCTCTCGTCGCCCAGTTGGGCCAGCGCGCCGCTGAAGGGAAACAGCGCGCCCATCTTGATGTCATCGGCCGCCAGCGCGGTCGCCGTCACGCCCAGCGCCACGGACACACCCGCCAGCCAGCGCGCGCAAACCTTAGCCACTTCCATGTCTTGTCTCCTGTCGTCGTTGGACCCATGGCGCGCCGCCTCCGGAAGCATTTGAAGCGCTTCAACTAGGAGATCAAAAAAAAGCCAGGCCATTGGTAACACCGGGCTTTATTGCGCTTATTGGGTGTCTCAGTGTTTTTGAAACGCTTCAATTCTGCGGCCGTTTATGGCAAGCTGTCAATCCACGCACGACGTACTTCGCGTTTTCCCCAGGAGGCGTCTTGGTTACACTTGCCGCTTGGCCTCCCATCCCATGAAACCCTCGATCCGCCGCCCCACCCTCGCCGACGTCGCCAAACTGGCGGGCGTCTCGCTGGGCAGCGCCTCGCGGGCCCTGTCAGTGCCCAACGAGGTCAAGCCGGCGACGCTGGAGCGCGTCAACCGCGCGGTCGCGCAGCTGGGCTATATCCGCGACGGCGCCGCCGCCGCGCTGGCGTCGCGCCGCACCCGCACGGTGGGCGCGGTCTACCCCACGCTCAACAATCCCATCTTCGCGCACTCCACGCACTCCATGCAGCAGACGCTGTGGGAGATGGGCTACCAGCTGCTCATCGCCAGCCATGAGTACCATGACGACGACGAGGCCGCCGTGCTGCGCGCCACGGTCGAGCGCGGCGTGGACGGCATCATCATGGTGGGCACGGACCACGGCGAAGAGGTTTTCGCCCTGCTGCATCAGCGCGGCCTGCCCTATGTGCTGACCTGGTCAGTGGACGACAGCCACTACCCGCATTGCGTGGGCATCTCCAACTACGATGCATCCTATGACCTGGCGCGTTGCGTGCTGGCGAAAGGCCATACGCGCATCGGCGTGTGCGGCGGCCCCATCGCCCGCAACGAGCGCGCCCGCGGGCGCCGCAACGGC
Organism: Bordetella hinzii LMG 13501; assembly: GCF_001548475.1. Lineage (GTDB taxonomy): Bacteria > Pseudomonadota > Gammaproteobacteria > Burkholderiales > Burkholderiaceae_B > Bordetella > Bordetella hinzii. Next base: position 35,348 of record NZ_LRUJ01000001.1, read on the forward strand.
GTGCTGGCGGCGCTGCGCGAACGCGGCCTGTCCGTGCCGCCGGAGTGGATCATCGAGCAGCCCTTCTCCTTCGAAGGCGGCCGCCAGGCCATCCGCGACTACTGGGCGCTGCCCGACCGTCCCTCGGTGATTTTCTTCGGCACCGACCTGCTGGCCATGGGCGCCCTGCATGAATGCCGGCGGCTCGGCATCGCCGTGCCCGGCGAACTGTCCATCGTGGGCTTCGACGGCATCGACGAAGCCGAGATGATGCAGCCGGAACTCACCACGGTAAGCATCCCGGCGCAGGAAATCGGCCGGCGCGCGGCGCGCCACATCGTCGATCTTATCGAGGACCGCGAGCCGCCGCCGGCTGGTCCGCTGGCCCATGTGGTGCTGGAACGCGGCAGCCTGGGGCCGCCGCCCGCCCGCCCGCGGCGCGGCCGCCGCGCCTAGGCGCGCTCAGAGCGCCCGGCCGCAGGCCACGGCCGAGGCCCAGGCCCACTGGAAGTTGTAGCCGCCCAGCCAGCCCGTCACATCCACGGCCTCGCCGATGAAGTACAGGCCCGGCATCGCGCGCGCCTGCATGGACTTCTGGTCCAGGCCGCGGGTATCGACACCGCCGCGCATGACCTCGGCCTTTTTGTACCCGGCCGTCCCCGTGGGCACCAGCGACCAGCGGTGGATGCGGGCGGCCAGCTCGCGCAGCTTGCGGTCGGGCACGTCGGCCAGCCGCGCCTGCGCCAGGTCCGCATCGCCGGACTGCGCCAGCCAGGCGTCGGCCAGGCGCTTGGGCCACAAGCCGGCCAGCACGGTGTGCATCTGCTGGCGCGCGCCGGACTTGGCCTCGCGCAGCTCCGTGCCCAGGTCGCGTCCCGGCGCCAGATCGATGTCGATGGCGGCCCCCGGCTTCCAGTAGCTGGAAATCTGCAGGATGGCCGGACCGGACAGGCCGCGGTGAGTAAACAGCAGATCCTCGAGGAATTCCCCCCGGGCCTTGCCCTGCCCCGTGGCCAGGCCCACCTCGAGCGCCACGCCCGACAGCTCGGCAAAGGGCTGCCATTGCTGCGTGTCGAAGGTCAGCGGCACCAGGGCGGGCCGGGGCTCCACCACCTTCAGGCCGAACTGGCGCGCCACTTTCAGGCCGAAGTCGGTCGCCCCCAGCTGCGGAATAGCCATGCCGCCGGTGGCGATGACCAGCCGCGAGGCGCGCAGCGCGCCGCCATCGGTGGCCAGCGCCCAGCCCTCGCCTTCGCGCGCGATGCCTTGGACCGCGCAGGGCATGCGCCAGGACACGCGGCCACGGTCGCACTCGCGGCGCAGCATCTCGATGATGTCCTCGCTGCTGTCGTCGCAGAACAGCTGGCCGCGATGTTTTTCATGCCAGGCGATGCGATGCTCGCGCATCAGCGCCAGGAAATCCTGCGGCGTGAAGCCGGCCAGCGCCGAACGGCAGAAATGCGGATTCTCGGACAGGAACTGGGCGGGGCTGGCGCCCAGGTTGGTGAAATTGCAGCGCCCGCCGCCGGAGATGCGGATCTTCTCGGCCAGGCGGCTGGCGTGGTCGATCAGCACCACCGACAGTCCGCGCTGGCCGGCGACGGCCGCGCACATCATGCCGGCCGCGCCGGCGCCTATGATCGCGACGTCAAACATGCCGCAGGACAGCCTCAGGCATCGCTCTCTTTGAGGCAGTCCACGTAGTAGCGTTTGGCGCCGTCCGGCCCCACATCCTGGGCCAGGCCATGGATATAGGTTTCAAAACCCGGGAAGCGCTCATTGAACTCGCGCGCGAATTGCAGGTACTGGACGATGGTGCGGTTGAAGCGCTCGCCCGGGATCAGGAGCGGAATGCCCGGCGGGTAGGGCGTGAGCAGCACGCCGGTCACGCGGCCTTCGAGCTGGTCGATCTCCACCCGCTCGACCTGGCGGTGCGCCATGCGCGCAAACGCATCCGAGGGCTTGAGCGCCGGCACCATATCGCTCAAATACATTTCGGTGGTCAGGCGCGCCACATCGCGCTCGCGATAGGCCTCGTGGATCACTTGGCACAGATCGCGCAGGCCCATGCGCTCGTATTGCCGGTGCTCGCGGCAGAAATCCGGCAGGATGCGCCACAGGGGCTGGTTGCGGTCGTAGTCGTCCTTGAACTGCTGCAAGGCGGTCAAGAGCGTATTCCAGCGGCCCTTGGTGATGCCGATGGTAAAGAGGATGAAGAAGGAATACAGGCCAGTCTTCTCGACCACCACGCCGTGCTCGGTCAGGTACTTGGACACCAGGGCGGCCGGGATGCCGGTTTCGCCGAAGCTGCCCGACATGTCCAGGCCCGGGGTGATGATGGTGGCCTTGATCGGGTCCAGCATGTTGAAGCCTTCGGCCAGCTCGCCGAAACCGTGCCAGTGATCGTTGGCCTCCAGGATCCACTCATTGCGATTGCCGATGCCCTCGGGCACCAGGCGGTTGGGCCCCCAGACCTTGAACCACCAGTCGTTCTTGCCGTACTCGGACTCCACCTTGCGCATGGCGCGGCGGAAGTCCAGGGCTTCGCGGATGCTTTCTTCGACCAGGGCGGTGCCGCCCGGCGGCTCCATCATGGCCGCGGCCACATCGCAGGACGCAATGATGGCGTATTGCGGCGAGGTCGAGGTATGCATCAGGTAGGCTTCGTTGAACACATTGCGGTCCAGCCTGCGCGACTCCGACTCCTGCACGATGATCTGCGAGGCCTGCGAAATGCCGGCCAGCAGCTTGTGCGTGGAGTGGGTGGCGAAGACCATGGCGTCCTTGCTGCGCGGACGGTCCTGGCCGATGGCATGCATGTCCTGGTAGTACTCGTGGAAAGCCGCGTGCGGCAGCCACGCCTCGTCGAAATGCAGCGTGTCCACATAGCTGCCCAGCTTTTCCTTGATCATCTCGACGTTGTAGATCACGCCGTCGTAGGTGCTCTGCGTCAGCGTCAGGATGCGCGGATTCTTGTTGACGGCCTCGCGCGCGAACGGATTGGCCTCGATCTTCTTGCGGATGTTCTCCGGATCGAACTCTTCCAGCGGGATGGGGCCGATGATGCCCAGGTGGTTGCGCGTGGGGCGCAGGAACACCGGGATGGCGCCGGTCATCGTGATCGCATGCAGGATGGACTTGTGGCAGTTGCGATCCACCACCACCACGTCGCCGGCGGCCACGTTGGCATGCCAGACGACTTTGTTGGAGGTCGAGGTGCCGTTGGTCACGAAGAAGCAATGGTCGGCATGGAAGATGCGCGCGGCATTGATCTCCGACTCGGCCACCGGGCCCGTGTGATCGAGCAGCTGGCCCAGTTCGTCCACCGCGTTGCACACGTCGGCGCGCAGCATGTTCTCGCCGAAGAACTGGTGGAACATCTGGCCCACGGGACTCTTGAGAAAGGCCACGCCGCCCGAGTGGCCCGGGCAGTGCCAGGAATACGATCCGTCCTGGGCGTACTTGACCAGCTCGCGGAAAAACGGCGGCGGCAGGCTGTCCACATAGCTGCGCGCTTCGCGGATGATGTGGCGCGCCACGAACTCCGGCGTGTCCTCGAACATATGAATGAAGCCGTGCAGCTCGCGCAGGATGTCGTTGGGGATGTGCTCCGAGGTGCGCGTCTCGCCGTACAGATAGATGGGGATATCGGCGTTGCGGAAACGCAGCTCGCCGATGAAGGTCCGCAAGTTCTTGATGGCGCTGGCCACGTCCTCGGGCGAATCGACGTCGAACTCCTCATCGTCGATCGACAGGATGAAAGCGCTCGCGCGGCTTTGCTGCTGGGCAAAGGAGCTCAGGTCGCCGTAGCTGGTCACGCCGATGACTTCCACACCCTCGGCCTCGATGGCCGACGCCAGGGCGCGAATCCCCAGGCCCGAGGCGTTCTCGGAGCGGAAGTCTTCGTCGATGATGAATATGGGGAAGCGAAATTTCATGCGGGCGCTCCTGGGGCGGGCAAGGCAAAACGGACGCGAGTGTACTTCGGGACGCCCGCCTGAACTCCTCAGGCGGACGCGGGGCCGGCGATTCGGGGGGGATTGTAGGACGGATTTTTAGCCATGCGGATGACAGGCGCGGAAATTGCCTTGGCGCGGGGGCATGCCGTGGCCGCCACGCCGCGCCGCTCAGCGCAGGACCGCCGGCCGGGCGGCCGCCACGGCCGCCTCGAAACGGCCGAAAAACGCCGCCAGGGGCTCGTCCACCTCGCCCTTGAGGGTGCGCTCGACCCGCGAGATGCCGCACAGGCAGACGTCGAAGGCCGGCTGGCCGGTCACCAGCACCGCGGGATCGTCGTTGTCGCAGACCTCGTACTGCCCGCCATGGCGGCGCCGCGCGACCTCGTACAGATAGGCCGCCATGCCCACCCGCTGCATGGGCGTGAGCGCCAGCGTGCCGGCGCGCACCTGCGCGGCCACGTCGTCGAGCAGCGCCACGCTGGCCGGCCGGTAATCAAACCGGCCGCGGTCGGGCAAGGCCTGCAGAAAATCGGCCGCGGCGGCATTCACGCGCTCGACGAACTCGGCCTGCACCTGCGGGTCGACCCGCGGGACCTGGACTTTCTTTTTGAAGAAACCAAACATCGGCGGCTCCTGCGTTCAGGTATCTTCCATTATAGGAAGCCATGAGGCCGCAACGGCCCGCGCCCGCAAAAAGGATCGTCCATGCAAGCTATCAGCATACGCCCGCTAGGCCCCGAAGATGCGTCACATTTCCGGTCTCTGCGGCTTGCCGCCCTGCGCGACGCGCCGCAGGCTTTCGGGTCGAGTTACGAAGAGGAGCACCTTGTCACGCCGCAAGAATGGGCCCGCAGGCTGGAGCCCGCGCCGACGCGGGCGGTCTTCGGCGCCTGGGACGGCGAACGCCTGGTGGGCAGCGCCGGCCTGCTGCGCATGGCGCCGCTGAAACAATTGCACAAGGCGGTGATCTGGGGGGTATACGTTGCGCCTACGCAACGCGGCAGCGGCCTGGGCCGGCGCCTCATGGGCGCCGTGCTCGAAGAAGCGGGCCGTTGGCAGGGCGTGCGCCAGGCGCTGCTGACCGTGGCCGAAGACAACCCGGCCGCGCAGCGCCTGTACGAGAGCCTGGGCTTCGTCGCCTACGGGCGCGAACCGGCCGCGCTGCAGGTGGGCGGCCGCTATCTCGCCGAGACCCTGATGATCAGGACGCTGTGATCAGGTGCGCGGCAGCGTGACGCCGCGCTGGCCCTGGTACTTGCCGCCGCGATCGCGATAGGAAGTCTCGCAGACCTCGTCGCTTTCCAGGAAGAGCATTTGCGCGCAGCCCTCGCCGGCGTAGATCTTGGCCGGCAGCGGCGTGGTGTTGGAGAACTCCAGCGTCACATGGCCTTCCCATTCGGGTTCCAGCGGCGTGACGTTGACGATGATGCCGCAGCGCGCGTAGGTGCTCTTGCCCAGGCAGATCGTCAGCACGCTGCGCGGGATGCGGAAGTACTCCACCGTGCGCGCCAGCGCGAAGGAGTTCGGCGGGATGATGCAGACATCGCCCTTGAAGTCCACGAAGGACCCCTCATCGAAGTTCTTGGGATCGACGATGGTGGAATTGATGTTGGTGAAGATCTTGAACTCGTCGGCGCAACGCACGTCGTAGCCGTAGCTGCTCGTGCCATAGCTGACGATGCGTCCGCCGTTCGCGGTGCGCACCTGGCCTGCCTCGAACGGTTCGATCATGCCGCCCTCGGCCGCGCGGCGGATCCAGCGGTCGCTCTTGATGCTCATGAATGGGTACCCCTATGCAATAGGCGGTATTTTATCTCGTCGCCGCCAGGACCCGGCAGGGGCCCTGGCTTATTGGCCCACCAGCCAGCGGTAGACCAGCTCGATGCCGTTGACCGAGCCGCCCTTCAGGTCCAGGGACAGGCCGCGCGCCAGCCGGTAGCTGGCCCGGCCCACGGTCTCGCTGCCGGCCATGGCCTGCTCCACGCTCAGGGTGATGCCGTTGGCGAAGTTCTTGCTGGCCACCAGGAATTGCGTGGCCAGGTCGGCGTCGGCGTCGCGGTTGACGGAACTGGCCACCGTGCGGTCGGGCAGGAGGCTGCCCGAGCTGCCGATGGCGCCGGTGCGCACGCTGACATCGTCCAGGCCGAACTGTTTGTACAGCGGCTGGCCGCCGCCCAGCAGCGCCGTGCCGATGGACAGCAGCAAGGCCGTGTCGCCGCCCCCGGCGTCCGGCCCGCGGCCCAGCACCAGCCAGGACAGTTTCTCGACATCGCTGACATCGGGATAGGAAACCAGGTCGATGCGCGGACGCTGGGCCGTGCCGGCCACCCGCACCCCCGCCTCGACCGCCTCGCCCGTGCGCAAGGCCTCGATGTCGAGAATGGGATTGTCCAGGCGGCCCTGGAAAGTGAGCGTGCCGCGCCGCAGGCGCAGTTTCTGGCCATAGGCCTCGATGCCCCCGGCCCGGGTGTGCAGGGCGCCCATGCCCGTCAGGCGGCCGCCCTGCATCACGATCTGGAGATCGCCGATCAGGCCGGCATCCAGCCCCATGCCGGTGATATAGAAGCGCGGCCCCATGTCGACTTTCAGATTGATGCCCACCTGGATGGGGGGGCCGGCCTTCTGGTCGTCGCCCGGCCGGACCACCCGGACGTCATCGTCCAGCGAGGGCACCCCCTGCAGGATCTCCAGGCTGACCCAGCCGGCGTCGGCGGTGATCTCGCCATCGATGTTGATGCGCGGCAGGGCGATGTCGATATCCACGCGGCCGCTGACCATGGCGTAGCGGTCCGAACGCTGCAGCGCCGGGAAACGGTACAGGGTCACGCCGATGCGGCCGGCCATATCGGTCAGGCCCCACTCGCCCCGCGCCTCGGCATAGCCGCCCTTGGCCTCGGGATTGGTGGTCACCCACTCCTTGGTGCGCCATTCATCGGGCATCACGCGCAGCACCGCCGGAAAGCGCAGCGAATCCAGCACCAGCCGGTCGCCGGCCAGGCGGGCGCGCAGCGTGCCGTCGACCATGCGCACGCCATCGTCGATGCGCACCACGCGCAATTTGTCGCCCTCGATGGCGCCGTTGGCCTGCCAGCCGCCGGCCAGCGAGCCGTCGATGCGCGCATTGGCGCGCAGCGACCCGCCGAGCTCCAGCGTATCGCCGACGAACAGGCCCAGCCAGGCCAGGTCGGCGATGTCGGCGTTGATGTCGGCGCGCACGGGCTGGCGCGGCTCCAGCGCCAGCCCCTTGAGCTGGGTGGTGGCGGTGGCCTTCACGCGGCCCATTTTCTCGGTGTCGACATCGAGCGCCGCGTCGAGCCGGCTGGCGCCGCCTTGCCCGGCGCTGGCGGTGAGATCCAGCTGCAAGGTCTTCAGGCCCAGGGCGATGGGCGGGTCGCCCGGCATGCGCAGGTCGCCGCTGCGCCGCGCCAGCCGCGCCCGCCCGGACAGCGCGCCGGCATATTTCAGGTCCCATGAGACGTCCAGCGCGATGCGGCGCTGCTCATCCGAGACCATCGCATTGACGCGGCCGCCCGGGTTTTCTTTGTTTTCCTGGCCCAGGGCGGCCATCAGCTGGCGCAGCATGGTGGCGCGCAATTCGAAGTTCTCGGCCCGGCCGGCGGTCTCCCAGCGCCCTGGGCCCCCGCGCGAGCCGCCATGCGACAGCGACAGCCGCTGCTTGTCCGGAAAACGGGCCTGGATCTCGGCCGCGCCCACCTGCCACTGCCAGGCAGGGGCGGCGGCCCCGGGCATATAGGCCAGGGCGACCGCCCCCGGCACGGCGACCGTAAAGCCCGCGCTTTGCACCGACAGGCCGGATACCCGGCCCCGCCAGCCCGCCAGGCCCTCCGCTTCGCCCCACCCACCGTCGAACGCCAGCTGGGCCTCGACCGGCGCGCTGCCCAGGCGCTTGGGCTGGGACCGGGGCGGGAGGTAGCGGGCCTGCACCTTGCCTTGGTGGCGGCCCGCCTGGCCATCGACCTCGCCCTTGAGCATTACGCCGCCGGGCAATTCTGGCCAGAAAGCCGCCAGCTCCGGGGCCTGGACGTCCAGGGCCAGCCTGGCCTGGGCCTCCTGCAACCCCCCTTGCGCGCGCAGCCGGTTCTTGCCCAGGGTGACATCCAGGTCCAGCCGCGGCAGACGCCAGCCGGCAGGCATCCCCGGGGCCAGCGCCGCGCCGCCGTCCTCGGTGCGCAGCTCAAAGGACAGCGCGCCGGCCAGCGGCTGCTTGTTCCAGCGGCTGTCGGGCGCCACGCGCAGCCGCACATCGGCCGAACGCAAGTCGCTCAGGTCCTGGACGCCGGCCTTGATCTCGGCCTCGGCGCTCAAGATGGCGGGCGGCAGCCAATCGCCCAGCAGCCGCTTCAGGTCCAGGCGGTCGGCGGTGACGCGGGCCTGGACGCGGTCGGGCGTACCGGGCTGGCCGGCGTCCTGCCAGTCAAGCACGGCGCCCAGCCCCGAGCCATCGTCGCGCTTTAGGTCCAGGCGCGCGTCGCGCAGCGGAAAACCCGCCATGGGGGCCAGCCCGGCCTGGGCATCGAGCTGCAGGCCCGCGCCGCTGCCCTGCAGCGTGACCGCCAGGCGATCCAGCGACCCCTCGGCCTGGGCGGACAGCGCAATCGGGCACAGCTGGCCCACGGCCTCGCGCCAGCGCTCGCGCCGCAAGGCCGCCTCGCCGGCGTCCGGCGCCTGGCCGCCCAGGGTACTGGCGGCGCTCTCGGCCACCTCGGGACGGGTCACCAGATAGGCGCCCTGCTCGCCGGCACGGGCGGCCTCTTGCTCGCGCTGCTGCGCCGGCTTGACGCCGCCCAGCTCGGCGCAGACCGAGGCATCGGACCGGGCGGCCGCGAGGCGCGCCTGCAGGCGCGCCGACAGCGGCCAGGGCGCGGCCAGCCGCCGCACGTCCAGCAGGCCGTTCAGGCGCAGCCGCGCTTGCGGGTGATCCACTCTCAGGCTCTGGATCTCCAGCCGGGCGGCCGCCTCGCGCTGCACGTGCAGGGCCAGCGCGATGTCGTGCAAGCCCACGGGCAGGGGCTGGCCGCCGCGGCTGAGCGCAAACTCGCCCACGGCCAGCCGGTCCACGTCGATGGAGACCGGCAAGGACAACGATTCCGGCAATCCACCGGCCTCGCCGTCGGCTTGCCCATCCGGCCCGGGCGGCGGCAGCCCGACGGCGAGGCGGTCGGCCGTCAGGGCGCGCACATGGGCGCGGCGATGGCCCAATTCGCTCCAGTCGACATCCAGCCAGAGGTTGCCGGCCTCGATGCGCGTGCCGGCCACGGTGACGTCCAGCCGGCCGAGCCGCAGCCCCAGCAGCACCGAACCTTCGATGTTCTCCACCTCGCCGCCCAGCAACTGCACGGCGGAATTGACCAGCAGCCGGCTGCCGTTGTGCGAGGCCACCAGCCAGAACACAAAGGAGGCGGCCAGGGCGGCCAGCATGGCCAGGCCCGGCAACCACCAGATGAGCAGATGCCGCAATACGGCGCGCAGCTTGGTCAAAACGCGATCCCCAGCGAAAAATGCAGGCGCAGGTCGTGATCGCGCTGGCCGTAGGCCACGTCGAGAAAGAGCGGACCGGCCGGTGTGCGCACGCGCGCGCCCACGCCATAGCCCACGGCGACGTCCATGGAGCCGAACGACTCCGCCGCGTCGCCCGCGTCGACAAAAAAGCCCACGCCCCAGCGCTCGTTGAAATAGTGGTCGTACTCCAGGCTGGCGACCGCCAACGTGGGCGCGCCCACCGTGGCGTCATTCTGCTTCAGGCCTATGCTCTGGTAGCGGTAGCCGCGGATGGAGCGCGCCCCGCCCGTGCGGAAACCAAAGTCATCCGGCACCCGGGTCTTGCTGTTGGACCATACGCGGCCGACCTCGCCGCGCAGGGTCAGCACATCGCGCTCGCCCACGGGCCACCACTTCTGGCCGCGCAGGCGCAGGCGGAAATAGGGATCCCCGCTATCGAGCACGGCCCCCAGGCCGCCGCCCACCGCGATCAGATTGCCTTCGCGCGGGTCGTACTTGCTGTCCACGTCGCGGCGCAGCCAGTCGGCCGTCAGCGTGGCGGTGGGCAGGTCGTAGGTGTCGCCCCCGTCGATCTTGACATGATCGTGGGCCAGCAGCGCCCCCCAGCGGGTCTCGTACTCGACCCGGCTGTCGCCGGCGCCCTTGCGCTCCTGCGTGCGCGTGAAGCCCAGCGCATAGCGGGTGACGTCCAGGCCCTGGATGTCCGAATGCTGGGCCAGCACGCCGATGGCATCGCGCCGCCCGCGCGCGTCCGGCGGCAGGGTGAAGTCCATGAAGGCGCGCTGCTGCAGGCGGTCCACCCCCAGGCCGGTCTCCATCGTGACCGGCTGGCCGAAGACGACATTCTGTCGGTAGATGGTCTCAAAGCGGGCGCCGGCCGTGTCGTCGATCCCCACGGCCACGGCGGCCCGCTTGGGCGGCGCCTCCACCACGCGGACATCGACCGGCAAGGTCACTTCGCCATCGGGGTCATAGACGGCAGGAGGCGCCGCGCCGGGCGCGCCCGAGACCTTGGCGTCGCCCGAGGGCTGGGCCGAGGCCAGCCCGCTCGCGCCCGGCGCGCGCGCCTTGATCTCGCCATCCGGCTTGATCGCCGCCGGCGCCTGCGAAAGCTGCCCGTCGGAGCGGCGCAGCGACACGAAGGCGCCACGGAAAAACGCGGTCGACTGCAGCTCCTGCTGCCAGTTGTCGAGCTTATCCTGGTCATAGGCATCGCCCTCGCTGTAGCGGACATAGCGCGTGATGAGGCTTTCGGGCACGCGCTGCAGGCCCTGGGTCTGCAGCGCGCCCAGGCGCACCAGGGGCCCGCTGTCGATCTGCACCGACAAGTCCACCATGGCGCTGTCCGCGTGCACCTCGGCCTGCGATTCGGTGAGGGTGGCCAGCAGGAAGTCGCGCGCGGACACGCTGTCCAGCAGATTGGACTTGGCCTTGTTCCATTCGCCGTTGACGAAGGGCTGGCCGGGCTTCAGGCTCCAGGCCTCGCGCCACTGCGTGATCCGGGCGGCGTACTCGGGCCGCAGCACCCGGCCGGTAAAGCGCAGATCGACCGTGCGGATGACCGCCCGGGGCCCCGGCTGGATGGCGATATCCCAGGTATCGCCGCCCACGTCGGTGCCCGGGGCCAGCGTGACGGTGGGCGTGAAATAGCCCTGGGTGGCCAGGGCCGCCACGGTCGCGTCGCGGGCCCGCCGCCGCAGGCGGGTGATTTCGCCGCCGTCCTGGTCTTCGGCCAGGCGCGCAATGGCGTTGACGGCCTCGGTGATGACCGTCAAGGACTGCGGCGTGACACCGCCGGGATCGATGATGATCTCGGGCCGGTTGGCATGCGCCTGCACGGACCACGCCAGGACTGCCAGGGCAAGAGCGGCGCGATACCTCCGCATGCCTTAAGAGGGCCGTTGCTGCTGAACCACGACGCCGGGCATCTTGCCCGCCATGTCCTTGGGCAGCGCCGCCACCTGCGCGGCGACCTTGCGCGCGATGGCGCGATACAGGCCGGCGGCCTCGCCTTGCGGATCGGCCACGACGGTGGGCCTGCCCGAATCGGTCTGCTCGCGGATGGCCAGCGTCAGCGGCAGGCTGCCCAGCCAGGGCACCTCGTATTGCGCCGCCATGCGCTGCCCGCCGCCCTCGCCGAAGATATGCTCGGCGTGGCCGCATTGCGTGCAGATATGGATGGCCATGTTCTCGACCACGCCCAGGATGGGGACCTCGACCTTCTGGAACATGCGCAAGCCCTTGCGCGCGTCCAGCAATGCGATGTCCTGCGGCGTCGTGACGATGACCGCGCCGACCACCGGCACTTTCTGGGCGAGGGTGAGGGCCACGTCCCCGGTGCCCGGCGGCATGTCGACGATCAGGTAGTCCAGGTCGCGCCAATTGGTCTGGCGCAGCAATTGCTCCAGCGCCTGGGTGACCATGGGGCCGCGCCAGATGGCCGGCGAATCGGCATCGATCAGGAAACCGATGGAATTGGCCTGGATGCCGTGGCCCACCAGCGGCTCCATGGACTTGTTGTCCAGGCTCTCGGGCCGGCCCGAGATGCCCAGCATGGTCGGGATGCTCGGGCCGTAGATATCGGCGTCGAGCACGCCCACGCTGGCGCCTTCGGCGGCCAGGGCCAGGGCCAGGTTGACCGAAGTGGTGCTCTTGCCCACCCCGCCCTTGCCCGAGGCCACGGCGATGATGTTGCGCACATTGGGCAGGGGCTTCAGGCCACGCTGCACCGCGTGCGGCTGCACGCGCACGGCCACCGAGATCTCGGCCCGGGCCACGCCCGCCGCGGCCAGCGCGCCGCGCGCCAGCTCGGCCAGCTGCGCCTGCGCCTCGCGGCCGGGATAGCCCTGCTCGATCAGGACCCGGACCAGGCCGTCTTCGACCTGGATGTCACGATCTTTTACAGAAACGGCCAGGGACACCCCGGTATTCGGGTCGGAAACGCCGCGCAATGCGCCACGGATTTGGTCTATCGTTATACTCATGTCACTATGATTTCAGAGGCGCTGCGGGAAATACGTCAGCCATTACCCACAAGGATAGCGGAAGCGACGGAACCTTTTGCCCTGTTTTTACATCCTATCTACATGACCGACGCTCTCATCCGCTTTCTTCGCGCCATTCCCGTCATCGTGCTGGGCCTGATCGGCATGCTGATGGCGCTGGTCTTCATGGCCTCGACCGCCATTGCCCTGGGCATCCTGTATGTGGTGGCCAAGGTGCGCGGCAAGCCGTTCGGCGTGCGCGCCTATTGGAGCCAGCGCCAATCCGGCCGCCCCTTCCCGGGCCAATCGCCCTTTGCCGCGGCCCCGGCCCGCGGCGGCGAGGTCATCGACGTCGAGGCCCGCGAAGTCCGCTAAGCGCCCCGCCGGGCTCCGCCCGTCCGCGCCCCTTCCGTTTAATATGTCCCTTTTGGCGGCAGGCCCTGCGGGTCTGGCCGCCCGCCCGTGCCGGCGCCGCCTGGCTCTAAAATAGCCAGCTTCCATCCGGCGGGTGTGCCCGCCTTTCCCCCTCCGTCAAATCCGTCATGTCACGCACGCTATTTGTCACTACTGCCCTGCCCTACGCCAACGGCTCCTTCCATATCGGCCACATCATGGAGTACATCCAGGCCGACATCTGGGTCCGTTCGATGCGCATGGCGGGTCATACCGTGCATTTCGTGGGCGCGGACGACGCGCACGGCGCGCCCATCATGCTCAAGGCCGAAAAGGAAGGCATCACCCCGCAGCAGCTGGTGGCCCGCTATGCGGCCGAGCGCCCGCGCTACCTGGACGGCTTTCACATCCGCTTCGATCACTGGCACACCACCGATTCGCCCGAGAACGTGGCGCTGTCGCATGAGATCTATGGCGCGCTGAAGGCGGCCGGCCTGATCGAGACGCGCTCCATCGAGCAGTTCTTCGACCCGGTCAAGGGCATGTTCCTGGCCGACCGCTATATCAAGGGCGAGTGCCCGCGCTGCCACGCCAAGGACCAGTACGGCGACTCCTGCGAAGTCTGCGGCGCCGTGTACGCGCCCACCGAACTGATCAATCCCTATTCGGCGCTGACCGGCGCCACCCCGGTGCTCAAGCGCTCCGATCACTTCTTCTTCAAGCTCTCCGATCCGCGCTGCGTCGAATTCCTGCAGCAATGGACCACGGGCAGCAATCGCAACGGCGTCAAGCACCTGCAGTCGGAAGTCCAGGCCAAGACCCGCGAATGGCTGGGCACGGACGACGGCCAGGCCAAGCTGGGCGACTGGGACATCTCTCGCGATGCGCCCTATTTCGGCATCGAGATCCCCGATGCGCCGGGCAAGTACTTCTATGTCTGGCTGGACGCGCCGGTGGGCTACCTGGCCTCGCTGAAATCCTACTGCGCCAAGACCGGCATGGACTTCGACGCCCTGCTCGACCCGGCCGGCCCCACCGAGCAGATCCACTTCATCGGCAAGGACATCATCTATTTCCATGCCCTGTTCTGGCCCGCGATGCTCAAGTTCGCCGGCCGCAAGACGCCCGACGCGCTGAACGTGCATGGCTTCATCACCGTCAGCGGTGAAAAGATGTCCAAGAGCCGCGGCACCGGCATCTCGCCGCTGCGCTATCTTGAAGTGGGCATGGATGCCGAGTGGCTGCGCTACTACATGGCCGCCAAGCTGAACGCGCGCGTCGAAGACATGGATTTCAATCCCGAGGATTTCATCGCCCGCGTCAACAGCGACCTGGTCGGCAAGTACGTCAATATCGCTAGCCGCGCGGCCAACTTCATCACGCGCCACTTCGACGGCAAGCTCGGCTACCAGGGCGACACCGCCGCGCTGTCGGCCGAGTTCGCCCGCCAGGCCGAGTCCATCCGCGCCGCCCTGGAAGGCCGCGAATACAACCGCGCCATCCGCGAGATCATGGCCTATGCCGACAACATCAACCAGGCGTTCGACGCGGCCCAGCCCTGGGTGCTGGCCAAGAACTACGCCGAAGCCGACGACGCCCGCCGCGCCCAGCTGCAGGATGTCTGCTCGCGCGCGCTGGCGGGTTTCAAGGCCCTGTCGGTAATGCTGGCGCCGGTGCTGCCGGCCCTGGCCTCGCGCGTGGCGCGCGAGCTCTTCGGCGCCACGCGCGACTTCATCTGGAGCGATGCCGCCGAACTGCCCGCCCAGGTCGCGCCCTTCAAGCACCTGATGCAGCGCGTCGATCCCAAGATGCTGGACGCCCTGTTCGAGCCGCCGGCCCCGGCGGCCGAAGCCGCCCCCGCCCCGGGCGGCGAGCCCCTGGCAGAGACCATCTCCATCGACGACTTCGCCAAGGTGGACCTGCGCATCGCCAAGATCGTCAATTGCGAAGCCGTCGAAGGCTCGACCAAGCTGCTGCGCCTGACCCTGGACGTGGGCGAGGGCCGCCATCGCAACGTCTTCTCCGGCATCAAGTCGGCCTACAAGCCCGAAGACCTCATTGGCAAGCTCACCGTGCTGGTCGCCAACCTGGCGCCGCGCAAGATGAAATTCGGTGTTTCCGAGGGCATGGTGCTGGCCGCCAGCCATGCCGACGAGAAAATCGATGCCGGCATCTACGTGCTCGAACCCTGGCCCGGCGCCCAGCCCGGCATGCGCATCCACTGATGCCCAAGCGCCGCGCAAGCGGCGTTTTTTTTGGTGTCAGGCACCTGGGGCCCCTCACGCCCCCGCTCGGTCTCCCATGGTGTCTGACGCCCCGGGGAAAGAGGCCACCGGCTTGAGCGCGGGATCCAGCGCCACGCGCTCGTCAAAGACAAAGCAGGCGCCGTCGTAGCCCGGGCCGCCGGTCTCTTCGAAGTACTTCAGGATGCCGCCTTCGAGCTGGTAGACGTGGTCGATGCCCAGCTCGCCCATGAAGATCGCGGCCTTTTCGCAGCGGATGCCGCCGGTGCAGAAGCTCACGACCGTCTTGCCCTCGAGTTCGGCGCGGTGCTCGCGCACCGCGTCCGGAAACTGGGTGAAGCGCTCGATGCGCCAATCGATGGCATTGCGAAAGGTGCCGACATCGACTTCGAAGGCGTTGCGGGTGTCGAGCATGACCACTTCACGCCCCTCGTCATCGCGCCCCTGCTCCAGCCAGCGGGCCAGGGTCCGGGCGTCCACGCTGGGCGCCCGGCCGGCCTCGGGCCGGATGGCGGGGTGGTTCATGCGGATGATCTCGCGCTTGAGCCGCACGCGCATCTTGCCGAAAGGCACGGCGTCCGACAGGCTGTACTTGGCCTGCAAGTCGGCAAAACGGCTGTCCTTGCGCAGATCGGCGAGAAAATCCTCGATGGCCTGCCCGGCGCCAGCCAGGAAAAGGTTGATGCCCTCGGGGGCCAGCAGAATGGTGCCCTTGAGGGCCAGCGCGTCGGCGCGCGCCTGCAGCGACTCGCGCAAGGAGGCCGTGTCGGGCAGGCTGACGAACTTATAGGCGGCGATATTGACGATGGACATGAAAACAAGCGAGGAAGGCGCGCGGGCGGGCCGGATTATCGGCGGGCAAAATCCAGCACGTCGCCCGAAGACAGCGTGAGGGTCATGCGGCTGGGACGGGCAACGTCGTCCAGGCGCGTGGCCGTGATGCGGGTCAGGCCGGCGAGGTAATCCTGCTCCAGCTGCATATTGGCCGAGGGGCAGGACATATAGGTCGAGACGGGCGGGTATTGGAGGATCAGCAGCCCGTTGGCCACCACATACTGGCCCGAGTAGGTGTTGCAGCCCGAAAAGCCCGACAGCCGCGCCTGGCCCTGCTCATGGTTGAAGACCAGCGTGATCGGACGCTCCTTGCTATGCGCATGCGGCACGGGACGCAAGGCGCCGCCCGGTTTGGTCCAGCGGGCCAGCTCCCAGGCGGTCTGCGCCAGGACATCCGATTGCTGTCCGGGCTGCTGCCCCACCACGGGGGGCACGGGCGGGCGGGAAGCGCAGGCCGCCAGGCCGAGCACGAGCATCAAGGGCCACAGAGAGCGTAGGGTAACGGGCATGGCTGCCTCCTGAAGGACTGGCCGGCCAGGGCCGGCTGGAGGCGGTATTTTAGGCCGGCCCGGCGGCGAACGCCTCAGGGCGTGGGCGGATCCTGGCGGCGGGTGAAGTCCAGCACATCGCCGGTGGCCACATTGAAGGTCAGGTGGCGCGGGGCCCCGCTGGCGTCCAGCGTGAACGAACGGATGTCCGCCAGGGCCCGCAGATAGTCGATCTCGAGCTGGGCGCGGCGGGGGTCCGGGCAGGCCATGCGCGTGGAGGCCGGCGCCGTGATGCTCAGCTTGCCCGCCTCCAGCTTGTAGGCGCCGCTATAGCGGTTGCAGCCGGAAAAGCCTTGCACCACGTAGCGCTTGCCATCGGCCAGAAAGGTCAGCGAGATCGGCTCGCCGTTGTCGCCATGCGGGATGTTGCGCCGATTGCCCAGCGCGTCGACCCAGCCGGTGAGTTCCCAGCGGGTCTGGGCCAGCGAATCGGCGCTGGTCGTGGCGCGCGCGGCGGCCGCTCCCTCGGGACGCGCCTGGCCGGTCTGCGTGGCGCAACCCGCCAGCGCGGCCAGCAGCCCAGCGCACAACACCGCCCGGGGAATGGAAATCAAGAACATCGCACTCTCTCCGTCTAAAGGACTCCGGTTTACTGTAACCGGGCGACCGTATTCAGACCAGCATGAATGCAACAGGGCGCGACCGCCTCCCGGCGCGGCGCGGGCCTAGGGTCCCCGGGCGGCGATATAGGCGGCCAGCACCTGTTCCAGCTGGCGTTTCTCCCGCTGCGTCAGCGCCAGATAGGAGGCGTAGGGCACGCTATGGAAAGGCCAGGCCAGCTCCTCGGAACCGCCCTCGCCCCGCATCGGCCCTTCGCCCGAACTCAGCCACTGCGCCGTGACACGCAAGGCGCGGGTGAGCTTGATCAGCGACGCTCCGCTAGGCCGGGTGCGCAGGCCGCTTTCGTAATTGCCTATGGCGCTTTGGGACAGCTGGCAAGCCGCCGCCAGGTCTTTCTGCGTCCATCCCCGGAGTACACGCGCGCTGCGCAGACGATGGCCGAAAGTTTCCACTCATTAGACTCGGATTAGTGATTTCAGGTGGCTGCCGGATTAGAGCATTGTCCCCGTCGCCGGAAACATGGGGAGGAAACCCGAATGGCGGGCCGCATCCCTGGCTTGTGACATCCGCCGGCGGACGCAACGCCGTCGCCGGCTTGCCATGCGGATACATATAGAAAATAATGTAGCGTATTTATACAAAAACGCGGCCAAAAACCCCGGAGATCATGGCAGGAATCACGCAGGATTCCCACGTTTTCATTGGAATAGAAACTTCTATTCACAAATAATCACAATCGTGTTTAAATCGAACACAAGCGTGGCATGACATGGCGCAGGCCGTGCCCAGGCTGTCATCCCCCGGAACACCCCATGCGCCACAGAGATGCCGTGACACCAGCGGGACGGGCTGGAGCTGCCGCCCATGCACTCGGGAAAATGAATGAACAGCACGCTGGATGTCATCTTTTTAACCAAAGACGATGCCGCGCATAAGGAACAGTTGGACAGCCTGGGCCACCTCGGCTTCAGGGTGCGCGTGTGCCCCGATCTGGTCAGTCTCTATGAGCACTACGGCAAGCAATCCTGCCCCCTGCTGGTCCTGAGCGCTCCACTGGCCGACATCCATATCGCGGCCGTGCGCATCCGCGCCATGGACCGCAGCGTCGGCATCATTGCCCTGGCCCACTTCACCGACAGCGAAGCCCGGGTGCGGACCCTGCTATGCGGCGCCGATGCCTGCCTGGACCGCAACGCCAGCGGGCTGGAGCTGGCCGCCGTCCTGCAATCGCTGCTGCGCCGTATCACGAGCCTGAGCGCGCCGGCCGTCGACGCCGGCGAACGCGCCGATCCGGCCTTCGACCCGCTGCCTGAAGAATCCGCCCTGCCCGCCTGGCCCGGCACGCCCGCCAAGTGGCGCTTGGCCAACCGGGGCTGGACGCTGGTGAGCCCGTCCGGGCGCGCGTTGGGCCTGACCACCGGAGAGCGCGCTTTTCTATCGCGCCTGATGACGGCGCCCGAACGCAAGCTCAGCCGCGACGCGCTGCTGCCCGAAGAACTCGGCGTGGAGGCGGGCGCGCAGCGCAGCCGTTTCGTGGACGTGATGATCAGCCGCTTGCGGCGCAAGGCCTCGCATCATCAGATGGCGCTGCCCATCCGGGCCGTGCATGGCTGGGGCTATATGTTCGCGGCCGAGGTGGCCCATGACCATGACGCGGCCGAAGCGGCGTAAGGCCGCGCCGGGCAGCGAACCCGTCTGATGCGACAGCTGTCCGACTACTATAGTGATAGCAGTTGAGGCGCGTTTTGCGGACGTTTCCTATGAGGCGGGCTCGGCATACTGGGGCCTTTCACCAGGGAAAAACAGAGCGATATGACAAGGAATGCCATCCGCCAATCCGCGATCCCGCGCGTAAGCATCGCCGCCGCCTCGCTGGCCGTGGCGGCCATGACGGGCATGCCGCCGGCCCATGCCGTCGACGGCACGATCACCATCACCGGCGAGATCACTGACCAGACCTGCAAGATCAATGGCGCCGAGCCGCCGCACAACCTGCTCGTCACGCTGCCCAAGATCGGCACGTCGGCCATGAAGAACGTCAATGACACCGCGGGCGCCACGCTCTTCCAGATCCGTCTGACCGACTGCCCCGAAGCCCTCAATGCCCAGACACTCACGGCCTATTTCGAGCCGGGCTCCACCACCGACTACGCCACCGGCAACCTGGTCGCCTATACGACGGCCGCCGCGGCGACCGTGGCCGCGACGATTCCATCGCCGCCCGGCGCCACCGTGTTCAAGAACGTGCAGATCCAGCTGGCCAATCTCGATGGCACGGCGATCCGGGTGGGCGCGGACGTCACCGCGCAGGCCGCGCAAGGCGCCGTGGTCTCGGACAAGGCCGCGACCTTGCGCTATCTGGCGCGCTACGTCCGGACCAGCACCGAGGCCATCACGGCCGGCAAGCTGGTGAGCTACGTGCAGTACTCCATCGTCTATCCCTGACGCCGGATCAAGGTCGACTTGCCGAACAGGCTTTCGACCAATTCGGCCGCGACGATGGCTGTCTTGTTGCGCACATCCAGCGCCGGGTTGAGTTCGACGATGTCCAGCGAAGCCATGAGACCGGTATCGGCGATCATTTCCATGCACAGCTGGGCTTCGCGATAGGTGGGGCCGCCGGGTACGGTGGTCCCCACGCCCGGCGCGACGTCGGGATCCAGGAAGTCCACATCGAAACTGACATGCAGATGCGTGTCGTCATCGAGATCGACGAGGGCGGCCTGCATGGTGGCGCGCATGCCCGCCTCGTCGAGATAGCGCATGTCGAAGACTTCCAGCCCGGCTTCGTGGATGAGGCCGCGCTCGCCTTCATCGACGCTGCGTATCCCGATCTGGCGCACCCAGGCGGGCTGCAGCGCGGGCACGGCGCCGGAAAGGCGGATCAGCGCCTCGGGGCCGGCCCCGCACAGGCAGGCCACGGGCATGCCATGGATGTTGCCTGTAGGCGTAAGCACCTGGGTATTGAAATCGGAGTGCGCATCGAGCCAGAGTACGCGCAGACGCTTGCCGGTGTCGCGGCAATGGCGCGCCACCGCGCTGATCGAACCAATGGCCAGGCTGTGGTCGCCGCCCAGCATGATAGGGAAATACCCGGCCCGCAATTCGGCGTGCACGGCGTCATGCACTTGTTGATTCCAGGCGATGACCTCGTCCAGATGCCGATAGCCGTTGACGGGGCGCCGCCAGGGATTGGGCGGGCCCGCCAGGTTGCCGCGATCGTGCACGCGCATGCCGCGGCCCAGCAGTCTTTCGATCAGGCCGGCCACGCGCAAGGCCTCGGGCCCCATCGACGCGCCGCGGGCGCTGGCCCCGACATCGGTCGGCACGCCGATCAAACTGATATCCCTGGCTTGCATGGCGTCTCCTTGGCGCACGTCCGGCCCCATCTTGGGCCAGGACACCGGGTTAAGGCAAGTCAAGCAGGCGCCATGGTAGAGCGGATAGAACCTAGCGGATAGATAGAAAACTGCTTCGTTATGGCACAAATCTGATCAATATGGCAGCCAATGTGGCGATTTGATCATCTTCGATTATGATGCCCGCTCCTCCTCCGCCCGCCCGCCCGACCCATCATGCTGCTCGATCCGCTGGACCGCCGCCTCATTGCCCTGCTGCGCACCGACGCCCGCCTGCCCACGGCGGCGCTGGCCAAGCAACTGGCCGTCTCGCGCGGCACCGTCCAGAACCGCATGCAGCGCCTGGAGCGCGAAGGCGTGATCACGGGCTATACCGTGCGCATGGCCGAACACGAGGATGAGGCCGGCGTGCAGGCCATCACGCTCATCGAAGTGCATGGCGCGGCGACCGACCGGGTCATCGCGGCGCTGCGCCGCCTGCCCGAGGCCACGCGGGTGCATTCGACCAACGGCCGCTGGGACCTGGTCGTCCATGTGCACGCGGCCGACCTGAGCGCTTTTGACCGCGTGCTCAGGGAGGTGCGCAGCATCAGCGGCGTCTCCAACTCCGAGAGCCACCTGCTGCTGGCCGCCCACCGCTAGGCCATCCCCGGCGCCGCGCCGCCCTGACCCAGGAAATGGTTGGGCCGGCGCAGGGCCGGGTCGAAGGGATTGACCTGCGCGCCGATCTGGCTGGCTTCCTTGCGCAGCATTTGCACAATCATGGGCAGACGCTCGGCGCTCATGCGTTCGGATGGCGCGGCCACGCTGAGCGCGGCCACCACGGTACCGCTGCGATCCGTAATGGGAACGGCCAGGCCCATGGTCCCCGGATACAGCGCCGGCCCCGTCGACAATGCGTAATCGTGCGCCAGGCATTCGTTCAGGCGTACCCGCACCGATATCTCGTCCATGAAGCCCAGATGCCGCAGGCGCGGGATATTGAAACGGATGATTTCTTCGCGCTCGGCTTCGGGCAAACGCGCCAGCAGAATCAGCCCCGCCTGGCCCAGGCCCAGAGGCACTTTGCCGCCAATATCTCCGGTGTGCGAGCGCACGGGAAAGGGCCCGTCGATGCGGTCCAGGCAGACCGCGTCAAAACCATGACGCACCAGCAGGAAGACGGTGTCATTGAGCATGCCCGATAAACGCAGCAGGGCCGGCCGGCAGATTTCACGCAGCGTGGAATGGCGGTTGCCGGCGCTGGCCGCCAGGGCAAAGAAGGCGACGCTGAGCTGGTAGGCCTTGCTCTGAGGCGGCTGCTCGACCATGTCTTCCTGGATGAGGGCCTGCAGCACGCGATGCGCGGTGGCCGGCGCCTGGCCCGTGCGCGCGGCGATGTCGGTCAGGCGCAAGCGCTCGCCCTGGGCCTCGGCCAGGACCCGCAAGACACCGAAGGCCCTGCTCAACACCCCCTGGCCGGCGCCCTCGTCCTTGTCTTCCACCTTCATGGCTTTCCTCTTTTCCGGAATGTTATGTCTCTATCCATGACTGTAATTCCAATAATCGGAATTTTCTAAATAAAAATTACCTTATACGGAAAAACACTAATGGCCGGTGGATTTGGCGGACTCCTAGACTGGGCTCCGTTCTCATCGGCGCCCGCCAGTCCTGACCGGCCTGCGCCCCCATACGCCGCGGCAAGCGGACACGAGGCGGACATGGCATTCCTGCGGCTGGAGCACGTCTCCAAGAATTACGGCGATCTCTGTGTGGTCGCCGATATGAACCTGGAAGTGGAACAGGGCGAGTTTCTGTCTCTGCTCGGCCCGTCGGGCTGCGGCAAGACCACCACCTTGCAGATGATCGCCGGCTTTGCCGAGGTCACGCGCGGGCGCATCACGCTCGACGGCCGAGATATCACGCACGCCAAGCCCAATACGCGCGGCCTGGGTATCGTGTTCCAGAGCTATGCGCTGTTTCCGCACATGACGGTCAATGACAATGTGGCGTTCGGCCTGGCCATGCGGCGCCTGGCGCGCGACGAGCGCGAGCGCCGCACGCGCGAGGCGCTGGCCCTGGTCAAGCTGGATAAATACGGCGAACGCTATCCGCGCGAACTGTCCGGCGGCCAGCGCCAGCGCGTGGCCCTGGCGCGCGCCCTGGTGATCCGGCCGCCCGTGCTGCTGCTGGACGAACCCTTGTCCAATCTCGACGCGCAGCTGCGCGAGGAGATGCAGTTCGAGCTGCGTGGCATCCAGCGTCAGATCGGCACCACGACCATCATGGTCACGCACGACCAGGCCGAGGCCCTGTCGATCAGCGACCGGGTGGTGGTCATGCAGGAGGGCCGCGTGACGCAGATCGACGCCCCCTACCGCATGTACGAACACCCGCGGACCGATTTCATTTCGCGCTTCGTCGGCAAGACCAATATGGTGGCCGCGCGCGTGGCGCGCGCCGGCGAGCGCGCCGACATCCAGGCTGGCCCCCTGACGCTGCAAGTCGATGGCCGGGGCTTGCGCGCCGGCGACGACCTGCAACTGTCGCTGCGCCCGGAAAAGCTGCTGCCGGTGGCCCCGGGCCAGGGCCGTGTCGACGGCCGCGTGGTCACGCGCTACTTCCTGGGCAGCCAATGGCAATACGAACTGGACACGCCGCTGGGCAGGCTGATCATGCTCACGCCCAATGACGGGCGGGCGCCCCATGCCGATGGCCAGACCGTGGGTCTGGACTGGGCCGACGGCACGCCGCGGCTATTGGCCGCCGAGGAGTGACGATGAGCACCCTGACCGCCAAGCCCCGTAGCGATGGCCTGCCCGCCCTGCTGGGCTCGCTGCCCTTGACGCTGCTGTTCCTGACGCTGGTGCTCACGCCGCTGGTGCTGACGCTGCTGCTGTCCTTCGCGCAGTTCGACTACAACACCGGCATCCAGCCAGGCTATACGCTGGACCAATACCTGCAGGTACTGACGGACGGGTATTTCCTGGAGATCTTCTGGCGCACCTTCTGGATCGCCGCGCTCACCACGCTGATCTGCGTGCTGGTCGGCGCGCCCGAGGCCTATATCCTGTCGCGCATGCGCAAGCCCTGGCGTTCCATCTTCCTCCTGGTGGTGCTCTCGCCGCTGCTGATTTCCCTGGTGGTGCGCGCCTTCGGCTGGAGCCTGCTGCTGGGCCCTGGCGGCCCGCTGGGCAAGGCCGCCGCCGCCCTGGGCCTGGGCCCGCTGCTCTACACGCCCACGGCCATCATCATCGGCCTGGTGCACGTGATGCTGCCCTTCATGGTCATCCCGGTGTGGACCTCCCTGCAAAAGCTGGACCCCACGGTGGAACAGGCCGCGTATTCGCTGAATGCCTCGCGCGCGCAGACGCTGTGGCGGGTGGTGCTGCCGCAGGCCATGCCCGGCGTGCTCTCGGGCAGCCTCATCGTCTTCGGCCTGGCGGCCAGTTCTTTCGCCATCCCCGCGCTGCTGGGCGGACGCCGCCTGAAGATGGTGGCCACCATTGTCTACGACGAATTCCTGACGGAACTGAACTGGCCCCTGGGCGCGGCCATCGCCGTGCTGCTGCTGGTGGCCAACGTCATCATCATGATGAGCTACAACCGGGTGGTGGAGCGATCCTACCGCCGCAGCCTGGGCTGACGCGCCATGCAGAAAAACGGTCCTTTCGCCCTGGCCTTCAATCTCCTGGTGGTGGCCTTTGTGCTCGCGCCGCTGGTGATCGTGTGCCTGGTCGCCTTCACCCCGGCCTCTACCCTGTCGATCCCCACGACGGCTTTTTCGCTGCGCTGGTTCCGGGCGGTCTTTGCTCACGCGGACTTCATGCAAGCCCTGCGCAACAGCCTGTGGCTGGCCTTTTGTTCGGCCAGCATCGCGACCCTGCTGGCCATCCCCGCCGCCATCGCCATCACGCGCTACCGCTTCCCCGGACGCGACGCGCTCAACGGCCTGTTTCTGTCTCCGCTCATGATCCCCCACCTGGTGTTGGGCGTGGCCCTGCTGCGTTTTTTCGCGCTCATCGGCACCACCGGCAGCTTCGGCTGGCTGGTGCTGGCGCATGTCGTGGTGATCACCCCTTATGTGATGCGCCTGGTGATCGGCGCGCTGGTGGGCTTTGACCGTTCGGTCGAGCATGCCGCGCAATCGCTGGGCGCCAGCCGCGCCACGGTCTTCCTGAGGATCACGCTACCCATGATCCTGCCGGGGGTCTCCGGCGGATGGCTGCTGGCCTTCATCAACAGTTTCGATGAACTGACCATGTCCGTCTTCATCACCGCGCCCAGCACGGTGACGCTGCCGGTGCGCATGTATATGTACGCCACGGAGTCGATCGATCCCATGATGGCGGCGGTCTCGGCCCTGGTGATCGCGCTGACCGCGCTCACCATGTTGCTGCTGGACCGTGTCTATGGGCTGGACCGTGTGCTGGTCGGGCAAAAATAATCCGGCGGAGATCACCTTGCCTTTACTGAATCGCGTGGCCGAGACCCAGCGTCCCGCACTGGCCTTCACGCTCGATGGCCAGCCGGCCGTCGCCTTGCAGGGCGACACCCTGCTCACGGCCGTGCTCACATGCGGCGAACAACTGCGGCTCTCGGAGTTCAGCGGCGCCCCGCGCGCCGGCTTCTGCATGATGGGCGCTTGCCAGGACTGCTGGATGCAACTGGAGGACGGCCGGCGCGTGCGCGCCTGCTCGACCCTGGTGCAGGCCGGCATGCGGGTATTGACCCATCCCCCTGCCGCGGGCCCGGGAGCGGCGCCATGATGCCCAATCCCGTTATCGTGGGCGCCGGTCCGGCCGGCGTGCGCGCCGCGCAGAGACTGGTCGCCGC
Organism: Bordetella hinzii LMG 13501; assembly: GCF_001548475.1. Taxonomy (GTDB): domain Bacteria; phylum Pseudomonadota; class Gammaproteobacteria; order Burkholderiales; family Burkholderiaceae_B; genus Bordetella; species Bordetella hinzii. The sequence continues at coordinate 60,543 of NZ_LRUJ01000001.1, forward strand.
GGGCCTGCGGCCGGTGGTGATTGACGAGGCGCCGCGCGCCGGCGGCCAGATCTATCGCCAGCCCCCCGAGGGCTTCACGCGCGCCAAGGCCGAACTCTACGGCTCGGAGCATCGCAAGGCCGACGCCATCCATCGCGCGATGGAGGCGCTGCGCGACAAGGTCGATTTCCATCCCGAGAGCCTGGTCTGGAACTGCGAGGATGGCGTTCTCGACGTGATGCGCGACGGCGTTTCGCAAGGCATCGGCTACAGCCATCTCATCCTGGCCACCGGCGCCACGGATCGGGTACTGCCTTTTCCGGGCTGGCTGACCCCGGGTGTCTACACCCTGGGCGGCTCGCAGGTCGCGCTCAAGTACCAGGGCTGCGCCATCGGCAGCCGCTGCGTGTTCCTGGGTACGGGACCGCTGCTCTACCTGGTGGCGTATCAGTACGCCCGCGCCGGCGCCCGGGTCGAGGCAGTGCTGGATACGGCGCGGCCGGGCGACCGGCTGGCCGCGCTGCCCGGCATGCTGGCCGCGCCCGGCCTGCTGGCGCGCGGCATGGGCTATATGGCCCGGCTGCGCCTGCATGGCGTGCCGGTGCGCACCGGCGTGCGCCCGCTGGCGGTGCTGGGCGGCAAACGTGTGGCCGGACTGCGCTACCGCGACGGCCGGGGCCGTGAACAGCAGGTCGAATGCGATGCCGTGGGCTACGGCCTGGCCTTGCGCGCCGAAACCCAGCTGGCCGGCCTGGCCGGCTGCGAATTCGAGTTCAACGCGCGGGACCGCAACTGGCTGCCGCGCCGCGATGCCGCCGGACGCAGTTCGGTGCCGGGAGTCTATGTGGCCGGCGACGGCGCGGGCATCGCGGGCGCCGATGCGGCCGAACTGGCCGGCGAGCGCGCGGCGCTGGCCCTGCTGGCCGACGCCGAGCTGCCGCATGATCCGGCGCGCGCCCAACGGCTGGAACGCCAGCTCGCCCGCATCGGCCGCGTGCGCGACGCGCTGGAGCGCGCCTTTCCCTTTCCCGCCGATTGGCCGATCGCCGATGACGTCATGCTCTGCCGCTGCGAGGAGATCAGCGCCGGCGCCTTGCGCGCCGTGGCCCGCGACGGCCTGGCCGACGAACTGAATCGCGCCAAGGCGCTCACGCGCGTGGGCATGGGCCGCTGCCAGGGGCGCATGTGCGCGGCCGGCGCGGCCGAAGTCATGTCGCAGGCCCTGGGCGTGGCGCCGCAGGCGGTGGGCCGCCTGCGCAACCAACCGCCGGTCAAACCCATTCCGGTGCATCTGGCCATCGCGCGGGAAGCCGGGCAATGAGTATCGAGACCGAAGTCCTCATCATCGGCGGCGGCATCGTCGGGGCCAGCGCCGCCCTGTTCTTGCGCCGCCGCGGCCTGCCCGTGATCTTGCTGGACATGGGCGCTTGCGGCGCGCGCGCCAGCGGCGTGAATTATGGCGGCGTGCGCCGCCAGGGCCGCCCGCTGGCGCAAATGCCCCTGACCGCGCGCGCCCATGAACTGTGGGGTCAGTTACCGAGCCTGATAGGCACCCATGGCGAATATGTGCGCAGCGGCCATCTCAAGCTGGCGCGCACCGAGCAGGACCTGGACGAACTCCGGGCCTATCGCGAGCGCACCGAAGGCTGGGGCATGGATCTGCGCATCCTCCCGGCCGACGCGCTGCGCCGGCGCTTCGCCTGGCTGGACCCCGGACTGGCGGGCGGCTCATTCTGCCCCGAGGATGGGCACGCCAACCCGCGCCTGGTTTCGCCGGCCTTCGCTCAGGCGGCCATCCGCGCCGGCGCGGACGTGCGCGAGCAACAGCGCGTGGTCCAGACGGTCGCCGAGGGCCGGCGCTTCGTGGTGCGCACCGCCTCGGGCGAGACAATCCGCGCCCGCTTCCTGCTGAACTGCGCCGGCGCCTGGGGCGGAGAGATCGCCGCCGCGTTTGGCGAACCCGTGCCCGAGACGGCCATCCATCCGCTCATGATGGTGACCGAGCCCCTGCCGGCCTTCATGGACGTAAGCCTGGGCATTCAGGGCGGCGGCATCTACGCGCGCCAGGTCGCACGCGGCAACTGCGTGATTGGCGGCGGGCGCGGCGCGCTGCAATCCGACGGTTTTGCCCGTCCTTCGCGCAAGGAGGTCCCCGCCCTGCTGGCGCGTGCGGCCGCCTTGCTGCCGCCGCTGCGTGGCGCGCAGGTCATCCGTTTCTGGACCGGCGTGGAAGGCAGTATGCCCGACCACAACCCGGTGCTCGGCCCAAGCAGCAAGGTGCCTGGCCTGTTTCACGCCTTTGGCCTGTCTGGCGCCGGCTTCCAGATCGGGCCCGCCGTCGGCGAGGTGTTGTCCCAATTGGTGGTGGACGGCGTCTCGTCCCTGCCCATCGATGCATTCCGCATCGAGCGATACACGGCCGCCGCTCACGCTGCCGAGTCTCAGTCTTCCCGTGAGCACACGCTGGAGTGAACATGAACAAGCATAAGCACGGCGCTCGCGCCAAACTGGGAAAATGGATAGCCGGCGCGCTGGTGCTGGCAGCGACGGCCACGGGCGCCCAGGCCCAGGAGAAAACCCTGTACGTGGGCATGAACGGCGGCGACATGGAGCGCGCCTTCACGCAGAATGTCTTCCCGGCCTTCGAAAAAGCCAACAATGTGAAGATCGTGGTGGTGCCCGGCACCTCCACCGACATTCTGGCCAAGGCGCAGGCCTTCAAGGACAAGCCGCAGATGCATGTGATGTTCCTGGACGACGGCATCATGGCGCGCGCGATCAGCATGGGCCTGTGCCAGCAGATGACCGATGATCCGGTCTTCAAGGATCTTTATCCGAACGCCGTCATGAAGGACCGCATGGCCGCCGGCATCGATATCGGCATGACGGGCCTGGGCTACAACACGCGGATCTTCAAGGAAAAAGGCTGGGCGCCGCCCACCTCCTGGATGGACCTGGCCGACCCGAAGTACAAGGGCAAGGTGGTGTTCCAGTCGGCCGCCGGCAGCACCTTCGGGCTGCACGCCTTCCTGATGTACAACCGCATCGAGGGCGGCGACGACAAGAACACCGAGCCCGGCTTCAAGAAATGGGCCAGCACCATCGGGCCCAATGTGCTGGAATACATCCCCAACTCGGCCAAGCTGGCCGAGATGATCCAGAGCAACGAGGCGGCGATTTTCCCGCTTACGCCCACGGCGATCGCGCGCTTGAAAAAGCGCGACATCCCGGTAGAGTACGCCCAGCCCAAGGAGGGATCGGTCATTTTGATGGTGGGCGAATGCGTCATCGCCAACAACAGCGAGCCCGAGCTGTCGCAGAAACTGGCCCGCTACCTGCTCACGCCCGAGGCCCAGGCCGCGGCGCTGGAACATGGCGGCCACTTCCCGTCCAACCGCAAAGTCCAGGCCAGCGCGCAGAATGAAGCCATGCTCACCCAGTTCCAGGGCTATATGGCCAATGCCAAAATCCTCGACTGGGACGTGATCAACGCCACGCGCCCGGCCTTCAATGCCCGCTGGAACCGGACGGTGGAGCGCTGAACCAACCCGGCCGGGCGCGCCGTGCCCGGCCTCATTTCGCAGGAATCCAAAGCATGAAGGACACGCAGTTCAACTACCAGGGCAAGGTCGCCATCGTCACCGGCGGCGCGCAAGGCATCGGCGAGGCCTGCGTGCGCCGGCTGGCCCAGGACGGCGCCTCGGTCAGTATCTGGGACGTCGACCACACGCGCGGCCAGGCGCTGGCCGCCGCGCTGGGCGAGCGCGGGCAGTTCGTGGCCTGCAACGTCGCGCGCAAAGCCGAGGTCGATGCCGCGCTGGCCGCGACGCTGTCGCGCTTCGGGCGCGTGGACCAGCTCGTGAACAACGCCGGCATCGTCAAGCCGGCCCCCTTCCTGGAGATCAGCGAGGCCGATTGGGACCAGGTCATCGACATCAATCTCAAGGGCGCCTTCCTGGTCGGCCAGGCGGTGTCCCGCGCCATGAAGGCGCAGGGCGGCGGCGCCATCGTGCACATGAGCTCCGTCAACGCGGTGCTCGCCATTCCGTCCATCGCCAGCTACAACGTCAGCAAGGGCGGCATCGCCCAGCTCACGCGGGTCATGGCGCTGGCCCTGATCGATGATGGCATCCGCGTCAATGCCGTGGGTCCCGGCACCATCGCGACCGAACTGGCCAAGAACGCCGTGATGGCCGACGAGGCCGCGCGCGCGCGCCTCATGAGCCGCACCCCCATGCGCCGCCTGGGCGAACCGGCGGAAGTCGCCGATGCCGTGGCCTACCTGCTGAGCGACGCCGCCAGCTATATCACCGGCGAGACGCTATATGTCGACGGCGGCCGCCTGGCGCTGAACTACACGGTCTGACCATGCGCATCACCGTCGAATCGGGAGGCCCGGCGGCCCTGGAGCAGTGGCGCGGGTATTTCCGGGAATTCGACCCCGCCATCGAGGTAGTCGGCTGGGAGGCGGCGCGCCGCGACCCCGCCGGCATCGGCTATGCCCTGGTCTGGGCCCCCGGACCCGGCCGGCTGGCCGCCTTGCCGGACCTCAAGCTCATCGTGAGCGCCGGCGCGGGTGTGGACAACATCCTGGCCGACCCCTTGTTGCCGGCCTCGGTCCCCATCGCGCGCATGATCACCGAAAGCACCGCCGCCGTGATGGGCGACTATGTCCTCACCGGCGCGCTCATGCTGGTGCGCGACGCCCGCGGCATGGCGCTGGACCAGGCGGCGCGACGCTGGCGCGCGCGCGAGAACCCTCCCTTGGTCAATGAAGTCCGCGTCGGCGTCATGGGCCTGGGGCAGATGGGCGCGCACACCGCCCTGCGCCTGGCGCAGGCCGGTTTCGAGGTGGCAGGCTGGTCGCGCACGCGGGCTCACCTGCCCGGCGTGACTTGCTACGCGGGCCCGCGCGAGCGCGATGCCTTCCTGGCGCGCAGCGACATCCTGGTCTGCCTGCTGCCGGCCACCCCCGCCACGCAGGGCATCCTCAACGCCGAGACTTTCTCGCGCCTGCCGCGCGGCGCCAGCCTGATCAACGCCGGACGCGGCAGCCATCTGGTCGAGAGCGACCTGCTGGCGGCGCTGGACAGCGGCCAGCTCAAGGGCGCGCTGCTGGATGTCTTCGACGTCGAGCCCTTGCCCGATGCCTCGCCGCTGTGGACCCATCCCGGCATCCTCATCACGCCGCACTATGGGTCCACCCCCTCGCGCCGCGATCGCGCCCGCAAGACGGTGGAAATCATGCAGCGCTGGGAACGCGGCGAAACGCTGGACCTGCTCTACGACCGCCAGCGCGGTTACTGACACCCCGCGCCGAACGCTCAGTTGACGGTCACATTGGCCACGCGGATCAGCTCGGCGTAGCGCGGCACGTCGCGCGCGATCAGGGCCTGGAAGGCCGCCGAGCCCTGTTGCGCCTCGGCCGGCGCCTGGGCGGCCAGCTTGTCCAGCGATTCGCGCACGGCGGGATCCTGCAGCGCCGCAGCCAGCGCGCCTTCCAGGCGCTTGACCACTTCCGGCGGCGTGCCGGCCGGCGCGGCGATGCCGTTCCAGACGCTCATATCGAAGGCTGGCACGCCGGCTTCGATGAAGGTGGGCACATCCGGCATCTGGGGCAGGCGCGCCGCGCTGGCGACCGCCAGCGCGCGCACGCGCCCGCCTTCGTGCAGGGGGATCATGGTGACGGTCTGGTCTATCACCGCATCGACCGTGCCGGCCATGAGGTCGGCGATCGCCGGACCCGCGCCCCGGTAGGGAATCTGCATCCCTTCGCTCTTGGTGACATGCAGAAAGTTGGCGGCGGCGATATGGCTGGTCGAGCCCGAGCCGGCGTTGCCGAAGTTCAGCGAATTGGCCTTGGCGTGCAGGCGGCCGACCAGTTCGGACACGGTCTGTATGCCGCTGGCCTTGCTGACCGACAACACCATGGGCACGGTGGCCACCAGGCCCACGCCCACCATGTCGCGGCGCGGATCGAAATTGGACTTGGGATAGAGCGATGGCGCGATCGCCAGCGATCCCATGTTGCCAAAGGTGATGGTGTAGCCATCGGGCGCGGCGCGCGCCACCTTCTGATTGCCTATCATCGTGCCGCCGCCGCCCAGGTTCTCGACCACGACGGTCTGGCCCAGGTCCTTGCCCATGGCACTGGCTACGATGCGCGCCAGGCCGTCGGTGGACCCGCCGGGCGCATAGGGCACGACCATGGAGATCGCGCGGGTGGGATAGGTCTGGGCGCCGGCGCCCGTCGAGACGAGGGCCATGCAGGCCGCCGCCAACCATACTGCTTTCATCATTGTCTCCTGGCTTCCCCCATCTTCCTGGGGGATATCGTTCGCGGTGAGTGAAGGGGGGCCGCCCGCCGTCAGGCCTTGGGCTTGAGTTCGACGCCGGCCAGCGATTCGGACAGCCGCGCCACGGCGGTGTGATCCTGTCCCTGGCCCAGCGACTTGCCGGCCGAGGCCCACATCTGGCGGCACAGCGCCGCGAAAGGCGTGGGCGTGCCGGTGTCGTCGGCCATGCCCAGCGCGATGCCGAGATCCTTGACCATGAGGTCCAGGCCGAAACCCGAGTTGAAGGCGCGCGACAGCACGAATTGCTTGAACTTCTTCTGCGTGGAGTTGTTCATGCCGGTCGAGGCGTTGAGCACGTCCACGATGACCTCGGGATCCAGGCCGAACTGCTGGCCGATCAGCATGGCCTCCACGCCGATCAGGAAGCCGCCGGCCGACACCAGGTTGTTCAGCGCTTTCATGGCATGCGCGCTGCCCACCGAACCGGTGTGCAGCAAGGAGCTGCCCATGGCCTGCAGCAGCGGGCGCAGGCGCTCCAGCGTGGCCGCCTCGCCGCCGAACATGATGGCCAGCTCGCCGGTGCGCGCGCGCGGCACGCCGCCCGAGACCGGTGCATCGACCAGTTCGCCGCCGGCGGCGGCCACGGTGGCGGCCAGCTTTTGCGTATGGGCCGGCACGCCCGAGCTCATCTCGACGATGACCGTGCCGGGACGCAGGCCGGCCAGCACGCCCTTGGGACCGCTCAACACCTGCTCGACGATGGCGCTGGTGGGCAACATGGTGACGATGATGTCGCTCTGCGCGGCCAGCGCCTGGCAGTCGGCCGCCGCCTGACCGCCGATGTCGGCCGCGAAGCGGGCGGCCTGTCCGGGCGCCGCGTCGAAGACGGTCAGCGCAAAGCCGGCCTGGCGCAGCCGCGCGGCCATGGGCCAGCCCATGCTGCCCACGCCGATAAAGCCTACACGGGCCGCGCTCATGCCTGCTGCGCCTTGAAGGCGCCCTCTTCTTCCAGGACCTGGTTGGCGACCTTGAAGGCATCCAGGCCGGCCGGGATGCCGCAATACACCGTGGCGTGCAGCAGGATTTCCTTGATTTCTTCGGCGGTCACGCCGTTGTTCAGCGCGCCCTTGACGTGCAGCTTGATCTCGGCGGGACGGTTAAGGGCCGTGAGCATGGCGAGGTTGAGCATGCTGCGCGTTTTTTTCTCCAGGCCCGGGCGGCCCCAGGCATAGCCCCAGCACCATTCCGTGGTGATGCGCTGGAAGGCCATCATGAAATCGTTGGCGCGGGCCAGCGAGCCATCGACGTATTCGGAGCCGAGCACTTCGCGGCGCAGCTGCAGGCCCTGGTCGAAGAGCTCCTGCACGGGGTTTTGTTTGTCTGCCATGGAATTACCTCCTGAGGTGAGTGGCGGCCGGACGCGCCCGGCCTCATGGTTTTCGCTAACAGCCGTCATATTGTCAGACAATCTTATTGACAGTCAACAAGACGAAAACAATAATGGCCCCACCGGCTTGAACCGGCACGCAGAACAACACCGCGAGGAGACAGAGATGCAACATCAACGGGATGCAGGCCTGCGCTCGCGCAGGTCTTTCATGGCGGCCGCCGGCACGGCCCTGGGCACGGCGGCGCTGGGGGTTCCCGGCCGGCTGCTGGCCGCGCCGGCCGATATCAACGTGGGCGTCATCCTGCCGCTATCGGGCGCCAATGCGCAGTTCGGCATCAATTCGCGCCAGGGCCTGGAGCTGGTCGCCGACGAGCTCAATGCCGCCGGCGGCATCAAGTCACTGGGCGGCGCCCGGATCAAGCTGGTGATCGCCGACGCCACGTCGCAGCCGACCACGGCCGCCACCGTGGCGCAGCGCCTGATCACCAGCAACCGCTGCACGGCCATCATCGGCGCCTATGCCTCCTCGCTGACCCTGGCCGTCTCCGAGGTCACCGAACGGCGCGGCATCCCGCTGTTGACCATGTCGTTTTCCGACATCCTGACCGAGCGCGGCTTCAAGCACATCTACCAGGTCGTCTCCAAGGGATCGGTGCTGGGCCAGGCCCAGTATGACTATGCCGCCGCCGTCGTGGCCGGCGCCGACAAGATCAAGAAGGTCGCCATCCTGTACGAGGACACGGCCTATGGCACTTCGCAGGCCGTGGGCGTGCGCAATGCGGCCAAGAAGGCCGGCGCGGAGATCGTGCTGGACGAGGCTTATCCGCTGGGCATCACCGACGTCACGCCGCTGATCAGCAAGCTGCGCGGCTCGGACGCGCAGCTGGTATTCCCCATCTCCTATCTGAATGACAGCCTGCTCATCATCCGCGTGATGCGCCAGCAGAAACTGACCCTGCCCGTCGTGGGCGGCGCGGCCGGCTACGTCATCCCGGACTTCGCCAAGGCGCTGGGGCAGTATGCGCAAGCCGTGCTGTCGATCGCGCCCGCCAACTACGACCAATCGCCCGAATACACCGAGCGCTACCGCAAGCGCTATGGCACCTTCATGCCGCACGAGGCGCTGGAGCACGCGGTCTGCCTGGGCGTGCTGGCGCAGGCGCTGCAGGCCGCCGCCTCCGACAAGCCCGAGGCCGTCTCCAAGGCCTTGCGCGGGCCGCGCTTTGACCAGGGCTGGGCAGGCGTCATGTCCGGCGGCGGCGTGCAGTTCGACGCCCAGGGGCTGAACACGCTGGCCCAGCCGGTGATGGTGCAGTGGCAGAACAACGAGCTGGTGTCCGTCTGGCCGCAGGCCCTGGCCCGGGGCAAGATCATCAGCGCCGGCTAGGAACAGGCCATGCAATTCCTCCAGGCATTGATCGACGGCATCCTGCTCGGTGGCGTCTATGCGGTGATTTCCATCGGGCTGACACTGGTCTTCGGCGTCGTGTCCATCGTCAACTTCGCCCAGGGCGAATTCCTGATGGTGGGCATGTTCGTGGCCTATTTCGCATGGAAGCTGCTCGGGCTGGATCCGCTGGCGGGCTCGCTGCTGTCGTTCGCGGTGGCTTTCGTGCTGGGCGTGCTGACGCAGAAGTTCCTCATCGACCGCGTGCTGCGCGCCCCCGCGGTGGCGCAGATCTTCCTGACGGTGGGCCTGCTCATCGTCATGGAGAACCTGGCCCTGATCCTGTTCGGCTCGGAGTTCCGCTCGGTGCAGACCGCCTACCAGATGACGGCCTTCGCGGTCGGGCCCCTCTTGCTGTCGGCGCCCTATCTGCTGGCCTTCGTGGTGGCCGCGGTCGCCGGCCTGGCGCTGTGGTGGGTGCTGAAGAAAACCTGGTGGGGCATGGCGGTGCGCGCCACCGCCCAGGACCCCATGGCCGCGCGCCTGTCGGGCATATCCACCCATCGCGTGCACCAGCTGGCCTTCGGCCTGGGCGTGGGCATGACGGCGCTGGGCGGGGGCATCATCCTGCCCTATCTCACCGCCTCGACCACGGTGGGCGCGCAGTTCAGCGTCCTGATGTTCACCGCCGTGGTGCTGGGCGGGCTGGGCAGCGTGCTGGGCGCGGTGGTCGGCGGCATCGCCGTGGGCGTCATCCAGTCGCTGTCCTCGCTGGTGCTGCCCATGCAATTGCAGAACCTGGTGCTGTTCGCCGTCTTCATCCTGGTGCTGGCGGTACGCCCGGAAGGGCTTCTGAGGAAGGCAAGCTGATGACCACGACCCTGTTGACCGCCGCGCCGCCGCGCCGCCTGCTGCCCTGGGCCCTGCCGCTGCTGCTGGCCCTGGCCCTGCCCTGGCTGCTGGAAGACCAGGGCTATGGCATCCGCGTCTTCACGCTGGTGTTGCTGTTCGCCGCCATGGGCCAGGCCTGGAACATCGTCGGCGGCCTGGCCAACCAGATTTCGCTGGGCCACGCGGCCTTTTTCGGCCTGGGGGCCTATACCTCCACCCTGTTGCTGCTGCGCTTCGGGCTGTCGCCCTGGCTGGGCATGCTGGCGGCCATGCTGATCGCCGCCGTGGCGGGCGGCCTGCTCAGCCTGCCCACCATGCGCCTGCGCGGCCATTATTTCGCGCTCGCCACCCTGGCTTTCGGCGAGGTGATGCGCGCCATCGCCAACACCTGGGCCTCGGTGACCGGCGGGCCGGTCGGCCTGTCCGTGCCCTATTCGGACGGCAGCCTGGCGCTCATGCAATTCAAGTCCAGCATCCCGTACTACTACCTCATGTTGGGCGCGGCGCTGGCCTGCACGCTGGTGTTCTGGCTCATCAGCCGCTCGCGCCTGGGCTACCGGCTGCGCGCGGTCAAGGCCAACCCGCAGGCCGCCGAAGTCATCGGCGTGGACACCGCGCGCACGCGCATCCAGGCCGCGGTCATCTCGGCCGCGCTCATGGGCGCCTGCGGCACGCTGTACGCGCAGTTCATCTTCTTCTTCGATCCCGATACGGTGTTCTCGCTGGTGGGGATCTCGGTCAAGGTGGCCCTTATCTGCATCATCGGCGGCGTGGGCACGGTGGCCGGCCCGCTGGTGGGCGCGCTGGTGATGATTCCGCTTGAAGAATTGTTCAATGAATGGCTCTCGGGCCACACGGCGGGCGTCTCGCAGCTGGCCTATGGCCTCATCCTCATCGCCATCATCCTGCTCGAACCGCGCGGGCTGGCGGCCCTCTGGGCCCGGCTGCGCGCATTCACGCGAGGCCGACATGCCTGAAGCCATTCTCGATGTGCGCGGCGTCGCGCGCCGCTTCGGCGGCCTGAAAGCCGTGGACGACGTGTCTTTCAGCGTCGGCCGGGGCGACATCCTGGGCCTTATCGGCCCCAATGGCGCGGGCAAGACCACCCTGTTCAATCTCCTGGTGGGGCTCTACCGCCCGGATAGCGGCGCCATCACCCTGGAAGGACAGCCTGTCACCGGCTGGCGCCCCAACCGCATCGCCGCGCGCGGCATGACCAAGACCTTCCAGAACGTGGCGCTGTTTCCGGAGATGAGCGTGCTGGACAACGTGCTGGTCGGCGGCGTGCTGCGCCATGACGTGCCCGCCGCGCGCGAACTGGCGCGCCGTAACCTGGCGCGCGTGGGGCTGTCGGCCATCGCGGCCAAGTCCGCCGGCGAGCTGTCCTTCCCCGAGCAGGCCCGCGTGGAGCTGGCGCGCGCGCTGTGCACCGACCCCAAGGTCTTCCTGCTGGACGAGGTGATGGCGGCGCTGAACGAAACCGAGATGGACGAGATGCTGGACCTCATCCGCCAGCTGCGCGATGAGTCCGGCATTACCTTCATCGTGGTCGAACACCATATGCGCGCCATCATGCGCCTGTGCAACCGCATCCTCGTGCTGTCCTTCGGCAAGAAGATCGCCGAAGGCAGCCCGGCCGAGATCGCCGCCGATCCCGTGGTCATCGAGGCCTATCTCGGCAAATCCCTGGACAACGTGGAGGTCCCGGCGTGAACCTCTTGCAGATCGAGGGCCTGACGGCCCGCTATGACCGCAACCCCGTGCTGGAAGACGTGGCACTGGCCGTGCCCGAAGGCGGTTTCGTGGCGGTGGTGGGCGCCAATACCGCCGGCAAGAGCACTCTCCTGCGCTGCATCTCGGGCCTGCTGCCCAAGACCGCGGGGAGCATCCGCTACGACGGACAGGAAATCCGCGCGCTGCCGCCGCACCGCATCCCCGGCCTGGGCATCGCCCATGTGCCGGAAGGCCGCCATGTCTTTGCCGAGATGACGGTGGAAGAAAACCTATGGCTGGGCGGCTATACGCGGCGCCACGACCGCCCGGCCCTGCTGCGGCGCTGCGAGGAGATCTACAGCCTGTTTCCGCGCCTGCGCGAGCGGCGCCGGCAGGCCGCGGGCACCCTGTCCGGCGGCGAACAGCAGATGGTGGCCTTCGGACGCGCCCTCATGCTGCGCCCCCGGCTGCTGCTGCTGGACGAACCCAGCCATGGCCTGGCGCCCAAGGTGGTCGAGGAGCTGCACCAGGCCATGCTGGACATCCACCGGGCCGGCATCACCATCCTGCTGGTGGAGCAGAATACCCGGCTGGCGCTGTCCGTGGCGCGCCAGGCCTATGTGCTGCAATCCGGGCGGGTCGTGCTGTCCGGGGAAAGCGCCGCCCTGCTGGACGACGCGCGGGTGCGCGCCGCCTACCTGGGAATCTGAGGATGCGGCGGGATATAGTTCGGCTTTATCTCTGCGCGGCCGGCATCCCGGCCCGCCCTGCTACGTAAGCCGAGGATTCCATGGCCCGCCCGTCCGACACCGTTTTCGAAAAGCCCAGCACGCTGCGCTCGCGCGTCGAGGAGTACCTGCGCGCCGCCATCATGCAAGGCCGTCTCAAGGGCGGCGACAAACTGCGCGAACACGAACTGTGCGAACAGCTGAACATCAGCCGGCCCACCCTGCGCGAAGCGCTGCGCACGCTGGAGGCCGAGCGGCTGATCACCATCGAACCGCACCGCGGCCCGACCGTGGTGCGGCTGACCGCCAAGGCCGCGCGCGACCTCTACGCCCTGCGCGCCCTGCTGGAAGGCTATGCGGCGCACGAGTTCGCGCGGCTGGCCAGCGCCGAGGCCATCGAGCGCCTGCGCCTGTCGGTCGCGGCGCTGCGCGAACAGGCCGGCTCGGGCGACCAGGCCGGCCTGCTGGCGGCCAAGCGCGCGTTCTATGAAGTGCTGCTCTCGGGCTGCGACAACGATCTGGTCAAGGACATGCTGCCGGGCCTGCTGTCGCGCATCAACCTGCTGCGCGCCACGTCGTTCTCCAGCCCCCAGCGCCTGCCGCAGAGCCTGGCCGAAATCGACCGCATCTTCGCCCGCATCGAAGCCCGCGACCCCGAAGGGGCGCAGGCCGCCGCGCGCGACCACATCGTCAATGCCGAGCGCGCCGCGCTGGAAGTGTTGCGCCGGCAACAAGAGGAGGCAGGAGACAGTGACGGAGATCATCGAGAAGTTGCGGGCCGCGGCGGCCCGGGCGCAGCAGGATAGCGAGTACCAGGCCGCCACGCGCGGCCTGCCCTGCGCCATCTGGCTGGACGATGGCGAGGGACAGCGGGTGGCGGCCTGGACGGGCCAGCCGGCCGGTCCCGCCCAGCGCATCGTGGTACAGGCCCCCCAGGCCACCTGGCGCAAAATCCTCAGCGCCGCCCCGCCCCCCGGCTACCATTCTTTCAGCGCCGCCCTGCGCTTTGCCCAGGGTTTCAGCGCCAAGGGCGACGCCCTGGCCCTGGCCCAGTCGCTGCATCCCCTGGAACGCCTGTTCGAGATCCTGCGCGGGCAGGTGGATGCGCCCGCCATGCGCATCGACCGCCGCGCCATCCAGGGCCATTACGCCGACATCGCGCTGCCCCAGGGCACGGCCAGCCTCTACCTCGAGACCTGCGGCGCGGGCGCGCCGCTGCTCATGCTGCACACCGCCGGCGCCGATGCACGCCAGTACCACGGCCTGATGGCCGACCCGGCCCTGCGCGCGCGCTGGCGCATGATCGCCTTCGATATGCCCGGCCATGGGCGCAGCGCCCCCTTGCCCGGCACCGCCTGGACGGCGGCCGACCTGCGCCGCGACGACTACCTCGCCATCTGCCAGGCCGTGATCCGCCAATGGGTGGGCGGGCCCTGCGTGCTGCTGGGCTGCTCCATGGGCGCGGCCATGGCGCTTTACCTCGCCGCGCGCAGCCCCGGCGATGTGGCCGGCGTGGTCGCGCTGGAAGCGCCCTTCAAGGCCGCCGGCCGCCTCAGCCCGCTGCTGCGCCACCCCCAGGTCAACCAGGCCGCCCACAACCCCTCGTATGTGCGCGGCCTGATGGCGCCGCAATCCCCACTGGCGATGCGGCGCGAGGCGGCGTGGATCTATTCGCAGGGCGGCTTCGGCGTCTACGGCAGCGACCTGTACTTCTATAGCGAGGAGTTCGACGCCTCCGAACACCTGGCTGGCCTGGATACCTCGCGCTTCGGTGTGAGCCTGCTGACGGGCGCCTACGACTATTCGGCCCGGCCCGAGGATTCCCAGCGCGTGGCCGCCCTCATCCCGGGCGCGCGCTACGCCACCATGCCCGACCTGGGCCATTTCCCGATGATCGAACATCCGGCGCGCCTGCTCGACTACCTGCGCCCCGAACTGCAACGCCTGGAGCCCCGCTGATGCTGCCCAACTATGAAGTCTATGCCTTGCGCTATGCCACCGTGGACCGCCGCCGGCGCGAGAACTTCATCACGCCGCCCGATCCGCATGACGGCCCCATGCCCATGGACTACTACGTCTGGCTGCTGCGCGACGGCAAGCGCCACTACCTGGTGGACACGGGTTTCAATGAAGCCGGCGCCCGCGCGCGGGCCCGGCGCTTCCTGCGTTGCCCCATCGAAGCCTTGTCCGCCTTCGGCCTGGCGCCGCAGGACATCAGCGATGTCATCGTGACCCACCTGCACTACGACCACGCCGGCAATATCCGCCTCCTGCCGCGGGCGCGCCTGCACTTGCAGGAAAGCGAGATGCACTATGCCTGCGGCTGCAATATGCGCTTTGACACGCTGCGCCATGCCTATGCCGTGGAAGACGTGGTCGATGTGCTGCGCGGCGTCTATGACAAACGGGTCAATTTCTGTCACGGCCACGAGGAGATCGCGCCCGGGCTGCAGGTCCTGCATATCGGGGGGCACACCCAAGGGCTGCAATCGGTGCGCGTGCACACCGAGCGCGGCTGGGTGGTGCTGGCCTCCGACGCCAGCCATTACTACGACAACATGCAGGAAGGCGCGCCCTTTCCCATTGTGTACAACGTGGCCGACATGCTGGCCGGCTACGAAACCCTGGCCAAGTACGCCGAATCGCCCCAGCACATCATCCCCGGCCACGATCCGGCGGTGCTGGCGCGCTATCCCCGCCTCGATGGCCGCGACATCGTGGCCCTGCACCGCCCGCCGCTGGCCTGATCAGCCGTCGGACTTCCCGCGCGCACAGGCCAGCATGGCCTGGCCCAGGCCTTGGGCGCCGCGTTCCACCAGGGCCTGGCCGGCGCCGGCGATATCGCGCGCTTCCTTGTTCTGGCTCAGCTTGAACTTGCCCTCCAGGGCGGTGATCTCGACCCGGATGCCGACAATGGCGCGCAACATGCTGTCGATGTACTCCGGCGCGCTGTCGGTCATCTTCCAGGGCCGCGCCTCGCCGGCCTCGTGGCGCCGCGTCAGGCGCGCCACCACGCCGCGCACATAGCGCTCGTCATCCAGGATGGCGATGCGGCCGCGCGCGTGGACCACGCGGTAGTTCCAGGTGGGCACCTGCCGGTGCGCCTCGTGCTTGCTGGGATACCAGCTGGGCGAGACATAGGCCTGTTCGGCGCGGAACACCACCAGCACCTCGTCGCCATCGGCGACGTCCTGCCAGACCGGATTGGCGCGCGCCACATGCGCGTTGAGCACGCCCAGCGCGCCGGCCGCCTCGTCCAGCTCGAAAGGAATGTGATTGGCGTCCAGCCCCGAGCCGCCGTGGGTCACCAGCATGCCCAGCGGGAACGCCCGCATCAGGCCATGCAGGGCGGCGCGGTCTTCGATCTTGAAATGAGCGGGGATGTACATGGCTCGCAGTCCGGGGAAACAAGCTGGCTATTTTGCGCGGCCGGCCACAGCGGCGCTAGGGCCAGCGAGGGGGTTTCCGAAGGGGCCAGGCGGGCGCTCAAGCCAGCGGCTTGCGGAAAAACACCACGCGCTCGGTCTCGGCAAAACCCAGCCTGCGGTGCAGCGCCTGGCTGGCGTGATTGTCCAGGGCCGTGTCGGAGGCGAACTCCCGGCATCCCTGCTCGCGCCCCCAACGCTCGATCTCGGCGCAAAGCGCCGCGCCCACGCCCTGGCGCCTGCTATCCGGCACCACATACAGGCCCTCCAGGAAAGCCACGGGCGAGGTCTCGCAGCCATTGACATAGTCGCGCCGCAACGCCGCCTCGGCCAGGCCGACCGCCCGCCCGCCGCGATAGGCCAGCACGGCCAACTCGCCGGGGCGGCGCAGCATGGCTTCGATATCCCTGGCGTGGGTGGCCACCGCGTCCGGCCATAGCGCCGAGCGCAGGGACAGCCAGTCGGCGGCAAAGGCCGGGGTGGCGCGGATCAAGGAAATATCCATGGAAGCAGGTGGACAAGGGAAAAAGCGATCTTAGACGCTGGAGGGAGTGCCCGGCAGCTTGTGGCGCCTGGCCTGCCGGATCGGGCGGCCGGCGGCGGCAATGCGGGTGGCATCTGGCACCTGGAACACAAAAAATGTCTTTTTGCACAGCACAAACATCACTTTGGCATGGATTCATGGCAAGTTGATCAATTCCCGTATGGAACTGCGCAGTTTGTCTGATTCCAATTGGTCGCCGGCCCCGGGGACAATATCCGGGTCGCCGCCCCGCGGCTCCAGGAATTTGCTTATGACCCGTTTCATCGACGTCCCCGCCATGTCCCAGCTCATCCAGAAGGTCGGATTGCCGCGCTTCATCGGCGAGCTGGCCGACACCATCGAGGCCGATTTCATCCGCTGGCCGGATTTTGATAAATGCGCGCGCGTGGCCAACCACAGCGACATCGGCGTCATCGAGCTGATGCCGGTATCGGATGCCCGCGATTACGCCTTCAAGTATGTCAACGGCCACCCGGGCAATACGGCGCGCGGCCTGTACACGGTCATGGCTTTCGGCGTGCTGGCGGAGGTGGAGACCGGTTATCCGGTGCTGCTGTCCGAGCTTACGCTGGCCACGGCGCTGCGCACCTGCGCCACCTCGCTCATGGCCGCAAGGGCGCTGGCCCGTCCGGGATCCCGCAGCATGGCCCTGATCGGCAACGGCGCGCAAAGCGAGTTCCAGGCCCTGGCCTTCCATTGCCACCTGGGCATCGAGGAACTGCGCGTCTACGACATCGATCCGCAAGCCACCGAGAAACTCATCCGCAACCTGTCCGCCTTCCCCGGGCTGAAGATCGTGCGCGCGGCCTCGACGGCCGAAGCGGTGCGCGGCGCCGACATCGTGACCACGGTCACGGCCGACAAGGCCTACGCCACCATCATCACGCCCGACATGCTGGAACCCGGCATGCACCTGAATGGCGTAGGCGGCGATTGCCCCGGCAAGACCGAATTGCATGCCGACGTGCTGCGCGCGGCCTCGGTCTTTGTCGAATACGAGCCGCAGACCCGCATCGAGGGCGACATCCAGCAACTGCCGGCCGACTTCCCCGTGGCCGATCTCTGGCGCGTGCTGGCCGGCCAGATCAAAGGCCGCCGCGATGCCGGGGAAATCACCGTGTTCGACTCGGTGGGTTTCGCGCTGGAAGACTATTCGGTACTGCGCTATGTGCTGCGGCAATCGCGCGAACACGATATCGGCCGGACCGTGCAGCTGGTGCCCGAAGCCGACGACCCCAAGGACCTGTTCCGCCACACGGGCGCGGCGCGCACGCGGCTGCGCCGCGTGGCTTGAGCGGGCGGAGCGTGGCCAACCGCCCGTCCGGCCCGCTCAGGCCACGCCGGGCTTATTCCGCCTCGATGCCGGCGTCCTTCACCAGCTTTTTCCAGTTCTGGTAGCTGGAGGCGACCACGTCGCCGAAGGCCTGCGGCGTGCTGCTCCAGATCTCGACATACTGGTCCTTCAGCTGGCGCTGCACTTGCGGCGAGGCCAGGGCTTCGCGCAGCGCGGCGTTCAGCCGCTCCATGACGGGCGGCGCGATGCCGGCCGGGCCGACCACGCCCCACCACAATTCGCCGCCGGCCTGCGAGTAGCCGCGGATGCCGGCCTCGTCCATGGTCGGCACATCGGGCAAGAAGGGCGAGCGCTTGGGGCTGGTGACAGCCAGGGGACGCAGATCGCCTGACTGGATGCGCGACATCGCGGTATTGAAGGTGTCGAACATGAAGGTGGTGCTGCCGGCCAGCAGATCCGTCAAGGCGGGCGCACTGCCGCGATAGGGGATATGCGTCATCGGCGCGCCGCTCAGTGCGCGCAGCAGTTCACCCGACAGATGGTTGGACGAGCCGTGGCCCGCCGATCCATAGGTGACGTTGGCCCCGGGCCGCCGCGCCTGCGCCAGCAGGTCGGCCACGGACGCGATGGGCAGCCGCGAGCTGACCAGCAGCACATTGGTATAGCGCCCCAGCAGGCCGATGTTGGAGAAGGATGTGATCGGATCGTATTTGGCCGCCCGCGTGACATTGGGCACGATAGTCTGGGTACCCACGCTGCCGATGCCGATGACATAGCCGTCCGACTTGGCGCGCGCGATGTAGTCCATGCCCAGCGCGCCGCCGGCGCCGCTGCGGTTCTCCACGATGATGGCCTGGCCGAGGATGTCGCCCATTTTTTTGGCAACCGGGCGCGACACGATGTCCATGGGGCCGCCGGCCGCGAAGGGCACGACCCAGGTGATGGGCCGCTCGGGCCATTGCGCCCGGGCCGCGCCGGCCTGGCAAAGCAGCGCCAGCGGCAGCAGCGCCAGCAGACCTTTCTTCAGCATGGCTGTCTCCCGCCCTTATTTGAATTGTTCGCGCGCCTGGCGCGCCTCGGCGCTCTGGCCGCAGACGAGCGCCTGGTCGACGTCCATATAGGTGCTGACGAAGTTCAGCGCATTGGCATGGGCGTTGACGCTTTCCTTGCTCATCTTGACCACGTGCGAGGGCGATTGCGCCACCTTGGCCGCCAGCGCGCGGGCCCGTTCGACCGCTCCCCCGTCCGGGGCCAGCCAATCGGCCAGGCCCCATTCCAGCGCCATCCCGGCCGGCATGCGCTCGCCCAGCAGCATGATCTGCTTGGCCCGCGAGGCGCCCACCCGGTTCACCAGGCGCGGCACCGTGTGCCACACCAGCGGGATGCCGATCTGCACTTCGGGCACGTAGAGAAAGGCGCTTTGCGCCATCACCCGCCAATCGCAGGCCAGGGTCAGCGCGATGCCGCCGCCGACGTTGAAGCCTTCGATGGCGGCGATGGTCAGCTGCGGCAGGCTCTCCCAGGCCTTGCACATGCGCGCGCCGGTCGAAGCCAGGTAGCGGCGCTCGTCCAGCGTCTTGTCCTCCAGCGCCCAGCGCTGCGGATCCTTGAGATCCACGCCCGCCGAGAAACCCTCGGCGCTGCCGGCCAGCACGATGGCCGTGATATCGGTGCGCGATGCGTAGCGGTGCGCCACGTCGATGAGTTCGTTCATGGCCTGCAGCGACAGCGCATTGCGGCGCTCGCCCCGGTCATAGGTGACCACGGCCACGCCGCCGGTTTCCTCGATCTTGATCATTGCCTTCTCCTTTGTTGTCGTGGTCAAGCCTGGCGCACCGCGCCCGCATCGATGGCCGCGGCGATATCCGCATCACTGAAGCCGAAGCGCCGCATGACCTCCCGGCTGTGCTCGCCGATACCCGGCGGCGGCAGGCGCAGGGCCCCGGGCGTGCGGTCCAGCTTGACCGGAATGCCCGTGACGCGGTACTGGCCGATGCGGGCCGACATCTGGCGCTCGCCGGTGTGCTCCAGCGCCAAGGCCTGCTCGACGCTCAGCATGGGCGCGCAAGGCACGCCCAGGTCCATCAATTGGCGGAACAGCTCCTGGCCGTCGAACTTGGCCAGCTGTTCGCTCAGCGCCTGGCGCAGGGCCTCGCGATTGACCACGCGGTCGCTGTTGCGGCGAAAGCGCTCATCGGCCGCCAGCTCCGGCTTGCCCAGCACGTCGCACAGGCGCGCGAACTGCCGGTCATTACCCACGGCCACGAACATCTTTTCGGTGCGCGTGGGATAAAGGTCATAAGGCACGATGTTCGGATGCCCGTTGCCGGTGCGCGCCGACTTGCCGCCATTGAGCGCATTGGAGGTATGCGGATGCAGCATGCCCAGCGCGGTGTCGAACAGGGTCACTTCGATGGACTGGCCCCGGCCGGATTTCTCGCGCTCGTACAGGGCCAGCAGCACGCCGATGACGGCGTTCATGCCGGTGGAGGTATCGACGATGGGGATGCCGATGCGCACCGGATCCAACGCCGGATCGCCGTTGATCGACATCAGGCCCGAGATCGCCTGCACGGCCGCGTCGTAACCGGGCAGGCCACCCATCGGACCGGTCTCGCCGAAGCCCGAGACCCGGCAGTGGATCAGCCTGGGAAAGCGCCGCGCCAGCGCGGCCGGATCCTCTATGCCCCATTTACGCCAGGTGCTCAGCTTGAAGTTCTCCACCAGCACATCCACGTCTCCGAGCAGCTTGAAGAGGATGTCGCGCCCGGCCGGCAGCGAAAGATCCACGGCCAGGTCCTGCTTGTTGCGGTTCAGGCCGATGTAATAGGGCGCGTCGCCGTCCACGAAGGGAGGACCGTAGCCGCGCGTATCGTCGCCGTCATACGACTCGACCTTGATCACCTCGGCGCCATGGTCGCCCAGCATCTGGGCGGCGAAAGGGCCGGCCAGCACGCGCGAGACGTCCAGGACCACGACCCCGTTCAGGGCCGACTTGCTGATTGTGCCAACCATGTCGGGGTCCTTATTCGTTGCGGGCGCCGGAGGCCTTGACGATGGGCGCCCAGCGTTCGACTTCCGCCTGCATGTAGGCGCCGAAAGACTGCGGCGTGCCGGGCTGGAGGACAACGCCCAGGCCCGTCATGCGCTGCTGGAAATCAGGGCGGGCCATCACCTTCTGCAAGGCGTCGTTCAGCCTGCGGATCACCTCGGGCGGCGTCCGGGCCGGCGCGATGAGGCCATACCACGACGAGACGTCGAAATCCGGGAAGCCGGATTCGGCCATGGTGGGCAGCTTGGGATCCGAAGCGATGCGTTCCTTGGTCGTCACCGCCAGCGCGCGCATGCGGCCGGTCTGCACGAAGGGCCACACGGTGGGCACGTTGTCGAACATATAGGAGACCTGGCCCGCCATGACGGCCACGCCGGCCGGCGCGCTGCCGCGATACGGCACATGGGTCACATCGATGCCCGCGGCGCGCTTGAACATTTCGCCGGCGATATGGATGGACGTGCCGTTGCCCGAAGAACCGAAGGTCAGCGTGCCCGGATGGGCCTTGGCATAGGCCACCAGCTCCTGCACGCTGTGCACCGGCAATTGCGGATTGACCACCAGCACGCTCGGGATCTTGCCAACCAGGCCCACCGGCTCGAAGTCGGTGACCAGGTTGAAGCCCGGCTTGTCGTATAGCGTCTGGTTGATGGCGCTGGTGACGGCGACCATCAATAGCGTATAGCCGTCGGGCTTGGCGCGGGCCACCTGCGAAGCGGCGATATTGCTGCCGGCGCCCGGCTTGTTTTCCACCACGACCGATTGCCCCAGCTCGGTGCCGATCTCCGAGGCGATCATGCGCGCCATGGCGTCGGTGGGGCCGCCGGCGGCGAAGCCCACTTGCAGCGTGATGCTGCGTTCGGGATAGGCCGGGGCCGCCCCGGCGGCCCCGGCCGAGCCCAGCACGAGGGCCAGCGCGCCCGTCAAAACCGGCTGGCGCAGCCAACCGCTCCACGATCCTTGCATAGTTGTCTCCGGTGTCTTATCGAATGGATCGGGATAGTACGTAAAATGCACAAGATCCATATCAAAGGTGTACACATAGTGCACACCATCCCGAGACCAGCCACCATGCCGACATCCTCCGGACCCCGTACCCTGCTCAAGGGCATGCATGTGCTCAGCCTGCTCAAGGCTGCCGCGCCCGCCGGCCTGGGCGCCACCGAGGTCGCGGTCCAGACCGGCCTGGACCGCGTCAATGTGCAGCGCCTCTTTCTCGCCCTGGAGGCCAGCGGCTGGGTCACGCGCAACAAGGCCGGCAAGCGCTTTTATGCCGGCGACGACGCCGACAGCATGCAGGCCCGGCTGTGGACGCCGCCCGGCGTGAGCCGGGACCTGATCGTGGCGGCCATCGAGGCGGCCCGCAGGCTGGCGCGCCAGCTGGGCGATGCGGTCTTTGTCATCGGCCGCGACGGCAACGAATCGGTCGGCATCCACCGTGAAATCGGCGACTACCCCATGCAGATCCTGGCCAGCTATGCGGGCAAGCGGCACCCCATGGGCGTGGGCTCGGCCGGCATGGCGCTACTGGCCAGCTTGTCCGACGCCGAGGCGCGCGCGGTGGTGCGCGCCAACTCCCCCCGGCTGGAGGAGTACGGCGGCATCAGCGCGGAGATGATCGACCGCCTGCGCGTCAATGCGCGCCAGCGCGGCTATGCGGTCATGCAGAACTACGCCGTGAGCGGGGCGCTGGGGGTGGGCTGCGCGCTCACGCGCGCCGAGGGGGTGCCGGTGCTGGCCATGAGCGTGAGCGCCATCACGGACCGCATGCCCATCGCGCGCCAGGCGGAGACGGCCCGCCTGCTGCGGCGCGAGCTCGACGGCCTCAAGCGCTTTCTCGATTGACCATGGGCGCCGCCGCCACGTATTAGCAAATCTTCAAAATCCATAAAGCCGCCGGCGGCGTTTCGCCGGCACTTTTACCTAGGATTTTCCCTGATAGGCATGAACGGAAGGCAAGGCTGCGCGGCGGCTTTTCCCTCTGTGAGGTGCCTATTCATTAGCAACGCTTATGGATTTTGCTGCAACTCTAATTTGAATCCGCCGCCCCGGCTCTTTAAGGTGAGCGCCTGTTCCCTTCATCCACAGGAGCCATCCATGCAGCAAGCCCATCCGGGGGCCGGCGAGATCCGCGCCACCATCGACCAGATCAAGACCTTGTTCGCGCAAGAGGGCGAGAACCGCGCCACCCTGGCCCGGACGCTGGACAAGCTCATCGGCCTGGCCGGGCACAAGGACTGGTGGAATGCCGAGCGTTATCCGGCGCCTGAAGAGGGCGAGCTGCAGGCCCGCTACCTGATCCAGGAAGACGAGGACAAGTCGTATGCCCTGTATCTGAACGTCATGCGCCCGGGCAAGAAAATCGTGCCCCACAACCATACGACCTGGGCCTGTATCGCCGCCGTCGAGGGCGTGGAGCTGAACTACACCTACGACCGCCAGGACGACGGCAGCCAGCCGGGCCGCGCCACCCTGGCGCAGACCGGCACCGTGGTGGTCGCGCCGGGCAGCGGCATCGCCCTCATGCCCGATGACATCCATGCCGTGCACATCGAAGGCCAGGACGTCATCCGCCATCTGCATATGTACGGCCGCGCCCTGGAGACACTGGACCGCCGCATGGCCTTCGACCTGGAGCAGGGCACCTGCCAGCAGATGGCCATAGGCGTTAAGACGCGCAAGTGAGCACAGACATGCCCAAGGACTTGAGCAAGGCCCCCTCGGCCTTCGCCACCCGGTTGCTGCGTGCCGGCCGGCCCCACCAAGGCTGGGTCAATACGCCGGTCACGCGCGCCAGCACCTATGTGTTCGACAGCGTGGCCCAATGGCGCGACACGCGCCAGCGCCGCGGCCAGGAACGCCTGCCCTCCTACGGCGCGCGCGGCACGGACTCCACCTACGCGCTGGAAGATGCGCTGGTGCTGCTCGAAGGCGGCTATCGCGCCAAGGTCTTCCCCACCGGGCTGGCGGCCATCGCGGTGGTGATGCTGGCCTATCTCAAGGCCGGCGACCATGTGCTCATCACCGACGGCGTGTACGAGCCGGCGCGCGCGCTGTGCGCGCAAAGCCTCGCGCGCCTGGGCATCAGCCACGATTTCTACCAGCCCGACGGCAGCGACCTGGCCGACAAGATCCGGCCCAACACGCGCATGATCTACGCGGAGAATCCCAGCTCGCTGGTCTACGAGATGATGGACCTGCGCGCGGTCTCGGCGCTGGCCAAGCGCCACGGCTGCCTGCTGGCCGTGGACAACACCTGGGGCTCGGGCCTGCTGCACCAGCCCCTGGTCCTGGGCGCCGATATCTCCATCATCGCCGCCACCAAATACCTCAGCGGCCACGCCGACGTGATGATGGGCACCGTGGTCACCACGCGCGAGGCCTGGCCCGAGCTCGAGACCGCCCAGGTCAACTATGGCCAGACCGTCGGCGCCGACGACGCCTATCTGATGCTGCGCGGCCTGCGCACCCTGCCGGTGCGCATGCGCGCCCACCAGGAGAACATGCTGGAGGTCGCCGGCTGGCTCAAGCGCCATCCGGCCGTCGCCCGCGTGTATTGCGCCGCCTATGCCGAAGGCGCGCAGCGCGAGATCTTCGAGCGCGATTTCCGGGGCAGCAATGGCCTGGTGTCGGTGGAGTTCGCTGCGCCGGCCGACAACGCCCGCATGGAAGCCATGATCGATGCGCTGGACCTGTTCGGCATCGGCGCCTCCTGGGGCGGCTATGAAAGCCTGGTCGTGCCCATGAACATGGTTTCCGCGCGCAGCCTGTCGTCGTGGTCCGGGCGCGGACCGATGTGCCGCTTCCATATCGGGCTGGAAGATCCCGCCGACCTTATCGCCGACCTGGACCGCGCCTTTGGCGCCCACCTTTCGTAGTCCCGGCGCCGGCTGGCGCCATCACCCTGTTCAATCCATGGCAATCACCCACACCATTCGCGCGCGCGAAGACGCCGCCACGCTCAAAGACTGGCTGCACGACGGCCGGGAGATCGCCCTGCTGGACGTGCGCGAGCACGGCCAGTACGGCGAATCCCATCTGTTCTACGCCGTCAACGTGCCCTACAGCCAGCTGGAATTCGAGGCCGCCCGCCTCGTGCCGCGCAAATCCACCCGCATCGTCGTCTACGACCAGGGCAACGGCGTGGCCGACAAGGCCGCCCAGGCGCTGCGCGCGGCCGGCTACGGGCAGGTGGCCGTGCTCGACGGCGGAGTCCAGGCCTGGCAGGCGCAGGGCTATGCGCTTTTTGCCGGCGTCAACCTGCCCAGCAAGACATTCGGCGAATTGGCCGAACACGAACTGCACACGCCGGCCATCAGCGCCGAGGAACTCAACCGGCGCCTGGCCCGCGGCGACGACCTCGTGGTGCTGGACGGCAGGCCCTATGCCGAGTACCAGAAAATGAGCATTCCCGGCGCCACCTGCTGCCCCAACGGCGAGCTGGCGCTGCGGATCGACGAACTCGTGCCGGACGAAAAAACCACCATCGTGATCAACTGCGCCGGCCGCACGCGCAGCATCATCGGGGCCCAGACCCTCATCAACCTGGGCATCCGAAACCCTGTCTACGCGCTGGAGAACGGCACCCAGGGCTGGTATCTGAAGGACTATCGCCTGGACCATGGCCAGACCCGCCGCCACGGCCTGGCCATCACGCCCGAGCAACGCGAGCGCGCCCGCCAGCGCGCCCAGGCGCTGGCGCGCCGCCACGGCATTGCCGCCATCACGCCCGAGGCCTTGCGCGCGCTGCAGGCCGAGCCGGACCGCAGCACCTATGTCTTCGATGTGCGCACTGCCGAGGAGTACGCCCAGGGCACCTGGCCCGGCGCCGCGCATGCGCCGGGCGGCCAGCTGATACAGGCCACCGATCAATACGTCGGCACGCGCGGCGCGCGCCTGGTGCTGGTCGATGGCGAAGGCGTGCGCGCCCCCGCCGTGGCCAGCTGGCTGCGCCAGATGGGCTGGGAAGTCCATGTGCTGGAGGCCGCGGCGCTGGACGCGCCCCCCACGCCCGCCCCCGGCGTGCCGGCCACGCTGCCGCGCATCACCAGCGGCCAGGCCGCCGCGCTGCTGGCCGAAGGCCGTGCCTTCATTGATCTGCGGCCCAGCATGGCCTATCGCAAGGAGCACATCGCTGGCGCGCAATGGCGCATCCGCAGCCAGGGCGAGCCCCTGGCCCACGGCGCCGTGCTGGTGGCCGACGACGCGCGGGTGGCCGAACTCTACGCCCGCGACCACGGCGGGCAGGCCGGCGCCCGGCTGCTGCTGGAGACGCCTTCGCAATGGCGCGCGGCCGGCCTGCCGCTGCAGGCCACGCCGGCGCTGCCGCCCGACGAAGCCTGCATTGATTTTCTGTTCTTCGTGCATGACCGGCATAGCGGCAACAAGGCCGCCGCCATCAAGTACCTGGAGTGGGAAACGAATCTGGTCAACCAGATCGACGAACGCGAACGCGCGTCCTACCGCTTCACCCCCTGACGCCGTTGGCGCCGCCATCACTACCGTCCAAGGAGAAAACCCCATGCAGCCCTTCACGACTTCGATTGCCAAGCTGGCCCTGCTTGGCGGCCTGTCCGCCCTTGCCCTGGGCGCCCAGGCCGCCGGCCTGAAGGACATCCAGGCCAACAAGAAGCTGGTCTGCGGCACGCAAAGCGCCAGCGAACCCTACGCTTTCCAGGACCCGGCCACGCGGCGCTTTGTGGGCTATGACGTGGATATCTGCCAGGCCTTGGCGCGCGGGCTGGGCGTGCAGCTGGAACACAAGCCGCTGTCCACCGAGGCGCGCATCCCCGAGCTCAAGATGGGCCGCGTCGACGTGGTGGCGGGCTCC
Organism: Bordetella hinzii LMG 13501; assembly: GCF_001548475.1. Taxonomy (GTDB): domain Bacteria; phylum Pseudomonadota; class Gammaproteobacteria; order Burkholderiales; family Burkholderiaceae_B; genus Bordetella; species Bordetella hinzii. The sequence continues at coordinate 87,072 of NZ_LRUJ01000001.1, forward strand.
ATGGCCTATCTGCCCGAGCGCGCCGCCCAGGTCGACTACAGCGTCCAGTATCTGCAGGGCAGCATCAAGGTGCTGGTGCGCCGCGACGACAAGCTTGCCTCCCTGGCCCAGCTCGAAGGCAAGCGTATCTGCGCCAGCAAGGGCTCGTCCTCGGCGGCCATCGCCGGGCGCGTGCTGGCCAAGTCGCAGATCGTCACTTACCAGGATCTCGCCACCTGCTACCTGGGTCTGCAGAACGGCAAGGTCGACGGTATCTCGGCCGGCGAACTGACCCTCAAGCGCTTCGAGATCGAATCGGCCAAAAGCGGCAGCGCGGCCGTGCTGATCGACGAGCCGCTCTTTACGGAGCGCATGGGCGTGGTGGTCAACAAGGGCAACACCGAGCTGATCCAGGCCATCGACCGCGTGCTGGCCAAGATGGACAGCGACGGCGAGCTGGACGCCATCTATGCCAAGTGGCTGGGCAAGGACTCCATCTACAAGCTCACCCGCACGTTCAAGGTCGAACCGGTCGCCCAGGCCAACTGAGGATGACGCGGCGGCCCGCGAGGGCCGCCGCCGCTGCATATGGATCTGGATATCACCTTCCTCCTGCACGGACAGTACGGCGCGCTGCTGCTGGACGGCCTGAAGACCACCCTGGCGGTCTTCGCGCTGGCCTGGCTGCTGGGCATGGCGCTGGCGCTGCTCATCGTGCTGCTGCGCGCCCTGCCCCTGCGGCCCCTGGACGCGCTCATGTCCCTCTTTGTCGAGTACCACCGCAATGTGCCGACGGTGGTGCAAATCATGGTGTGGTACTTCGGCATGCCCCAGGTGTTGCCGCCCGAAATCAAGGCCTACGTCAACGCCGGCAACACCGAAATGTTTTTCGCGGTGATCGCGCTGGCCCTGAACGTCAGCGCCTATATGTCGGAAGACCTGCGCTCGGGCCTGAAAGCCATCCCGCCCGCCCAGGCCGAGGCCGGCCGCGCCATCGGACTGAGCTTTCTGCAGTCCATGCGCTATGTGATCCTGCCGCAGGCGCTGCGCATCGCCGTGCCGCCCCTGGTCAACCGCTCCCTCATCCTGTTCAAGGACACCAGCCTGACCATGGTGATCGGCGTGACCGAGCTGACTTACCAGGCCAAGAATATCGACAACCTCACTTTCCGCACCTTCGACGTGTTCGCCGTGACCACGGCGATCTACTTGCTGTGCTCGCTGTGCATCATGCTGGTGGGCAACCGGGTCGAGCGTGCCTTTCCCTCGGCATACAAGGGTTGAGCCATGCTGGAGATACTGCAGAAATACGGCACGATGTTCCTGGTGGGATCCTGGCCCCACGGCCCGCTGGGCGGCTTCGCGGCCACGCTGCTGCTGGCCGGCCTGGGCCTGGCGCTGGCCTTCCCCATCGCGCTGCTGCTGGGCTTTGCCCGCGTGGGCCACTATCGCGCCGCCCGCCTGCTGGCCGCCTGCTGGGTCACGGCCTTCCGGGGCATCCCGCTCATCATGATCATCTTCTGGGCCTACTTCGCCGTGCCGCTGGTCACCGGCATGACGATATCGGCCTTCAAGACCGCCCTGGTGGCCATCGTGCTCTACGAGAGCGCCTTCCTGGCCGAGATCGTGCGCGCCGGCCTGCAGGGCCTGCCGCGCGGCCAGACCGAGGCGGCCCGCTCGGCCGGCCTGTCCTATTGGCAGAGCATGCGCTTCGTGATCCTGCCGCAGGCCCTGGTGAACATGATTCCTTCGCTGGTGAGCCAGTTCGTCTCGACCATCAAGGCCACCTCCATCGTCTACATCATCGGCGTCGAGGAAGGAACCTTCGTGGGCCAGCAGATCAACAGCATCGAACTGACCTCGGCGCTGCAGACCTATCTCATTCTGGCGGGCTTTTATTTCGTGATCTGCCTGACGCTGTCGCGCCTGGCCAAACGCATCGAGACCCGCATCCAACGGCGCCGGCTGGGGCTGGCATCCTGAACCGGGAGAAACGCATGATCGAACTGAAACAGGTCAACAAATGGTATGGCGACTACCACGCCCTGAACGACGTGAGCGGCCGCATCGGGAAAGGGGAAGTGGTCGTGGTCTGCGGCCCCTCGGGCTCGGGCAAATCCACGATGATACGCACGCTCAACCGCCTGGAGGCCATCCAGAAAGGCGACATCACCATCAACGGCAGCAGCATCTACGACCCCAAGAGCGACCTGAACCGCCTGCGCGCCTCGATCGGTTTCGTGTTCCAGCAGTTCAATCTCTTTCCGCACTACTCGGTGCGCGAGAACGTGACGCTGTCGGCCCGCAAGGTCTTCGGCATGCCGGCCCGCGAGGCCGATGCGCTGGCCGAGACGCTGCTGGCCAAGGTGGGCCTGGCGCACAAGATAGACGCCATGCCCATCAACCTGTCCGGCGGCCAACAGCAGCGCGTGGCCATCGCCCGCGCCCTGGCCCAGCGTCCGCCCGTCATCCTGTTTGACGAGCCCACCAGCGCGCTGGACCCCGAGATGGTGTCCGAAGTGCTGGCGGTCATGAAACAGCTGGCCGCCGAAGGCATGACCATGGTCATCGTCACCCACGAGATGGACTTTGCCCGCGAAGTGGCCGACCGCATCTGGTTCATGGACGCCGGCTGCATCCTCGAAGACAGCGCCACCGACGCCTTTTTCAGCGCGCCGCGCCATCCGCGGGCCCGCAAATTCCTGGAAGACGTGCGCCACTGACGCCCCGGCGGAGGTCTTGCGCGCAGCGCGATCGGCCGAATTGCGCTATGGTCCGCTGTGCAAGACCCTTCTATCGAGAATCGCCATGCGCAACCTGGATCTCGACCTGCTGCGCACGCTGGTCGCCATTGCCGAACATGACTCGTTTTCCGCGGCCGCGGACAGCCTGCACAAGACCCAATCGGCCATCACGCAGCAGATGCAGCGTCTCGAAGGCCTGATCGACCTGCCGCTGTTCGAGAAACGCGGCCGCAATAAACGCCTCTCCAGCCACGGCGAGAAGCTCGTCACCTATGCCCGGCACATGCTGGCCATCAACGACGAGGCGCTGCGCTCCCTGCAGGACAGCCTGCTCGAAGGCGAACTGCGGCTGGGCTCGCCCCACGATGTGGCCGACAGCATCCTGCCCAGCGTGCTGACCCATGTGGCGCGCACCTTCCCGCGCATCAAGCTAGAGATCCGCGTGGACCGCAGCCCGCACCTCATGACGGCGCTGCGCAACGGCGAGCTGGACCTGACCGTGTCCACGCGCTTTGACCAGGATTTCGAGGGCGTGGTGCTGCGGACGTCGCCCACGGTATGGCTGTGCTCGGCCGATTACGTGCATGACATCCATGCGCCCGTGCCCCTGGTGCTGGCCGACGAACCCAGTATCTTCCGCCGCATCGCCCTCAACGCCCTGGAGCAATCCCAGGTGCACTGGCAGACCAACTACGTCGCGCCCAACCTGGTCGGCATCAAGGCCGCGCTGCGCGCCCGCCTGGGCATCACGGCGCGCAGCGTCGAACTGCTGGGTTCGGACATGCGCGTGCTGGGCGAGAAAGACGGCCTGCCACCCCTGCCGGACGTCAATTACTTCCTGTGGATGCGGCGCGACCTCATCAATCCGCTGACGCGCCATGTCTACGACATGCTCAAGACCAACCTGCGGCTGTCGGCCAACAACAAGCCGGGCTAGCCCGCGTGGCGGGACAGGGCCGCGCGGCCCTGGCGCCTAGCGTATCCGGGTGGCGGACCAGCGGCCCGAGCCGTTGACCGTGCCGGCGATCGTATCGCCGTCGACCTCGCCGACATAGCGGTCGCCGCCGGCCACGAAGGCGATGCGGGCGCCGTCCAGGCGCGCCTCGCGCAGCCGGATCGCATCGCCGCCGTCATGCAGATTGCCCTCCAGCTTCTGGAAGCGCTGCTCCAGCGTCAGCCGCTTGCCCTGCAACTGCCAGCTGCCCTGCACCTTGGCCGGCACCACCCACTTATAGGCATTGCAATAATTGACGCAATCGCCTCCCGCCTCGGCGGTTTCGTCCGGCGCCCAGTCGTCCATGTTGAAGGAGTTGGACACCACCCGCGTGCCGGGCTTCATGTCCAGCAGGATGGGCCGCAGGCGCAGATTGAGCTGCGGCAGCAGGAACAGCGTCACCACCGTCGCCTGCGAGAAATCGGTCTTGAAGATATCGCCCTGCTCAAACGTCGCGGTCTTGGACACGCCCTCGTCCTGGGCCGCCTTGCGCGACAGGGCCACGAGGTCCGGATTGAACTCCACCCCATGGGCGCGCACTCCCCGCTTGGCCGCCGTGATCACCGTGCGGCCATCGCCCGACCCCAGGTCCACCAGATAGTCCTGGGGCGTGACCTGCGCCATCTCCAGCATGCGGTCGACCAGGGATTGGGGGGTGGGCACCCAGACGACGTCCTTGCCTTCCTGGCCGACCGTGGGCTGGTAGGCCGGGGCCTTCTGGGCCCAGGCGCCCGCCGTGGCCAGGCTCAAGGCCAGCATGGCCGCGGCCCGGCGAATCCGGATCTTCATTGCGTATCTCCTGAAATGAGCAGGGTGGAAACCTCGTCCTCCGCCTATCTTTCAGCTTGTTGTCAGACTTTGGAATGTACCGGCTGTCCGCTGTCATGAACAGGGTTTGTTACGGCTGGAAGCCATCCCTGGGCCTCGCGCCGCAATGGGCGGGCGGATGATCCGGAACGCCGGTGTCCGCCGCCCATCCGGCGAGGGCCAGCGCGGCAGGCCCGCGTCCCGCCGGGCCGTTGGCGCAGACGGTTTTTATTGTCTTGTCCACGCCGACGGCCGCCTCGCCAGGCGGCCGGGCCGCGCGCTACGCCGAGGGAATCGTCAGCCCGCGCGCCACGGCCGGCCGCGCCACGAAGGCATCCAGCACGCGCTTCACATTGGCGTAGCGGTCGAACGCCACCAGTTCGCCCGCGCCGTAGAAGCCCACCAGGTTGCGCACCCAGGGGAAGATGGCGATGTCGGCGATGGTGTAGGTATCGCCCATCACCCATTGGCGGTCCTGCAGCCGCTGGTCCAGCACGCCCAGCAAGCGGCTGGATTCGGCCGCGTAGCGGTCGCGGGGACGCTTGTCCTCGTAGTCCTTGCCGGCGAACTTATGGAAGAAACCCAGCTGGCCGAACATCGGGCCGATGCCGCCCATCTGGAACATCAGCCATTGCAGGGTCTCGAACCGGCCCGCCGTGTCGGCCGGCAGCAAGGCGCCCGTCTTGCTGGCCAGGTAGACCAGGATGGCGCCCGACTCGAACAGGCCCAGCGGCTTGCCGCCGGGGCCGGCCGGATCCAGGATGGCCGGAATCTTGTTGTTCGGGCTTAGCGACAGGAACTCCGGCGAAAACTGGTCCTGCGCATCGAAACTCACCCGGTGCGCCTCATACGGCAGCCCGGTCTCCTCCAGCATGATGGACACCTTCACGCCATTGGGCGTGGGCAGCGAATACAGCTGGATGCGGTCGGGATGGAGGGCGGGCCACTTGCGGGTGATGGGAAAGGCGTCCAAGGCGCTCATGCATAGTCTCCGGGTGAGGGTGGCGAACATGCTAGCGCATCGGCGCCGCGGCGGCACCGCCCGGCGCCCCCGTGGAAAACAAACTCTGAAAACGGAGATTTTCATCCGTTTCTTCTGAGCGCGGAGCATACGCTCTACGATTTTGCCCACGCTCCGCCCCGGCCCTCGTGAACCCGGCCGGTGGCCACCACAACGCTCCCGGAGGTTGGACACAGCATGATCTCGCTAGTCGGCTACACGGACAGGTTTTCCGCCCGGCCGGGCGAAAGCCTGGCGGTCAAAGTTTCCAGTTCGCTGGATAAACCGTATTTCGCGGACTTGGTGCGCATCCACAGCGCCGATCCGAATCCGGCCGGCCCGGGCATGCGCTACACGCCGGCGCAAGCCGGCTTCGCGGGCCGCTACCCGTCCCGCGCGCAGGCCATCCACCAAGGCTCTTGCGGCGTAGTGCCGATCGGCTCGCTGCCGCTCGGGCCGAATTGGACGATAGGCCTGCGCGTGCAGCCCTGGCTGCTAGAGGGCCGCGAATCGGCCGTGCTGTCGGCCGGCGGCGCCACCCCGCTGTCCTTGCGCGTGTCAGCCCAGGGCGCGGTCTTGCACATCGGCGCGCAGCGCTGCCGCATCGATGCGCCCATGCATCCGCGCCACTGGTATGAGCTGCGGGTGATCGCCGAAGATGGCCGGGTGCGCTTGCTGCAGCGGGCCATCGATGCCCGGGGCCTGCCGGGCGCGGAAGCCGCCATGGCCTTGGCCGCGCCCTGCCGCCTGGATGGACAGATGGTGTTCGGCGCCGAGCAGGACCCGGACGGGCCACACTACCGCGCGCATTTCAATGGCCGCCTTGAACACCCCTTCATCGCTTCGGGCCGCCACGATGGCGCCGCCGTCATCGACCCGGCGCGCCTGCGCTTTCCCGATCTGCTGGCCTGGTGGGACTTCAGCCTGGACATCGCCTCGCGGCGCATCAGCGACCGCGGTCCTTTCAGGCTCGACGGCAACATGGTCAACCTGCCCACGCGGGCCGTGCGCGGGCCGTATTGGGACGGCAGCGCGATGAACTGGCGGGACCGTCCCGACCAGTATGCCGCCGTGCACTTCCATGAGGACGATCTCTATGACTGCCAATGGGAGACCGACTTCGTCTTCGAGGTGTCGCGGGACTTGCGCAGCGGCGTGTACGGCATCCGCCTGCGCGAGCGCGCCGATGGCGGCGAGGAAGACGTCATCCCCGTCTTCATCCTCCCGGCCCGCGGCGCGCGCCCGGCGCCGGTCGCGCTGGTCATGCCCACCTATACCTACCAGATTTACGGCAACTACGATCGCAAGAACTACGACGAGGCCATGCGCGCGCGCATGGCCGAATGGGGCACCTACCCCCATCACCCCGCCGTCAACAAACAGTTCGGCCTGTCGGCCTACAACCTGCATGCCGACGGCAGCGGCGTGGCCTACTGCGGATCGCAGCGCCCCCTGCTCACCATGCGTCCCGGCTATATCGCCTACCCCGACGCGCGCGGTTCGGGCTTGCGCCACTTCGCGGCCGACATGCATATCGTGGCCTGGATGGAGGCCTCGGGGATCGACTACGACATCCTGACCGACCACGATCTGGAGACCGACGGCGCGGGATTGCTCACGCCCTACAAGGCCGTGCTGACCAGCACCCATCCCGAGTACCAGTCGCCGGCTTCGCTGGACGCTTTCCGCGACTACATCGAGGGTGGCGGCAAGCTGGCCTATCTCGGCGGCAATGGCTTTTACTGGCGGGTGGGCCGAAGCGAGGAAGTGCCCAATGTGCTGGAAGTGCGCCGAGCGGAAAACGGCGTGCGATCCTGGGTGGCCCTGCCGGGCGAGTACTACCACGCGCTGGACGGCGGCTATGGCGGTCTGTGGCGCAACAACGGCCGCGCGCCGCAGGCGCTGGTCGGCGTGGGTTTTGCCGCCCAGGGCCGTTTCGAGGGCTCGTATTACCGCCGCCAGCCGGCTTCCTATGCGCCCGACTACGCCTGGCTGTTCAAGGGCATCGACCAAGAACGGATCGGCGACTTCGGCTTTTCCGGCGGCGGCGCGGCGGGCTTCGAACTGGATCGCGCCGAGCCGCTCTTGGGCACGCCCGTCAATGCGGCCATCCTCTGCACCTCGGAGGGACATCAATCCCACTTCGGGGCCACGCTGGAAGAGCTGATCGCCCCGCCCAGCTACAAGGATGGCGGCCGCGCGGCCTCGCTGGTGCGTGCCGACATGGTGTATTTCGAGCTGCCCCGCGGCGGCGCGGTGTTCGCCGTGGGCTCGATCACCTTTTGCGGCAGCCTGCCCTGGAACCACTTCGACAACCCGGTATCGACGCTGATGAAGAACCTGGTCGCGCATTTCTGCCACGCCTGATTTCGCCCTTCTAACGGAACCCCCATGTCCCCTATCCTTCTGTCCCGGCGCCCCGCGCTCAAGATGCTCGGCGGCATCCTGCTGGCCGCCGCCGCCCAGGGCCCGGCCGCATCGGCCGCCGAGGCCTTTCCCAACAAACAGATCACCGTCGTCGTGCCCTTCAGCGCGGGCGGCACGACCGACATCCTGGCGCGCGTGGTCGGCGAGAAGCTGGGCCAGGCGCTCAAGCAGACCATCGTGGTCGAGAACCGTCCCGGCGCGGCGGGCAACATCGGCGCGGCCTTCGTCGCCCGCGCCAACCCGGACGGCTATACCCTGCTGCTGGGCACGGTGGGCACCAATGGCATCAACGCCGCCCTCTATAAAAACATGCCCTATGACCACCTGCGCGACTTCGCGCCGCTGTCGCGCATCGCGATGGTCCCCAACGTGCTGGAGGCGCCGGTGAGCGCCCCGTATTCGACGGTGGCCGAACTGATCGCCTACGCCAAGGCCCATCCCGGCAAGGTCACCTTCGGTTCGGCCGGCATCGGCGGCTCGCAGCATCTGTCGGGCGAGTTGTTCAAGTCCATGGCGGGCGTGGACATGCTGCACGTGCCCTACAAGGGCAGCGCGCCGGCCCTGCAGGACCTGGTGGGCGGCCAGGTCGATGTCATGTTCGACAACCTGCCGTCGTCCATTCCCTACATCGTCACGGACAAGAACAAGGCCGGCAAGCTCAAGGCCCTGGCCGTGACCACGGCGCAGCGGGCTTCGAACATGCCCGCGGTGCCCACGATGAGCGAAGCCGGCCTGTCCGGCTATGAAGCCACGTCGTGGTTTGGGCTTTTCGCGCCGGCGGCCACCCCGCCCGCCGTGCTCCAGACCCTGCAGACCGCGCTGAACAAGGTCCTGAGCGACCCCGCCGTCATCGCCAAGATCCATGAGCTGGGCGGCATCGCCTGCAACGACAGCCCCGAGCAGTTCGGCGCCTTCGTCGAGCAGGAGACCCGGAAATGGGGCGACCTGGTGGCCAAGGTCGGCGTGCAGCTGGAGTAGACGGGATCAGCCCGCCGCCATGCCCGGTTTCGAGGGCAGGTCGTCGGGCTCGAAGGCCCCGGTGGCGACCATCATCTTCTGGTGCTGCTTGGCGCGCGCGTGGGCGGCCTCGCCCCGGCGCGCCACCCAGGCCGAGGCCAGCCATTGCACGGCCGCCATCGCCCCCACCATGGAATCGAAGAAGGCGTCGGATTCCTTGCGCACGAGCAGTTGCCTGTCGGTGGCCCTGGCCAGCGCGCTCAGGGGCGCATCGACGATGCCCAGGGTCCAGGCGCCCGCCTCCCTGGCCAGGCGCGTGGCGCTGACCGTATCGCGGCTGCAGGGTTCGAACGACGCCGCGATCACCACGTCTTTCTTGCCCAGGTCCAGCAGGTCCAGCGCAAAGCCGCCGCCGCGGTCGTCGGCCAGCACCACGTCGGCCGCCGTCATGCGCAGCAAATAGTGCAGCCAGGTCATGACGGCCGTGCACGACAGACGGCTGACCAGCGCGATGCGCCGCGCCTGCGCCATCCGGCCCACGGCCTCTTCGATGGCCTTGGCATTGTCAGGCGTATAGCAGCTCTGCACGTTCATGACTTCGGTGCGAAGCATGGCCGGCACCGGCGACACCAGGGTCGTGGCGGCCATGCGCTCGGCGAACATGCCCCGGTTCTGCCCCCGGCGCAGCATGTCCGCGAACCCCTCCCGCAGCCCGCTCCAGCCGGCATAGCCCAGGTGCTGGGCCAGGCGGATGAAGGAAGCGCTGGATTGGCCGGACATCTCGGAGAGCTCGTCCAGCGAACGGGTGGCCACATGCGCCGGATTGGCGAGGATCCAGGTCGCCGTGCGGCGCAACGTGCGCGACAGGTTGTCGTATTCCTGGCGGACAAGACTTTCGACCGTGGGGCTCATGGCGGTCCGGTGCAGAAGCACAATTTCTGGAAATGGAGATTTTAATCCATAGATTTTTTTTCTGGAGTGTCCGCTCTAACCTGTCGCCGACGCCATTCACACCAGGAACCGCAGCCATGTATACCGCTTCCGACTTTCCGGCATCCGCCGCCCTCTATGCCGAAGCCCAGAAATACCTGCCCGGGGGCAATACGCGCACCACCGTGTTCCAGCATCCTTTCCCCCTGTACGCCGCGCGCGGCGAGGGCTGCCATGTGTGGGATGTGGACGGCGTGCGGCGCATCGACTGCATCAACAACTACACGGCGATGATCCATGGCCATGCCAAGCCGGAGATTACGCAGGCGGTCACCCGGCAATTGGCCCTGGGCACCTGCTTCGGCATGCCCACGCCCAGCGAGATCGACCTGGCGCGCGAACTCTCGCGCCGCGTGGCCTCGGTGGAACGGGTCCGCTTCATGAACTCGGGCACCGAGGCCGTCATGATGGCCATCAAGGCCGCCCGGGCCTACACCGGGCGTCCCAAGATCGCCAAGGTCGAAGGCGCCTATCACGGCAGCTATGACCCCGCCGAAGTCAGCCTGGACTCCCAACCCGCGCAATGGGGCGAAGACCTGCCGCGATCGGTGCCTTATGCGACGGGCACGCCGGGCGGCGTGCTGGACGACGTCATCGTCATCCCCTTCAATGACCCGCCGACCGCGCAGCGCCTGATCGCCCGGCACGGCAAGGACCTGGCCGCCATCCTCATCGATCCGCTGCCCAACCGCGCCGGCCTGGTCGGCGCCTCGGCGGAATTCCTGGCTACCCTGCGCCAGGCCGCCGATGCCGCGGGCGCCCTGCTCATCTTCGATGAGGTGATCTCTTTCCGCCTGGCCCATGGCGGCGCGCAATCCCTCTTCGGGACCACGCCCGACCTCACGACCTTCGGCAAGGTCATCGGCGGCGGGTTCCCGGTAGGCGCGGTGGGCGGGCGCCGCGAGGTGATGGCGGTCTTCGACCCGACCGGCGGCAAGCCCGCCCTGCCCCATGGCGGCACGTTCTCGGCCAACCCCGTCACCATGACGGCCGGCCTGGCCGCGCTGCAAGCCCTGGACGCGCCGGCCTTCGCGCACCTGGACCGCATCGGCCAAGCGGTGCGCGATGGCGCCAACGAAGCGCTCAAGCGCCATGGCCTGCCCGGCCGCGCCGTGGGCATGGGCTCGCTGCTGCGCATCCACTTCACCGGACAGGCCCCGCGCGACTACCGGAGCATCTATCCCGACGCCCAGGCGTCGGCGCGCCTGAAAACCTTTGTGGACGCCCTGCTGGCGCACGGCGTCCTGGCCGCCGGTTACGGCCTGATGGCGCTGTCCACGCCCATGGGCGAGCGTGAAGTGACGCAGATCGTCGACGCCATCGACCGCGCGTTGGCCGATACCCGGCGCGCCGGCTGAGGCGGCGCCGGCTTTTCTGCGGTCGCCTGTCTCCGTTTCCCGGTCCGTCTTCATGAACAGCGCGCCCCGAAGGGGCGCCTGATCCTCGACGGAGCCGATATGTCTTTGCCGCCCGCGCCGGGGCCGGGCGGCCGGCGCGGGTTTTCCCCAGTATCTCCAAAATAAATACTGAGTAGTATGTTTGATAAATACTCAGTAGTATGTTTTTGGAGAAATTCATGACTGTGGTCTGGGAACCGGCGCTGCCGGTCCAATCGGTGGTCTGGCGCGACAAGGCGGCGGCATTGACGCGGGATCTTTTCGCCCCCGCCGCGGCGGCCATCGACGCCGAGCAGCGCTATCCCGTGGAACATCTCGCGCCCCTGCTGGCCAGCGGCATCTCGGGCATGTTCGTGCCGGCCGAATATGGCGGCAGCGGCGCATCGCTGACCTCCGTGGTCTCGGTGGTCGAAACCGTGGCCCAGGGCTGCGCCTCTACCGCCGCCATCCTGGCCGCGCTCTCGCTGGGCGCCTTCCCGGTCCTGCTGGGCGGCACCCACGCCCAGAAGATGGAGCTGCTGGGCGGGCTGGCCACCCAGGGCCGCGCGGTCAATTTCGCGCTGAGCGAGCGCGACGCGGGCTCCGATCCCTCCGGCCTGCAGACCGTGGCCGTGCGCGAGGGCGAGGGCTGGCGCATACGCGGCGAAAAATGCTGGCTGGGCAATGGCGGCCACTCCAGCCATTTCATCGTGTTCGCCCGCAGCAGCGACGACGAACGCCACAACATCAGCGCCTTCGTGGTGCGGCGCGACGCCCCCGGCGTGGCGGTGGATTTCTACGAAGACAAGATGGGCATCCGCGGCACGACCACCACCAACCTCAAGCTCGACACCTGGGTGCCCGCCAGCGCCATGGTCGGCGAGGAAGGGCGCGGCATGAGGCTGGCCCTGGGCACGCTGGCCATCGGCCGCGTCGTGGTGGCCGCCCAGGCCAATGGCATCGCGCTGGGCAGCTATGCGGCGGCGCGCGATTTCGCCGCCCGCCGCGAGACCTTCGGCAAGCCCATCATCGATCACCAGGCCATCGGCTTCAAGCTCGCCGACTCGGCCACGGCCCTGTCGGCCTCGCGCATGATGACCTACGAAGCGGCCCGCGCCTATGACGCCGGCCAGGACATCGGCGTGCTGGGCGCCATGGCCAAGCTGCTGGCCAGCGAAAACTCGCATGCCGTGGTGGACGACGCCGTGCAGATTCTCGGCGGCCGGGGCTATGTCAAGCCTTGCGCCGTCGAGCGCGCCTACCGCGACCAGCGCATCACCGAGATCTATGAAGGCACCTCGGAGATCCAGCGCCTGGTCATCGCGCGCGCCGTCAAGAAAGAAGCGCTCTCGGCCTGAGAACCGCCATGAAAGCCAAGCGAAAAATCGCCTACGACGACATGCCCCAGCGGCAGATCGACCTGCTGGACGCGGCGGCGGCCGCCTTCACCGAGATGGGGTTCGCGGCGGCCACCATCGATTCGGTGGCCGATCTCATCGGCCTCACCAAGGGCAGCGTCTATTACTACTACCGCAGCAAGACCGAGCTGTTTTTCGCCGTCCATCGGCGGGCCATGCAGCTGAACTTCGATACCGTTGAGCCGCTGGCCCGCGACACCGCGCTGCCGCCGGCGCGCCGGCTGTGGAACATGGCCCACGCCCACACGCATCTGATGATGCGCCACCTGCCCTATCAGCGCGTCACGGTGCAAGGGGCCGAATTGCGCATGACCGGCCGCAGCACGGACGAGGAACGCGCCGAACTCGAAGAGCTGGTCAAGCTGCGCGACGACTACGAGACGCTGTACCGCGACGTCCTGCAAGAGGGCATGCGCCTGGGCCAGTTCCGCGAGGCGCCGGCCGCGCTGGCCGTCAAACCCATGCTGGGCGCGCTGAACTGGACCACGATGTGGTACCGCCCGCGCGACAACGAAACCGAAGCCGACCGCGAACGCATCGCGGTCCAGATCGCCGACGGCATCCTGGCCAGCGCCTTGCCGCTGCCGGCTGCGTACACCCAAGGATGATGGCATGTCATTGAACGAGAACGAGCGCGCCTGGCGCGCCGTGGCCAACTGGTATCACGCTTATTTCACGGGCATCGTGCTGTCCACCGTGACGCGGCGCGGCACGCCGCGCGCCAGCGAACTGGTCTATGAGATCTTCTGCCGCCAGCGCCGCGAGCGTTTCCTGCCGGGCCTGAAGAAACTCGGCATCGACCATCTTCCCCCTGCCGTGGCGGCCGCCCAATACCACTATCTGTCCAACCATATCGGCGGCGTGTCGGTGCAATACATGTACGAATCCGACCGCAAGGCGTGGATACGCTACGCCGCGCCGCGCTGGATCTGGTCGGGCACGGCCATCTGCGCCATCCCCTCGGAAGTCTCGCGCGCCATGCTGGCCGGCTGGCACGCGCAGAACGGCGTATCGCTGGGCAATCCCAGGCTAGGCTTTGTCTGCACCAAGCAGGCCGTCGACGGCCAGTCGGGCCTCGAAGGCTATTACTACGAATACGACCACGACCTGCTGCCGCATGAGCGCCTGCGCTTCGCGCGCCACGAGGATGCGCCGGACTTCGATCCGGCCGCCGCGCCCGGCCTGCCCACCGAGACCTGGCCGCGCGACCGCCTGGCCAAGGCCAACCGCAACTACGCCATGGAATATGTGCGCAGCGCCCTGCCCACCGCCTTGCAGCTCTGGGGCCCCGAAGACGCCGGAGCCTTGCTGAAGCTGACGGGCCAGCTGATCGGCATGCAGTGCTATCACGAGACCGCGCAGGGCCTGGGCGTGGCGCCCGAAGCCGGCGCCAAGGGTTTCGCGGCCTTCCTGGCAGCGCTGCTGCATGCCCAGGGCGACCAGGCCGAGGTGACGCCGGACGGCCAGGGCTATGTCGTGCGCCAGGCCGGCTGGGCCCTGCTGCAAGGCATGAACGACCCCCACCCCGCCTTGGACATGGCCTGGGAAGGGCTCTTGAACGGGGCGCGCGACGCCCATGACCACCGCCTGAGCCTGCGCCGCCTGCCGGCCGCCGAAGGCTATGTCTGGCATATCGCCTAGGCGCGACAAGGAGAGCAATATGCAGGCAACACAAACGGGCGGCGCCCTGCAGGGGCTGCGCGTCATCGACGCATCGCGCGTGCTGGCGGGCCCCTTTTGCGGCCAGATACTGGGCGACCATGGCGCCGAAGTCATCAAGATAGAGGCGCCGGAGGGAGACGAATGCCGCGGCTTCGGGCCGCCTTTCGTCGAGGGCAGCTCAGCCTACTTCCGGGCGGTCAACCGCAACAAGCGCAGCATGGTGCTGGACCTGAACCAGGACGGCGCCCGCGCCGTCTTCTGGCAACTGCTGGAAAGCGCCGATGTGCTGATCGAGAACTTCAAGGCCAGCACGCTGCGCGCCTGGGGCGTCGCCTCGCCCAAGGAGATCACCCAACGCTACCCGCGCTTGATCCATTGCCGCATCACCGGCTTCGGCGACGACGGCCCGCTGGGCGAGCTGCCCGGCTATGACGCGGCGGTGCAGGCCATGGCCGGCCTGCTCAGCATCAATGGCGAGGCGGGCGGTCCGCCCTTGCGCCTGGGCGTGCCCGTGGTCGACCTGACCACCGGCATGAACGCCGCCATGGCCGTCCTGCTGGCCTTGCAGGCGCGCCACCTGACCGGCCAGGGCCAGATGGCCGACATCACCCTGTATGACTCGGCGGTGTCGGTGGCCCATCCCTTCCTGACCAACTACCTGGCCTCCGGCGTGACGCCCAGGCCCAGCGGCAACGGGCATCCGAACATCGTGCCCTACAACGTCTACCAGACGCGCACCTGCCCGCTGTTCATCGCCGTGGCCAACGACCGCCTGTTCGGCAAGCTGTGCATCCAGCTGGGCTTGCCCGAGCTGCCGCAGGACCCGCGCTTTGCCACCAATGGCCAGCGCGTGGCCAACCGCGACGCGCTGGACGCCGCGCTGCGCGCCGCCCTCGCCACCCTCGATGGCGAGGAAATCGGCCCGCGCCTGCTGGCGCAGAACGTGCCGGCCGCGCCCATCCTCGATGTGGGCGCGGTCGCCGCGGCCCCGCATACCGCGCATCGCGCCATGGTCGTGCGCCAGGACGGCTACACCGGGCCCGGCATCCCCATCAAGCTATCGCGCACGCCGGCGTCCATCCGGCGCGGCCCGCCGGCCCTGGGAGAGATGCCGGCGCCGGACGGCGCCCTCTGATTTTTCCAACCGCAGCAACCAGAAGAATAGACAGGAGACTTATGAACAAGCCCCGATTTGCCACCCGCGCCGCACTCTGCGCCATGACGATGGCCATGGCCGGCGCCGCCCTCGCCGCCGACGCCTATCCCGGCGACAAGCCCGTGCGCATCATCGCCGCCTTCTCGACCGGCAGCGCCACCGACAACAGCGCCCGCATCCTGGGCCAGGAGCTGAGCCGCGACCTCGGCGGCAACTTCATCATCGAAAACCGCCCTGGCGCGCAAGGCGTCATCGGCACCGATTTTGCCCTGCGCCAGCCGGCCGACGGCTACACCCTGACCATCACCAGCAGCTCGCTGAACTCGATCAATCCCGGCCTGGTGAAAGACCTGCGCTACGACGCCGTCAAGGACTTCACGCACATCTCGCGCCTGACCACCATGCCCATGCTGCTTCTGGTGCGCGGCGACGGCGATGTCAGCAGCGTCAAAGACCTGGTGCAAAAGGCCAAGAGCAAGACGCTGAACTTCGGCTATGGCTCGCCGGGCGGCCAGGTGGCGGGCGCGGCCTTCAACAGCATTGCCGGCGTCAAGGCCACCGGCATTCCGTACAAGAGCCAGCCGCCCGCGCTGACCGACCTGGCCGGCGGCCAGGTGGACTATGTGCTGGGCGATCTATCGGTGGCAATGCCGCTCATCCGCTCCAACAAGATCCGGGCGCTGGCCATCAGCACGCCGCAGCGCCTGAAGGACCTGCCCGATGTGCCGACCTTCGCCGAAACCGGCTACTCGGCCTTTGACCTGGTCGTCTGGGTGGGCGTGGGTGGACCGGCCGGCATGCCCGCCGACGTCGTGGCCAAGCTCAATCAGTCCATCAACAAGGCCCTGGCGCGCCCCGAGGTCCAGCAGAAGTTCGAACTCATGGGAATGACGGTTGCCCCCAACACCCCTGAGCAACAACTGGGCTTCGTGCAGGACCAGCTTGCCACCTGGAGCAAGCGCATGAAAGAAGCCGGCATCCAGCCGGAATAAGCGCCGGAGAACGGCGTTTGCGCGGGCCGGCCATCACGGCCGGCCCGCCCCTCAGCCCTGGGGCCAATAATAGCCGTCGGGGGTACTGCGCGCCCCGAAGATGGCCTGCCCCACGCGCACCACGGTCGCGCCTTCCTCGATGGCGATCTCGTAGTCGCCCGACATCCCCATGGACAGCTGCGCCACGTCCGGCCGTTCCTGGCGCAGGCGGTCGCGCACATCGCGCAGCCGCGCGAAGCACTGCCGCACGCGGCTGCTTTCGGTCGAGAGCAGGGCCAGCGTCATCAGGCCGCGCACGCGCAAGGCCGCAAACGGGGCCAGCTCGCGCACAAAGCCGGCCACCGCCTCGGGCGCCAGGCCGTATTTGCTGGCTTCGCCAGACGTATTGACCTGCACGAAGACATCCAGCCCGCGGCCCTCGGCCTGCAGGCGGCGCTCCAGCGCTTCGGCCACGCGCAGACTGTCCAAGGCCTGGAATTCATCGGCATACCGCGCCACGAGCTTGGCCTTGTTGGTCTGCAGATGCCCGATGACCGACCACCTGAGATCCTCCAGGTCGGCCAGGGCCTCCCATTTGCGCGAGACTTCCTGCAGCTTGTTTTCGCCCAGGAAACGGCAGCCCGCCTCATACGCCAGGCGGATGCGCGCGTCGTCGACCGTCTTGCTCACGGGCAGCAGGCGCACGCTGCCGGGCTCGCGCCCGGCCCGGGCGCAGGCCGCGTCGATGCGCGCGCGCACCGCCGCCAGATTGCGCTGGAAGTCCTCGACCGACCGCGCCTGGGGCCAGCGGCCGTGCAAATCATGCTGTGTCTGGGTGCCGCCCATCTCATGCGGGCCCTGCCTCCACGGCCGGGCCACCTCCGGGTTTTGTCATAGGACAAATATAGCATGCCGCCACACGGCGGCCGGAGGCTCAACCGACGGAGATCTTGGCGCGCCGCGCCACCTCGCCCCAGCGCGACACTTCGCTCCGCGTGAGCTGGGCCAGCTCGTCCGGCGTGCCGCCGCCGGCGTCGGCGCCCAGCTCCACCCAGCGCTTGACGAAGCGCGGGTCGCCGAAGGCCTGGTTGACGGCCCGGTTCAGCGCCGCCACGGCCGCCTGGGGCGTGGACGGCGGAGCATAGATGCCGTACCAGCTGGTGGCGTCATAATTGGGGGCCCCGCTCTCGGCGGCGGTGGGCACATCGGGCAGATGCGGCGAGCGGTCCCTGGAGGTCACGGCGATGGCCCGCACGCTGCCCGCGCGGATGTGCTGGATGGCCGAAGGCATGGTCTCGAACATCATGTCCACATTGCCCGCGATGATGTCCACGATGGCCGGCGACGAACCGCGATACGGCACATGCATCATCTGCGTGCCGGTCACGCTCTTGAAGTACTCGGCCATCAGATGCTGCATGGTGCCCGCGCCCGGCGTGGCATAGCTGTACTTGTCCGGACTCGCCTTGAGCAGGGCGACCAGCTCGGCCACATTGCCGGCGGGCAGGTTTTTGTTGACGATCAGCGCATGGTTCACCCGCCCCAGGAAACCGACCGGCGTCATCTCGCGGATGTCATAGCCCAGATGGGGATAGACCGATTGCGCGATGGCGTGATGCACCGCGCCGAACAGAATCGTATAACCGTCGGGACGCGACTTGGCCACCGCGTCGGCGCCCAGCGTGCCGCCCGCCCCGCCGCGGTTTTCCACGATGACGGACTGCCCCAGTCCGGCGCGCAGCGGCTCGGCCAGCTGGCGCGACAGGATATCCACCGTGCCTCCCGGCGCATAAGGCGCGATCAGCCTGATGGTCTGGTTGGGAAAATCCGCCTGGGCAAACGCCCGGCCCAGCGGGGCCATGGCCGCGAGGGCCAGCAACTGTCTCCTGTCCATGCCTGTCTCCGGTGGATCCGCCCTCGGACAGGGCGGTGATCGCGATGCGCTCGGGCACCCTCAACAACCAGACAGGCAGGATAGGAATCCGCAAACTCCCATGCAATTGAATTATTTCTCAAGCCGGGCAAGACCGGCCCGCACATCGCGCGCCAGCCGGCGGCACTGCGCCGCATCGAGCGTCGAAATGGTCAGGCGCAGGCCCGACACGGGCGCCTGCACGCCAAACGCCTGTCCCTCGCGCACCGCCCAGCCGCGCCGCGCCAGCGCCTCGGCCAGCGCCCGGTCATCCTCCATTGGCAGCCACACATTGAGCCCGTCGCCCGGCCAGGCGCCGTCCACGCCTTGCGCCTGCAGGGCGTGACGAAGATGGTGGCGGCGGCGCGCGTAGTCCTTGCGCGCGCGCGCCAGCAGGTGCTGCGTCTGTGGACGCGCCAGCGTCGCCTCGACCAGGTCCTGCAGCAGATGGCTGACCCAGTGGGTGCCCGGCGCCAGGCGCAGGCGCAGCAGGCGGGACGTGGCCGGATCGCTGGCCACGGCCGCCACGCGCAGGTCCGGCCCCAAGGCCTTGGAGAAAGAGCGCACCAGCGCCCAGCGCTGGCGTCCGCGCCCCAGGACGGAAAAATACGGCGCCTCGGCCAGCAAGGCGAAATGATCGTCGACGATGACCAAGACCTGCGGATGGCGCGCCAACACGCGCGCCAGGGCCTGGGCGCGCGATGCGCTCAGATTGCAGCCGGTGGGATTATGGGCGCGGGGCGTCAGGATCACCGCCCGCGCGCCCGAGGCCAACGCGGCCTCCAGGGCCGCGGCCTGCATGCCCTGCTCGTCGACCGGCACGCCCACCGCCTGCAGGCCGGCCAGCCGCAACAGATTGATGCTGCTCAGAAAGCAAGGCTGCTCCACCGCGACGCGGTCGCCGGCCACCAGGCAGGCGCCCAGGAGGCGTTCGATCGCATCGACCGCGCCATGCGTGATGTCCACCTCGAACTCCCCAGGACAATCGGGTGCGCACCAGGCGCGCGCATAGGCGGCCAGTCCGGCATTGACCGTGGGCTCGCCATACAGACGCCGCGGCCGCGCCGGCGCCGCAAGCTCCGGCAGCCAGGCTGGATTCGGATTGCCGCTGGCCGCGTCGATCAGCTCGGGATCGGCGCCCTGGCCCTCCTGCTCGCCCGGGCCGTGCGGCTGGCGGATCGCCGTGCCCAGACGCCCCTGAGCGACCGCGATGCCGGCGGCCACCAGGCGCTTATAGGCCGCGGCCACCGTATTGCGGTTGACGCCCAGCGCGGCGGCCAGCTCGCGCACCGGCGGCAGACTCATGCCGGGCGTCAAGGCGCCGGCCTGCGCCTGGGCGCGCACACTGTCGAAGATCTCGGCGGCGGTCTTTCCTTCTATCGTCATGGCATCCCCGGTCTATGGCGGGGATTGTAGTTGTCATAGGCCAATCCTTCCCTGGCGCTATCAGACACCAAGACGGGCGCTCGAAACGGCGAGACCCGGGCGCTCGGCACCTGAGAACTCGGCAGCCGGAAGCGCCTCAATGGGCCTGGCCCGCCAGGGCCGGCCAGGCCGCGAGGGCGGCGGCCGCGACACTCTCCAGTTCGCGCCGGCTGGCGCCGTCGCGCGCCTGGATGGACATGCCTTGCTGCACGGTGACGTAATAGCGCGCCATCGCATCGAGGTCGGCGGCCGGGGCGATCTCGCCCGCGTCCGCCCCGGCCTGCAGGCGTTCGCGCAGATCGGCGATATTGGCGGCCCGCATCTCGACCAGGCGCTTGCGCAAGGCGCCCGCATGGTCGCCCAGGGCCGAGAGCACGATCAGGCAGCCGGCCGGCTTGGCGCGGCGCGTGAACACCCGGGCCGATTCCATCAGGTAGGCCTCGACCGCCTGGTAGGCGCTGCCGGCCTGGGCGAGCGCGCTCCAGATCTCCCTGCCCTCGGTCGCGCTGTAGTACGCCAGCGCCTCCCCGTACAAGGCCTCCTTGCTGCCGAAGGCCGCGTAGAGACTGGGCGAGGCAATCCCCATGGCGGCCGTCAGGTCGGCCATCGAAGCGGCTTCATAGCCTTTGCGCCAGAAGACCTCCATGGCGCGCGCCAAGGCGGCCTCGCGATCGAAACTCCTGGGACGGCCTCGCTCTGCCATGATCGATATCCGAATTTTGTGCTGATTGGTAAATAAATTCTTGACGCCTGGATGACTCTACCATAGCATTTTTGTACCGATCACTACAGAATTAAGGTAACCCCATGAGCACATTGCAAGGCAAGAAGGCCCTGGTCACCGGCGGCAGCCGCGGCATCGGCGCGGCCATCGCGCGCCGCCTGGCCGCCGAAGGCGCCGACGTCGCCATCACCTACGAACGCGCGGCGGACCGCGCCGCCCAGGTCGTGGCCGGCATCGAGGCGCTGGCGCGGCGCGGCCTGGCCATCCAGGCGGACAGCGCCGACCCGCGCGCCGTTCCGGCGGCGGTGGACGAGGCCGCCCGGTCCCTGGGCGGGCTGGACATCCTGGTCAACAATGCCGGCATCTTCCGCGCCGGCCCCCTCGAGGACCTTACCCTGGCCGACATCGACGCCACGCTGAACATCAATGTGCGCGCCGTCATCCTCGCCAGCCAGGCCGCGGCTCGCCACATGGGCAAGGGCGGGCGCATCATCTCCATCGGCAGCAACCTCGCCAGCCGTGTCCCCGCGCCGGGCATGAGTCTTTATTCGCTGAGCAAATCGGCCCTCATCGCCTGGACCCAGGGGCTGGCGCGCGATCTCGGGCCGCGCGGCATCACGGTCAACATCGTCCACCCCGGGTCCACCAACACCGAGATGAACCCGGCCAACGGCGAACACGCCGACGCCCAGCGCGAGCGCATGGCCATCCCTGAGTACGGTTCGCCCGACGACATCGCCGCGCTGGTCGCCTTCATCGCCGGCCCGCAGGCGCGCTCCATCAATGGCACCGGACTGACCGTGGACGGCGGCGCCAACGCCTGAAGCGCTCAGCGCGCGGCCGCGCGGCGCTCGATGCGAGGCCGCCATGTCCCGCCCGCCCGGGCCCCGGTCTCGCCGTCACGCGCCGGGCGGACCTGAATCAGGGTGGCGGCCGAGGATCACAGGCGCCGCACCGAGGCGTCCAGCTCCGGAAACTTGCTCGACCACATTTCCTTGATCTCGCGCAGCCGGCGCGAGAACATGCCGCTGAAGCGCCTCGCGGCCAGCGTGGGCGGGGAACGCAGGTCGTGCAGCAGGAAGAGATCGAACTGCACGCGCGGATTGGAAATGGGATAGATGAAATACTGCTCGGTATCGATCTGGTCGGCCACCGAGTTCATCAGGCAGATCGCGCCCCAGTCGGAATGGCGGATGCTCTCAAGGGTGGCGACCATGCCGTCGATCTTGATGACCTTGCGCGCCTTGACGCGGCCGCTGGCGATATAGCTCTGCATGGTGGAGCCCAGCAGGTGCCGCTCCGAAGGGATGACCAGCACCAGGTCATGCATCGCCGATAGATCGCAATGACTGAAGGTGGGGCCGTTGATGGGCTGGCTGGACACCAGCACGAACTCGTCGGTAAAGCCCAGTTCGCAGGACAGGCTGGTGCTGTCCAGCGGCATGGCGCCCAGCCCCAGGTCCAGCGCCCCGGCCTGCACCAGCTCGGTGATATTGCGCGCATACCCCTCGGTGACGGAGATGTCCACGGCGGGATAGAGGCGCAGGAAATCATCCAGCACCTTGCCCAGCACGTTCTTGCACATGGACGAGGTCACGCCCACCTTGAGCGAGCCGGTGACGACATCGCCGGCCACCAGGTCGAGGATTTCCTGCTTGGCGGCCGAGAGATCGCGCGCGATGGGCACCGCCAGCTCGTAGAGCCGCCGGCCCGCCACGGTGGGCGTCAGGCCGCGCTGGCCGCGTTCGAACAGGGGCGTGCCCAGCTCCTCTTCGAGGTTGCGCACCTGCATGCTCAGGGCGGACTGCACCACATGCATGCGCTCGGCGGCGCGGGTAAAGCTGGCTTCTTCGAAAACGCCGATGAAGTAATGCAGGGCCCGGATCTCCATGGCCTGTGTCTCCTCCGGTGGGCCGGCGCGCCATCAGGATTCCTGATCCCACCCATCAATCAATATCGTCATGCCCGGCCGGGATCCTCCCTAGACTGCCGCCATGCCTTTCTTATCAGGTCTGGAGACAATGAAGCATCCCACCGAGAATATATTCCATGCGGCAACGCGCGACGAAGCCGCCTTGCGCGCCGCGCTTGAAGAAGCCGACATCGTGCCCGCCGCGCTCGTCCTGGTGCACCTGACGGGCGATCTCGCCATCCTCGACGAGATGAGGCCCCACATCCAAGGCGGCTGGAACTATATGGAAAAGGTGCCGGAACCTCTGCGCCGCCGCATCCGCGAGCGCCTGGTGAGCGTGCTCAAGGAAAAGGCCGCCGATCCCAGCCTGCCGGCCCTGCCGCCGCCGGATGTCCTGCACCGCATCATGAGCGCCAGCGTGGGCGCGCAAATGCCGCCCGAATACGTGCCCCTGTTCGTCGAGGAGCTGGGTCTGGCGCAGGGCGACCCCCGCGCCCTGCGCTGGCGCCGCGACCCCGCCCCCCTGGGCCTGGCCGATTTCCGCGTGCTCATCGCCGGCGCCGGCCTGTCGGGCATCTGCGCGGCCGTGCGCCTGAAGCAGGCCGGCATCCCCTTCGTCATCCTGGAACGCAACGAAACCGTCGGCGGCACCTGGCACGAGAACACCTATCCCGACTGCGGCGTGGACACGCCCTCGCATTTCTATTCCTATTCCTTCAACCCCAATCCGCAGTGGTCGCGCTACTTCGCCAAGCGCGACGAAATCCAGCAATACATCGAGGACACCACCGACAAGTTCGGCCTGCGCGAGCACATCCGCTTCGGCGTATCGGTGCAAAGCGCTAGGCTGGACGAGGAAAGCGGCCTGTGGCTGGTGCACAGCGTGGACCGCGACGGCCGCGCCCAGGCCCAGGCCTGCAATGTCTTCATCACCGCCGTGGGGCACAATGTGCCGGCCACGCCGCGCATCGAAGGTCTGCGGGATTTCCGCGGCGAGGTGGTGCACACGGCGAAATGGGATCCGGCCATCAAGCTCGACGGCCGCCGGGTCGCGATGATAGGCACCGGCGCCAGCGGCATGCAGGCCGGCCCCGCGCTGGCGCCCAAGGTGGAAAAGCTGACCATCTTCCAGCGCTCGCCGCACTGGGCCATGGGCAACCCCAACTACCACCGCGCCGTCCCGGATGGGCAGAAATGGGCGCTGCGCCACATCCCCTACTTCAATCAGTGGGCGCGCTTCCTGATCTTCTGGGCCGCTTCGGACAGCTTTCACGACAGCCTGTTCATCGATCCCGATTGGAGCCAGCCCGATATCTCGCTCAATGCCAAGAACCACCAGATGCGCGAGAACATCCTGGCCTATATGCGCGAACAGCTCGGCGGCGACGAAGCGCTGATGCGTAAATGCACGCCGGGCTACCCCCCCTACGGCAAGCGCCTGCTGCGCGACAACCATTGGTTTGCGACCCTCAAGCGTCCCAATGTCGAACTCGAAACGGACGCGATCGCGCGCGTGACGGCCGACGGCATCCTGACCCGCGCGGGCAAGCTGCACGAGGTCGACGCCATCGTCATGGCGACGGGCTTTCATGCCTCCAAGCTGTTGTGGCCCATGGAAATCATCGGCCGGGGCGGCCGCAGCATCCGCGAACGCTGGGGCGACGACGATCCGCGCGCCTATAAAGGCATGAGCGTGCCCGGTTTTCCCAATCTGTTCGTCCTGGCCGGCCCCAACACCATCCTCTCGCATGGCGGCAGCGCCATCTTCCACAGCGAGTGCCAGGTCACCTACATCCTGCAGGCGATACGCGAGATGGTCGAGCGCAACCTGCGCACGCTGGAAGTCCGCCGCGACGTGCATGACCGCTATAACCAGCAGATCGACGAACGCCATCGCAACATGGTCTGGGCCCATCCCGGCGTGACCAGTTGGTACAAGAACAAGCACAACCGCGTCACCATGACCTCCCCCTGGCGATTGGTGGACTTCTGGTCCCTGACCCGCGAATTCGATCCTGACGATTACCTCTGCACCACGGCCGCGCCCTATGCGGCGGCGGCCTGACGGCCACGACATTGCTTTGATCAACACAGGAGTCATGACTTGGATGGAATATTGACCACCCGGACCGTGCGCGGCATCCCGGCGCGCATGCTGCAAGGCGGCCAGGGCCCGCGCGTGCTGTTCCTGCACGGCGCCGCCGGCCTGAGCGGCTGGCCCGAATTCTTCCAGCATCTGGCGCGCGGCCACGAGATCTGGTTTCCCGAACATCCCGGCTTCGGCCTGACGCCGGAGTCGCCCGATATCGGCTCGACCGCTGACCTGGCCGCCTACTATCGCGACTTCCTGCGCGCCAGCGGCCCTTGCCATGTCATCGGCAGCTCATTCGGCGGTTGGCTGGCGGCCGAGCTGGCCACGCTGGACCCGGAGCATGTCCGCAGCCTGACCCTGATCGGCCCGGCCGGACTGCGGCCCAGGGTGGCCTCGGCCCCGCCCGCCAGCGAAGAAGCGTTCGTGCGCAAGCTCTACTTCGACCAAGGCGTGGCCGATCGCGTCCTGGCCGAGCCCATGGACGATGCCCAGCGCGCCCTGCAAAAGCGCAATCGCGCCGCCACCGCCAGGCTGGGCGGCAGCTTCCACAACCCCCGCCTCGAAACCGCGCTCGCCGGCCTCGACATCCCCGCGCTGGTGCTCTGGGGCGATCACGACCAGCTCGTGCCGGCGGAACAGGCCGCGCTATGGCAGGCCAGCCTGCGCCATGCGGAGATGACGATATTCACCGACTGCGGCCATCTGCCGCACTTCGAGCAGCCCCAGGCCGTGGCGCAACGCATACTGGACTTCCTGCGCCAGCAGGCATAACAGGGCGGCGGCACGCATCGCCCGCCCAGCATCATTCTTTCTCGAGGAGACTTGCCTTGAAAATCTTTGCCCCAGCCCTGGTGGCGCTCGGCCTCGTGGCGGCCGGCGCGCCCGCGCAGGCCGAATTTCCCGAACGCCCCATCACGATGATCGTGCCCTACCCGCCCGGCGGGGCCACGGACATCCAGATGCGCAGCCTGAGCGCGGCGGCCGCGCGCCGCCTCGGCCAGCCCATCACCATCGTGAACAAACCCGGCGCCGGCGGCTCCCTGGGCGCGGTCAACCTGAGCACGGCCGCCCCCGACGGCTACACCCTGTCGCAGGTGTCGGTGGGCGTGTTCCGCATGCCCGCCATCACCAAGATGCCCTATGACCCGGCCAAGCTGTCCTACATCATCGGCGTATCGGGCTATCTCTTCGGCGCGGCCGTCAAGAGCGACGCGCCCTGGAAGACCTTCGACGAGCTGGTCGCCTATGCGAAAGCCCATCCCGGCAAAGTGCGCTACGGCACCATAGGCACGGGTTCGGTGCAGCACGTCACCATGGAAGCCGTCGCCCAGCAACGTGGCATCGATTGGCTGCACGTCCCGTACAAGGGCAATTCCGAAGTCAATATGGCGCTGCTCTCCGGCCAGGTCGATTTCAGCTCCGACGGCAGCGCCTGGGCGGAACTGGTGAACAGCGGCCGCGTGCGGCTGCTGGCCGTCTACAGCGAGAAGCGCGCCAAGAAATGGCCCGATGTCCCGACCCTGAAAGAACTGGGCTACGGCATTTCGGAGCAGTCCCCCTATGGCATCGCCGGCCCGCCGGGCATGGCGCCGGCCGTCATGGCCCGTCTGCACGACGCCTTCCAGCAAGCGCTCGACGACCCCGAGCACCTCAAGACCCTGGAGACGCTCAACCAGGACGTGGTCTATATGTCCGGCGCCGACTTCGCCGCCCATGCCCGGCGCGAGACGGCGCGCCAGGCCGGGATCGTGGCCCGCTTCGGGCTCAAGCAGCAGTAGCGCGCCAGGCCTGTCCGGCCATCCCGGGCGGCGCCAAAGAAAAGGGACCGCGGGCTGTGCCAGCCGGCGGTCCCCGCGTCCATCGATGCCGGCCGCGGCCGGCATCCCTCCAGGCGGTCAGAGGGTCTCGAAAGCCTTGTTCACCAGCCTCTCGACCAGGGCGCCCACGCGGGCGGCCTCGGCCTGCACCCAGGGGTAGGGGTGGCGCTCTTCCATATAGGTGGACTGGCACATCTCCAGCTGCACCGCGTGGATGTTGTTGGCCGGATCGCCATAGTGGCGCGTGATGTAGCCGCCCTTGAAACGGCCATTGACCGCCCAGGTATAGGCCGACTGCCCTTGCAGCTCGCGCTGGATGGCGTCCTGGATGGCGGGCGCGGCGCTGGCGCCGCTGGAGGTGCCGATGTTCAGGTCGGGCAGCTTGCCTTCGAACAGGCGCGGAATGACGCTGGCGATCGAATGGCCTTCCCAGAGCAGGACCTTGCCGTGCCGGGCGCGCAGGCGCTCGATCTCGCCGCGCAGCTGGTCATGGTAGGGCTGCCAGTACTGTGCGCGGCGCGCATCGCGCTCGGCCTGGCCGATGGCTTCGCGGCCGTCGAGATAGAGGGGCTGGCCGTCGAAGGTATGCGTGGGACAGAGGCCGGTCTTGGCCTGGCCGGGATAGAGGCTCTCGTCGTTGGGCGGGCGGTTCAGGTCCACCACGTAGCGCGAATAGCGCGCCCACAGGAAGGAGGCGCCCAGCTTCTTGCCGAAGGCGTAGAGGCGATCCAGGTGCCAATCGGTATCGCCCGAACGCAGGCCGAGCTCGGTCATGAGCGGCTTTTGCGCCTCGGGGATCAGGCTGCCCAGATGGGGGATGGAAATCAGCAGCGGCGCGGTGCCGGCCTCGAAGTGAAAGATATCGCTCATGAACGCTCGTCTGGATGCCCGCGGGCCGGGCCCGCGCGGGGGGATGGCGTCCATGATACTAAAACGGGCCGGCCCGTTTTCCGCTCTCATTAAATGAGAATCGCGGGCGCCGGGGCGGCCTTGCGGCAAGCCCAAGACCAGCCCTTCGCCCGCCCCTAATCCAGCCAGGACGTATACGCCGCCGGGTCCACGCGGTCGGGCCGGAAGGTGTTCACCGGCGCGGCCACGTCCGCATGGCCCAGGGCCAGGGCGCACACCAGGCGTTCGTCGCCCGCGCCGAGATGCGGCAGGACAAGCGAGGCAAACGGGTTCCAGGCCGCCTGGATGCAGGAGTGCAGGCCTTCTGCGCGCGCCGCCAGCATCACGTTCTGCACGAACATCGCGGTATCGACCAGCGCACCCTCGGCCAGCAGCCGTTCGTTGGTGAAGAACATGCCCACCGGCGCGCCGAAGAATTCGTAGTTGCGCTGCTGCTGGGCATGCATCCGCGCCCGCTCGCCTTTGGCGATGTTGAGCACGCGGTACAGGCCCAGGCCACAGGCGCGCCGGCGCTCGATATAGGGCGACACCCATTGCCTGGGATAGTACTGGTACTCCTCGCGGTAGCGCCCGGCCAGGGCCGGATCCGCGTTGACGGCGTCGTGCGCCTCGCAGACCTTGCGCGACAGGGCGTCGCGGCTGGCGCCCTGCACGACATAGACCTTCCAGGGCTGGTTGTTGGACCCGGACGGCGCCCAGCTGGCCACGCGCAGGATGCGCTCGAGCACCTCCCGCTCGACGGGGGTGGAAAGAAACTCGCGGCAGCAAAAGCGGCTTTCGATCGCCGCGTGGACGCTGGCCGGGTCGGCCACGACGGTACTCACGGGCGGCGCCAGCGAGGCGGCGCGCAATACAGCGGTTTCAGCAGTCATCGTCATCTCGATCGAGGAATGGGTCGTCGCGGCCGCTCCCGGGGCCGGATCCCGCGAACCGCCACTGTCGCATATCGGCGAAACGGCGTCGATTTCAGTGGACAGTTTTTTTTCGCCAAAGCGAAAATCTGGCTATAGTGGGTCCCGCCCCTCCCGACACGACAAGGAAAACCGCGCATGACATACGACCCAGGTATCCAGGCTTATGTGGACGAGGCCCGGCGCGCGCTGGGCCGGATGGCGGGGCTGCAAATCTCGCTGGCGCAGCGCCGCACCCGGGCCGACCAGTATGCGGCGCTGGTGCGCGAGCCCTACCCCGCCGGCCTGGCGGTGAGCGACACCTATATCGTGCGGCAGGGCCATGAGATACCGGTGCGCATCTACCGGCCCGAAAGCCAGGCCGCCCTGCCCACCATCGTCTACCTGCATGGCGGCAGCTTCGTGGCCGGCAGCCCCCAAGGCCATGATTTCATCACGGCCAGCCTGGCCGCCAATACCGGCGCGCAGGTCTTCAGCGTGCACTACCGCCGGGCCCCGGAGAACCCCTATCCGGCGCCGACCCAGGATGCCTACGAGGCCCTGCGCTGGGCCGCCGATGAGGCGGACATGCTCAAGGTCGACACGGACCGCATCGCGGTGGCCGGCGACAGCGCGGGCGGCAATCTCGCCGCCGCGTGCGCGCTGCTGGCGCGCGATCGGCAAGGCCCGCGCCTGCGCATGCAGGCGCTGGTGTATCCCACCCTGGACGCGGACCTGGACACGCCCAGCTATCTGCACAACACCCAGGACGCCTTCCTGACGCGCGAGGCGATGGCGTTTGCCCTGGAGGCTTTCCTGCCTGGCGGGCCGGATGCGGCGGACGGCTATGCGCTGCCGATGCGCGCCGCGGACCACGCCGGGCTGCCGCCGGCCTATCTGCTGCTTGCCGACCATGATCCCCTGCTCGACGATGGCCTGCGCTACGCCGACAAGCTGCGGGAGGCCGGCACGGCGGTGCAGCTGCGCGTGGGCCAGGGCATGATCCATGGCTTTTTGCGCGCGCGCCGCTATAGCGCCGTGGCCGAGGCCGAGTTCCAGCGCCTGTGCGACGCGCTGCGGGGCGCCCTGGACCTGCCTGCCCCCGCGCGGCGCTGGTGACCTACAGCTGGCGGGCCGCCAGCGGCTCGTGCGAGATGATCCACAGCAGGCTGGCGGGCTCCTCGTAGGGATTGCTGAAGATGTGCGGCGTGGCGCCATCGAACTGGAAACTGTCGCCGCGGCGCAGGTGCAGCACCTGGTCGGCCAGCGCCAGGTCGAATGCCCCTTGCAAGACCATCCCGCCTTTCTCGGCGGGATAGCTCAGGGCCGCGGGGCCGGACGTGCCGCCCGGCTGGATGGTCAGCACCATGAATTGCAGGCGCTGGCCGGCGGGCGGAGAAAGCATCTCCTTGGTCATCAGCGGCGTGCCGAACGGCACGGCGCGCCGCGTCCCCTCGCGCCGGACATGGGCGGCCAGGCCGCCGGCATCGGCCTGGCCGGCCGGCGGCTCGTCGAACAACGCGCTCAGTGGCACGCCCAGGGCCTGCTGGATGCGCATCAAGGTCTTCAGCGATGGGTTGCCCAGGTCGCGTTCGATTTCGCTGAGGATCCCGATGGCGACGCCGGAGGAAGAGGACAAGGCTTGCAGCGATATCTTCTTTTCCTTGCGGATGCGCCGAATGGCCTGCCCGATGGGGCCGGAGTCATCGTTTTTCATGCAGACAAAGGCAAAGGTTCAGGGCGCCGACTTCACGCCCATGTCGTTGAGGATGGGCAGCCAGTCCGCATAGTCTACTTCGAAGCGTTTCTTGGCATCGGCCAAGGAACCCGGCAGCGGGACCAGGCCGAGTTGCCGCAGCCTGTCCTGGAATGCCGGATCCGAAACCGCCTGCTCGACGGCATCGTGGATGGCGGCCTCGATCGCCGGCGGGGTGCCCGCGGGCACGAAGATGGCCTGCCAGGGCTGCATCATATGCCGGACGCGATCGCCCAGCCCGGCCTGCGCGATCGTCGGCACGTCCGGCAGCTCCTGCAGGCGCGACTCGCTGAAGACCGCCAGCGCGCGCAGCTTGCCCGCCTTCACCAGCTCCTTGACCACGGGCGGCGTGTCCACCAGATAGGCATTGCGCCCTTCGACCAGGTCGGTCAGCGCGGGCGCGCTTCCGCGGTAGGCGATGTGCACGACGTCGGCGCCGATCGCGTTGGCGAAATACTGCGCGGTGATGTGTCCCGACGTTCCGATGCCGGCCGAGCTGAAGTTGTACTTGCCCGGCGACTGGCGCAGGTATTGCGCAAATTGCTTGAGATCGGCGGCCGGCGAGGTCGCGGGCACGACTAGCACGAGCGGCACTTTGGAGATCAGCGCCACGGCCGAGAAACTCTTGACCGGGTCGTAGGGCAGTTCGGGCGCCGTGCCCGCGAGCAGCACCTGCGTGGACATGCCGCCCAGGAGCAGCGTATAGCCGTCCGGCTTGGCCCGGGCCACCGCCTGGTTGCCGACCAGGCCTCCCGCGCCGGCCCGGTTTTCAACGATGACCGGCTGGCCCAGGGACTGCGTCAGCCGCTCCGCGACCCGCCGGGCCACGATATCGGAATTGCCGCCGGCGGGAAAAGGCACGACCAGCGTCACCGGACGCTCGGGGTAGCCCGCGTGGGCAGGCGCGGCCAGGCACGACAAGGCTGCCGGGAGCAAACCGGCCATCAGGCCGGCGAACCACCGGCGGGCAAGGGATCGGAACATGGCGGAGCTCGCAATCGAGAAGGGCTGACAGAGAGGGGCTGAAATTTACTGTTTAGCGAAAGTACTTCTCACAATATTCGTTATGACGTAAATTCCGCCATCCGGGAAAGCCCGGCCCGGCCGTGTCCATGGCATGGCCGCAAGCCCCGCTATTTGCGCAAAACAGTTCTGCGCCGCCATGGGGTAATCTCCAGGGCCGATAAAACTTACTATTGCCGTGGACAGAACCGAGGACGGCAGCGCTGAGCCGTCCCCCCCACGACGCCCGCCCGGCCATCGGGCAGGCCGGTCCCGCCCCGGGACGGCCATGGGCGCGGGTCAGCAGGAGACAGATCTATGTACCAGCCCACGCGCCGCGGCTTCATTGCCGCGGGTGCCCTCATGATGCTTGCCCGGCCGCTGCGCGCCGCGCCCAAACCGGTTTCCCTCATCGTGCCCTACGCGGCCGGCGGGCCGAACGATAATTTCGCGCGGCTGTTGGCCGAAGGCATGAGCGCGGAGATAGGCCGCCCTTTCATTGTGGAGAACAAGCCGGGCGCCAATGGCATCATCGGCTCCAGTTACGTGGCGCGCGCCGCGGCCGACGGTTCGACGCTGTTGATGGGCGGCTCGGGGCCGCTGTCGCTCAACATCCTGCTGCGCCCTTCGCTGCAATACGGTTTTGACAGCTTTGCGTCCGTGGCCATGCTCTTCGACGGCCCGCTGACCATCACGGTGCCGCCCCAGATGGGCGTGAACTCGCTCGCGGAACTGGTGGCCTACGCCAAGCGCGAAGGACGTCCCCTGACCTATGGTTCGCTGGGCCCGGGCAGTGTCACCGACCTCTATGGCCTGATCCTGTCCAAGACCCTGGGCATCCCCCTGACCGCCGTTCCGTACAAGAGCACGCCCACCAGCCTGATGGACCTGATCAGCGGCCGCAATGACCTGTCCTTCATGACGCCCATCGCGCTGGCGGACCACCAGAAAGCCGGCGCGGTGAAGATCCTGACGCTGACCACGGACCGCCGCGACCCGGCGCTGCCGGAAGTGCCGTGCGTCACGGAACTGGGCTACCCGCAGCTCAAGGCCAGCTACTGGACCGCCCTGCACGCGCCCAAGGGCACGCCGGGCGAACTGGTCCAGGCCTATGCCGCCGCGGCCATCAAGACCGTCCAGACCCCCAGCTTCCGCCAGATGCTGGTCACCAACGGCCAGACGGAAAAAGCCGGCGGCCCGCAAGCGCTGGACGCCCAGCTGGAAGCCGACCGCCAATATTGGGGCAAGGTCATCAAGGACAACCAGATCGTCCTGGACTGACCGGCGCCGGCCCAAAGGCAAAAGCCCGCGCGAGCGGGCTTTTTTGCGGACCGGCGGGCGCCGCCCGCCCTATTGCAGCAGCGACAGACGGTGCGTGGCGGCGTTGAAGTTGACCACCGGCTGCGCCGGCCGGCAGGCCGTCTTGCGGATCTTGCCGACGATCAGGTCGTGCGTGCCGAGCGCCTCGGTGCAGACGATATCGCACTCGATGCTGGCCAGGGCGTCGGACAGCACGGGCAGCCCCTGGTCGGTCATCACCCAGCCGCCCTGGGCAAAGCGCGCGCTGCCTTGCGGCTGGCGCAGAAAGGCCTGGATGATCTCGCCATGATCCTCGCCCAGCACATTGGCCACGAAGCGACCATTGCGCAGCAAGGCATTGCGCGCCGAGGCGGTCTGCTGCACGAAGAACCCGACCATGGGCGGCTCGGCCGAGATCGAGGTCAGGCTGGAGACGATCAGGCCGGCCACCTCCTCGCCGTCGCCGGTGCTGACCGCGCTGATGCCCGCGGGCAAGGCCCGCATGGCCGCCTTGAAGTCATCGACCGACACCACCTCGTCGTGTTCGTTGATCACCATGTGCGCGCGGATGTCGCCGCGCTCATCCACCCAGCCGTGCCGCGCCGCATAATCCACCATGGCCGAAAAGCCCGCTTCCCACTGCGGGTCGCCCGCATGCTGCGACAGAAAGCGCAGCACCGAGGGCGCCAGGCGCAGATGGCGCTCGTCCTCGCGCCGGCCCACGCGGGCGATGGCCTGCTCCAGCCGCTCGCGCGGCTGCGGGTCGGCCAGCACATCGAGCCGGCGAAAATCCGTCGGATGGCGCAGGGTGATGGCGCCGGCGTTGCTCAGGTAGATCTGCATGGCCTCCTCCTCAGGCGACCGCCGCCGTGCTGCCGATTTCCTTGCGGATGGCCGGAATAATCTTGTCGCCCCAGAGTTCGATCTGGCGCAGCATGGTCTTCTGGTCGAAATCGCCCAGCTGGGTCTGCAGCGCGATGTGCTTGGGACGCAGGATGCTGATTTCTTCCAGCATCTTGTCGATCACCTCGTTGACCGAGCCCACGGGCAGGTTCTTGCGCAGCTGCTCGAAGGTCGGATCGGTTTCGGACGGCACTTCCTTGACCATATAGCCGTCGTCGCTTTGCGCCCGGCGGTACTTCAGGCTCTCCGAGATCCGGCGCTGGAAGCGGGCGCAATCCAGGTAGGCGTCGATCTCGGCCTTGTTGTCCGAAGCGTAGCCGCAGCGCAGGAAGCCGAACTTCACGTCGCGGTCCAGGTCCTTGCCGTTGTCCGCGGCCACTTTCTCCAGGCGGCCGCGCAGCCCGGTGATGGCCTCGTTGCCGTTGAGCAGCGCGGTCACGAAGAGATTGTGGTTCTCGCGCACGCCGCGGCCCAGCGTCACCGGGTTGCCCGAGGTGATCCAGATGGGCGGCATCGGATCCTGCAGGCAGCGCACGGCGATCGAGCTCGGCGGGATATTCAGGTATTGGCCCTGGTGCTCGAAGATCTTCTGGGTCAGGCCCTTGGGGATCACGTCCAGGAACTCATTGAAAATCGCGCCCGATTCGGCGATCTGCACGCCGAAACGCTCGAACTCGAACTCCTGGTAGCCCGAGCCCACGCCCAGCTCCAGCCGGCCGTTGGACACCGTATCCACGAAGCCCACCTCGGCCAGGAAACGCGCCGGATGGTAGAGCGGCAAGATGCAGACCGCCGTGCCCAGGCGGATGCGCTGGGTCTTGGCGGCGGCATGGGCCACCGTCATCAGGGGCGAGGGCGAGAGCGAATAGTTGTTGAAATGGTGCTCGGCATACCAGGCTGTATCGAAGCCCGCCTGCTCGGCGACCACCGTCTGTTCGATGGAGTTGTTGATGACTTGCTTGGAGGACTGGTGGTAACCTCGTTGCTGCGCCAGGATGAATACGCCGAATTCCATAATGTCTCCTCAATAGCGGACTTTGAGGAAATTCTAGAGGCCGGTAGCTACTGGCTGGAATACAAGAAAAGCGGCGTTCTGTGCTGCGGAAAGTGGAGGAATGATGGACAGGCTGCGCGCGATGGAGCTGTTTCTGTCGATATCGAAAACGGAGAGCTTCTCCGAAACCGCGCGGCAGTTCGGTGTCTCGGCCACCTCGGTGTCGCGCATGATCACCGAGTTCGAGGCCGAGCTGAACGTCAAGCTGCTGCTGCGCTCCACGCGGCAGGTCGTGCTGACCGAAGCCGGCCAGGAGTACGCCAGCCAGCTCGAGGGCATACTCTGGAACATCAACGAAGCGCATCGCAACATCACCGAGATCCGCTCGGCGCCCAAGGGCACGCTGCGGGTGCATTCGCGCATGATGTTCGGCCTGGGCGTGCTGCCCCCGCTGGTGGCGGCCTTCCGCCAGCAATACCCCGATATCCACATCGAGCTGGTGCTTTCCGAGGCCAAGACCGACCTGCGGCGCAACAATTTCGATATCGATTTCCGCATTTCCCCGCCCGTCGAAGCGGGCTTGAAGCGCCGCATCCTGTTCAAGAGCGAGCGCTACCTGGTGGCCTCGCCCGCCTACCTGGCCGCACGCGGCATCCCGCAGCAGCCGGCCGACATCGTCGGGCACGCCTGCCTGGCCTATCTGCTGCCGGGTGAACAATATTGCTGGCGCTTCAAGCACGAGGACGCCGTCGACGAAGTGCCGGTCAAACCGCGCCATGTCAGCAACAACGGCGTCGCCCTGCTGGAGCTGGCCCGCCTGGGAGAAGGCATCGCCCTGCTCGATGACTACACCGTGCATAACGACATCGCGCGCGGCACGCTGGAGCGTCTCCTGCCGCAATACCGCGTGACCAACACCACCTTCGAGGAGGGCATGTACGCCACCATCCTCGACACGGCCATGATCCCGGCCAAGATACGCCTCTTCCTGGATTTCGTCGCCGACCACGTCTCCGGCCCGGCGCTGCGCTTTACCGCCTACAAAGGCAGCGCCGGCGGCGCCGACTGAGCCAGGCTCAGGGACGGATGCTGCAACGCGGCCGCGGCGCGCCGCGCCGCCCCGTGCCGCGCACGCGCAGCAGCGCGCCATCCAGCGGCCCATCGGCCGACAGCCGCCCGCTGTCGCTGATCGAAGTGACATAGAGATCGTCCAGCCCGTCGCCGCCGAAACACAGCGAGGCCGGGTGCCGCACCGGCAGCTCGATACGCTGGTCCAGCCTGCCCTGGCTGTCGAACCGGGCGATGGCCCCGGCATGCACCAGCGCCGTCCACAGACCGCCCTCGGCATCGAAACAGCAGCCGTCCGGCGCCGAACCCAGGGCATCGGTATCGACGAAGACCTCCCGCTCGCCCAGGCCGCCGTCCGCGTCCATCCGGAAGCGGAAGATCTTGCGCTGCGAGCTGTCGCAGACATGGAAATAGGTGCCGGTCGGGTCGGGACCGGGGCCGTTCACGACGCCCAGGTCCTGGGCAATGCGCGTCAGCCGGCCCTGCGTGTCCAGGCGGTACAGGCCGCCCAGCGGCGGCTCGCCTTCCTGGCGATAGATGTGCATGGTGCCGGCCACGAAACTGCCGTCGGGCATGGCCACACCGTCATTGAGGCGCAGATTGGGGTGGCTGTCGCCGATGCGCGCCACGGTGCGCAAGGTGTGGTCGGCCGTGTCGAAAAGCACGAAGCGCTCCTTCAGGGCCACCACCAGCTCGTCATCGCCATTGAAGGCGAAAGACCCCAGGGGCGCGGGCAGCTGCCATTGGCGCGCCGCGCCACTGTCGGGGTCCACGGCCAGGATCTGGCCGTGGCGGCAATCCGCCATCCATAGTCGTCCGCGCGCGGCATCCCATACCGGGCACTCGCCCAGGGCCGCGCGCACCGTGCCGATTCGCTCGATCTGCATCTGTTGAGTGTCTCCTGACCAGACGCATGGTATCGGCTGGCGAGGCGCTGGAATATGGCGTTTTCCTGCAGAACACAACCAACATTTATGGCGTAAATCTTGCGCATATCGCGTCCATATAATCCAAAAAAAACCGGCGGCCAAGGCTGCGATGCAGGGCCGGACCGGTCAACGCGACTCGAGGAGACTCACCATGCAGCATGCCGACGGCGCCGCGCGCGCCCCTGTTTTTTTCCTGTCGAACGAGGTGCTGGCATGAGCGAGGCCGCCGTCAAGTTCGAGATCGACCGTGGCGTGGCGCTGGTCACGCTCAACCGTCCCCCGGTCAACGCGCTGAACCGCGAAACGCGCCGCCGCCTGGTGGCCATCTTCGATGAAATCTCGGAACGCGAAGACATCCGCTGCGCCGTGCTGACCGGCAGCGGCACCGTGTTCTGCGCCGGCGCGGACCTCAAGGACCGTCCGGCCGCCGACATCGCTGGCGACTTCCTGGAGCACAACCGCATCACCCGCGAGACCGGCAACGCCATCCGCGAGTGCAGCAAGCCCGTGATCGCCGCGGTCAACGGCGCGGCGCTTGGCGCCGGCCTGGGACTGATGGCCGCCTGCGACATCATGTACGCCTCGGAGAACGCCACCTTCGGCATGCCGGAAATCAACGTCGGCCTGGCCGGCGGCGCCTCGATGCTGCGCACGCTGTTCGGCCGCTCCACGCTGCGCCGGATGTTCTTCACCGGCCAGCGCCTGAGCGCCCAGGAACTGCTTCGCCGCAATGTGCTGGAAGACGTGCTGCCCGCCGACGAACTCCTGCCCACGGCCCTGGCCCTGGCCCACGAGATCGCCTCGAAAGCGCCCCTGGCCGTGGTCTATGCCAAGCGCGCGGCCAATATGGTCGACCTCATGCCACAGCGCGACGCCTACCGCTTCGAGCAGGATTTCACCATGGCGCTGGCCAAGACCGAGGACGCCCGCGAAGCGCGCATGGCCTTCCTGGAAAAGCGCCAGCCGCAGTTCAAGGGGCGTTGAGCATGGCGGCACAGACGCAACGCCCGGGCGCGGGGCTGCGGGCCTTTTTCGAGGCGCGCGGCATCGCCATCATCGGCGCCTCCGATGACATCACCAAGATCGGCGGCCGGCCGGTGCACATGCTGGTCAAGTATGGCTATGCCGGCCCGGTCTATCCCATCAATCCCAAGGGCGGCACCATCCAGGGCCTGCCCGCCTATGCCAGCGTGCGCGACACGCCGACCGCCCCGGAACTGGCGATCCTCGCCGTCCCGGCCGGCGCCACCCCGGCCGCGCTGCGCGACTGCGCCGCGCGCGGCGTGAAGGCCGCCATCGTGCTGTCCTCCGGATTCGTCGAGGCCGGCCCGCAAGGCGCGGCGCTGCAGGACGAACTGGTGGCCATCGCGCGCGAGAACGATATGCGCGTGCTGGGCCCGAACTGCCTGGGCGCGGTCAATGTGGCAGACCGGCTGATCGGGTCCTTCTCCATCGCGCTGGAAGAGCATATGCCGCCGGCCGGCCAGGTCGGCATCGTGTCGCAATCGGGCAATGTGGGCAGCCACACCATGCAGAGCGTGGCCCGGCGCGGCATGGGCGTGAGCCGCTTCATCGCCACCGGGAACGAAGCCGATGTGGACGTGGCCGACGGCATCGCGGCCCTGGCCGAAGATCCCGCCACGCGCATCATCCTGTGCTGCATGGAGACCTGCCGACATGCCGGCAAGCTGATCGAAGCCCTGCGCCTGGCGCGCGAGCAAGGCAAGCCGGTCATCGTGCTGAAGATCGGCTCCACCGAGAAAGGCCAGGCCGCCGCGGCCTCGCACACCGGCGCGCTGACGGGTTCGGACGCGGTGATCGACGCCATCTTCCGCCGCCACGGCGTGCTGCGCGTGCGGTCGGTCGAGGCCCTGATCGACATCGGCCATGCGGCCTCGCTGCTGATGCCCGGCCGCCTGCCGCGCAATGACGCCGTCACGCTGGTCGCGGCCTCCGGCGGCTTCGGCATCATGATGGCCGACGCCATGAGCGAAGCCGGGCTGGCCTTGCCGCCCCTGGCCCCGCACACCCAGGCGCGCATCCGCGAAGCGGTGCCCACCGCCAGCACCGGCAACCCGGTCGACGCCTCGGCGCAGATGTCCAGTCGTCCCGACATCTTGCTCAAGATGCTCACCGCGCTGCTGGACGATCCCTCCGAGGGCGCGCTGGCCTTGTTCATGTCGCTGTCGCTCTACAACACGCGCCTGCGCGGCATCTACCTGGAAGCGCTGGCGCAGGTGCGCGCCAGCCATCCCGACCGCCTGTTGATGATCATCAGCCAAGGCCCGGCCGAGGCCATCGAGAAGATCAATGCGCTGGGTATCCCGGTGTTTTCAAGCATCGACGCGGCCGCCACCGGGCTGGCCGGGCTGGTGCGCCTGGGCCGCTTGCGCGCGGCCGACGCCGCGCCGCGCCGGGAAATGGCCGCCGAGCCGGTCGACCCCGCGGTCTTCCGCAATGAATTCCACGCCAAGCAGGCACTGGCCCAGGCCGGCATCGATGTCCCGCGGGAGATCATCGCCCGCGACGCCGATGAAGCGGCGCGCGCGGCCGAGACCATCGGCTACCCGGTGGTGCTGAAGATCGCCTCCGAAGACATCGCCCACAAGACCGAGGCCGGCGGCGTGGCGCTCAACCTCGCCGACAGCCCGTCCGTGCGCGAAGCCTTTGCCCGCGTGCTGGCCAATGCCGCGCGCCACGCGCCGCAGGCCCGCATCGACGGCGTGCTGGTCGCGCCCATGGTGCGCGACGGCACGGAAATGATCGCCGGGATTTCGCAGGATCCGGTCTTCGGCCCCATCGTGATGGTCGGCATGGGCGGTATCTATGCCGAGGTGCTCAAGGACGTGGCCGTGCAGGCCGCCCCGGTCAGCGAAGAAGAAGCCCTGGCGATGATCCGCTCGCTGAAGATGTTCGCCATCCTGGACGGCGCGCGCGGCCAGCCCAAGGCGGATATCGGCGCCGCCGCGCGCGCGGTCGCGCGGCTGTCGGAGTTCGCCTACCGGCATCGCGGCGACATCGCCGAGATCGATATGAACCCCATCCTGGTGCGGCCCCAGGGTCAAGGCGTCGTCGTGCTCGATGCGCTGATGATCCCCCGCGCCGCGCCCGCACTCTGAGGAAAAGCATGCACTTCGATCAACACGTGGCGGTCCCCGACCCGGCCGCCGGGCCCGAGGTCTACCGCCAGCACGCGCGCGCGTGGCTGCGCGCCAACCTGCCCGACTTCATGCGCAGCGACAGCCTGGACTGGCGTGCCCCCACCCTGGCCGAAAGCAGCGCCTGGGAAGCCGCCATGTACCAGGCCGGGCTGGCCGGCATGACCTGGCCCAAGCCGTACGGCGGCCATGGCCTGTCGCTGCGCGAACACCTGGCCGTGAACAAGGAAGTCGGCGCGCTGCCCATGCCCGAGAGCGTCAGCTCGATCGGCAAGGAGCTGGCCGGCCCCATCATCATGGCGGTCGGGACCGAGGCGCAGAAGCAGGCCTTCCTGCCCAATATCCTGTCCATGAAGCAGTACTGGTGCCAAGGCTTCTCCGAGCCGGATGCCGGCTCGGATCTCGCCCGGCTGCGCACCAAGGCCGTGCAGGAAGGCGGCCAGTGGCGCATCAACGGCCAGAAAATCTGGACCAGCGGCGCGGCCAAGGCACACTACTGCCTGCTGCTGACCCGCACCGGCACCGTGGCCGACAAGCATCGCGGCCTGCTGATGTTCGCCGTGCCCATGGACACCCCGGGCATCCGCGTGGTGCCCATCAAGTCCATCGACGGCAAGTCCTCGTTCGCCGAGGTGTTCTTCGACGATGTCGTCGTGCCCGACAGCGCGCGGCTGGGCGCCCCCGACGAAGGCTGGAGCGCCGCCATCCGCGTACTGTCCATCGAGCGGGCCACCAACCGCATGTACCGTCCCTGGCGCTTCGAATGCGAACTGCGCCAGCTGATCGCCGCCTGCAAATCCGACAGCCAATTGGCCAGCGCCCTGGACGACGGCTACGTCCAGCGCCGCATCGGCGACCTGGTCGGCGAAATCGACGGCCTGAAGGGCCTGGTCGAGCTGACCGTCGAACGCATGATGCGCGGCGAATCCATCGGCGCGCGCGGCTCGCTCACCAAACTCTATTGGTCGGAGTGCCACCAGGCCTTCGCCGGGCTGGCCCTGTCGCTGCTGTCCCAGGTCGGCCCGCACTCCAGCCCGCTGGCGCGGCGCGCGCACGCGGCCTTCACCAACGCCTATCTGTTCGCGCGCGCCGAGACCATCTATGCCGGCACGACCGAAGTGCAGCTCGATGTCATCGCGCAGCGCATCATGAATCTTCCCAAGGATCTGACATGAGCAGCGAAGAACTGCGCCCCGAGGAGTTCGCGCAGGCCGCCTGCGCGGCCATTAGCGACGCGCTGACGCGCCAGGACCGCCATGAAATGGCCGCGGTATTGGCCGAGGCCGGCCTGTGCGGCGTCATGGCGGCCGAAGACGACGGCGGGCTGGGCCTGGACCTGGCCTTCGCCCTGCCCATCGCCCATGCCGCCGGG
The DNA here is from genome assembly GCF_001548475.1 of Bordetella hinzii LMG 13501. Classification (GTDB taxonomy): domain Bacteria; phylum Pseudomonadota; class Gammaproteobacteria; order Burkholderiales; family Burkholderiaceae_B; genus Bordetella; species Bordetella hinzii. The sequence continues at coordinate 127,715 of NZ_LRUJ01000001.1, forward strand.
CAGCTGCATCTGCCGCTACCCCTGGCCGAACAGATCCTGCTGGCCCATGCCCTGCCCGGCACGCCGCAGGCGGCCGCCCTGGCCGCCGGCGAACGCCTGGCCGGCATCGCCTGGCAAGGCAGCGTCCAGGCCGGCCATGCCCGCCTGGACCATGGCCCGGCCGACTGGATGCTGGTGGCCGACGGCGACGGCGCCGCCCTGCTCGACGTCACGGCCGCGCCGCGCCAGGAGCAGTCCGCGCTGGATCCCGAGCATCCCCAACTGTGGTTCACGCTGCAGGACGCGCCGGTGCTCGCCCGCCTGGACGCCGCCGCCTGGGCCGCCTTCAAGCGCCGCGCCCACCTGCTGCTGGCCGAGTTCGCCAACGGGGCGGCCGAAGGCGCCCTGCAAGCCGCCGCCGGCTATATGGCCACCCGCGTGCAATTCGGCCGCCCCCTGTCGGCCAAGCAAGCGGTGCGCCACCTGCTGGCGCGCATGCGGCTGCTGCAGGACGTCTCCAGCGCGGCCATCCGCCGCGCCATGCGGACCGACGAATACGGCGCGGCGCGCGACACGCGCCCCGCCCTGGCCGGCGCGCTGGGCAATGCCGCCTACGTCATCGAGAAAGCCATCCACCTGCATGGCGGCATGGGTTTCACCTGGGAGCTGCCACTGCACCGCGCGCTGCGCGCCGTGCGCAAGCTGGACGCCGCCTTCGGCGGCCTGTCGCGCGACACGGGCCGCGCCTACATTCAATCGGTATAAGGACATGAGCATGCAACAAGACCTGGCTGGGCGCGTGGCGCTCGTCACCGGCGCCGGCGCCGGCATCGGCCGCGCCACGGCCAGCCTGCTGGCCGCGCGCGGCGCCATCGTCGGCGTCAACGACCTCAAGGAAGAACTGGTCGATGCGGCGGTCGCCGGCATCATCGCCGAGGGCGGCAAAGCCTTCGCCGTCACGCAGAACGTGGCGACCCGCGAAGGCATCACCGAGGCCGTGCAGCGCGCCGCCGAGCAGGGCGGGCGCTTCGACATCCTGGTCAACAACGCGGCCTGGGTGCGCTACCAGAGCGTGCCCGACATCCAGCCCGAAACCATGGACCGCATGCTGGACATCGGGTTCAAGGCGGTGGTCTGGGGCATCCAGGCGGCCGCCGCCATGATGGACCCCGAACGCGGCGGCGCCATCGTCAACGTCGCCTCGACCGCCGCCCTGAAATCGGCCCCCAACTCCATCGTCTATTCCGGCATCAAGGCCGGGATCCTGGGCATCACCCGCGCGGCGGCGGCCGAGCTCGGCGCGCGCAACATCCGCGTCAACGCCGTCTGCCCGTCGGCCGTTCCCACCGAAGGCACCCAGCGCAACCGCAATGCCGAACGCGATGCGCGCCGCGTGGCCAGCACGCCCTTGGGCCGGCTGGGCACGGTGCAGGACATCGCCAGCGGCATTGTCTTCCTGGCCAGCGACGAAGCCCGTTTCATCACCGCGCAAGGCCTGGTGGTGGACGGCGGCATTACCTTCACCACGCTGTGATGGAGACGGTCCTCCTGACCGGCGCGGCCAGCGGCATCGGCCGCGCCACCGCGCGCCGGCTGGCGCGCGATGGCTGGCGCTGCATCCTGGTGGACCGCAATGCCCAGGCCCTGCGGTCCCTGGCCGACGAGCTGGGCGCGGCGCATGTCCTGCGCGTGGCCGACCTCACCGACCCGGCGCAGATCGCGGCGCTGGCCGAGGGCCTGCCGCCGCTGCATGCCCTCATCAACAATGCCGGCATGACCGATGACAGCAGCCAGCCCATCATCGGGCAGGATCCCGCGGGCTGGCAGCGCCTGCTCGACCTGAACCTGCGCGCCCCGGCCCGGCTGCCGCTGGCCCTGCGCGAGCGCCTGGTGCCCGGCGCGCGCATCGTCAACGTGGCGTCGGGCGCCGGCTTGCGCGCCATTCCCTGGCGCGGCGCCTACAGCCCGAGCAAGGCCGGGCTGATCGCGCAGACCCGGGCCATGGCGAAGGCCTTCCCGGCCTGGCGGTTTACCGTCCTCTGCCCGGGCTTTGTGCGCACCGAGCTGGTCGCCGGGCTGATCGAGGCCGGCCGCCTGGATCCGGCCCGCGCCGTGGCCAAGATCCCCCTGGGCCGGCTGGGCGAGCCGGAAGACATCGCCTGCGCCCTGGCTTTCCTGGCCAGCGCCGGATCGGCCGCGCTCACGGCCGACCTGCTGGCCGTCGATGGCGGCTCGTCCATCTTCGGCGGCAGCCAAGCCTATACGCCCAGCGCCCATGCGCCCGTGGCTTGCGACACGCCCCTGGCGCTGCGGGTGCAAGGCCCCTGGGCCGGTCCGAGGGAAGCCGCCGGCGAAGGCTACCCGGCGGTGCTGGACACGCGGGTGCTGGCCTGCCCGCCGGGCCAGCGGTTGGACGCCATCGTCCAGGCGGCGCGGCAGGCCGCGCCCGACAGGCCTGGCAGCCTGACCGTGCTGCTGCCCCGCGACCCGGAAGAAACCTGGGAAGGCGCCGGCGAACGCGCCGCGGCGCGCATGCTGATCTCCACGCTGGCCTGCGAGTGGGGTCCCCTGGCGGCCCGCGTCAACGCCGTCGAAATCCCGGCCGGCGCCGACCCGGCCGCCTGCCTGCCGCTGCTGCGTTTCGTGGCCGGCGCGCAGGCGCAATACCTGACCGGACAAACCCTGGGCAGCCCATGACCGATCCCGATACCATCAAAGCGTGTTTCATCGCCGCGCGCGGCTACTGGCGCCCCTGGACCGAAGCCCTGCTGCGCGCCAACCCGGCTTTCCTGTCGCACTACGCGGCATACGCCGGCCATCCGGCGCGCACGGGCCCTCTCTCGGCGCGCATGGTCGAGCTGATCTACGTCGCGCTCGACGCCTCGGCCACCCATCTCTACGAAGCGGGCCTGACCACCCATATGCGGCTGGCGCGGCAAGCCGGCGCCAGCGAGGCCGATCTGTTCGATGTCCTGCACCGGGTCACGCTGCAAGGCCTGAGCGCGGTATTCCAGGCGGCCGATCTGTTGCACGAGGCCGCGCCGCTGCCGGCGCTGGCCGCGGATGATCCGCTGCGCGCGCGCATTGCCGCCAGCTGCCCCGAACACGCGGCCAGCCTGCTGCGCCTGGCCGCCGCCGATCCGGGCTATGTTGCCGTGCTGCTGGATTTCCTGGCCCATGGCAAACCCGAGGGCGGCCTGGGCGCCGACGAGCGCGTCTTGATCGACCTGGCCCTGCATGCCTGCTTCACACACGCCGACATGACCGCCACGCGCGCGCTCATCGCGCGCGGCCTGGAACTGGGCATCGCGCGCCCCGCCCTGCTGCAGGCCATGCAACTGGGCGCCCATCTGGCGGTGCACGGCGCGGCGCTGGGCGCCACGGTGCACGCCCGCGAGACGGCGCCTGCCGAGCGCCAGGGATAGGCCCCCGGGCCAGCGCTTACCGCGGCGGCCTGGCGCCCTCGCGCGCGGCGGCCTCGAAGGTGCGCGCCAGGTCCAGGAGCTCGCGCTTGTAGTCGTCGAGGCTGCCGGTGTACTCGTCCAGATAGAGATCGCGGCGCGCCTTTTGCAGGGCCGCCGAGGTGGCGGCCTGGCGCACCGCCGCGGCCAGCTGCCGCCGCACCGGCTCGGCGATGCCGGTACGCACGGCCACGCTATAGCTGCTGTGGAACACCATGTCCGGAACGCCCTGCTCGGCAAACGTCTTGACGCCGGGAAGATGGCTGGCGCTGCCGGGGCGGCCCGTGTAGGCCAACACCTTTACATGAGGATTGTCCTTCACGCTCTGGGTCGTGCCGATGGTGGTGAAGTAGGCGTCGATCTGGCCACCCAGGATCGCCGCCAGCCCCTCCGAGCCGCCCTTGAAGGGAATGGCGCGGTACTTCACACCCAGACCCGAGGCCACCCGCGCGGCCAGGGTGGAATACGTGCCCACGCCCAGGTCCGCGGTGCCGATATCGATCTCCCGGCCCGCGCCCTTGATGTCGGCCAGCTGCGTCCAACCCCGGTCGGCCGGCACGATGAAGGCATAGCTGCTCTGGCCCAGCGGAGCCAGGATCTCGAAGTCCGAGAACGTATAGCCCGCGCTGGGCGTCATGATCTTGGCGCTGTAAAAGCCCTCGGCATGGACCAGCAGCGTATAGCCGTCGGCGGGCCGGCCCTTGACGGCCTGGATACCGATGGCCGAGCCCGCGCCGGGGCGGTTCTCCACCACCACGGGCTGCCCCATGATCTTGCCCAGCTCCTGGGCGAAGGCGCGCGAAATGGCGTCGGTCGCCGCGCCGGGCGGATAGGGCACCACCAGCCGCAGGGGTTTGTCCGGGTATTCCGCCCGCGCGCCGGCGGCGACAGAAAACAAGGTGCAGAAGGCCGCGCTGCCCAACAGCAGACGGCGACGGATGGCATGGGTCATGGATAGCTCTTCTTGGCGGTTGTCCCCGCCAAAAGTGTATCGACGGCCGCGCCGCCGATTCCCACTCGATCGCGCAGTTCTGATCTGCGGTTTCAGCTATAGGCAATTCAATTGAGCTACCTAGAATTTAGGGATTCAGAAAACTCAAAAGATCCGGAGACGCTGCAATGATCCCTTCCTTTCTCACACGGCGCGCCGTGCTGCTGGGCAGTCTGTTGATGAGCCTGGGCGCCCATGCCTGGGCCGCCGAGGACAACTGGCCCCAGCGCCCGATCCGCATGGTGGTCGCCGGCTCGCCCGGCGCCGGCGGCGACATCTTCGCCCGCCTGATTTCCGCCCCCTTGGCCAAGGCCCTGAAGCAGCCGGTGGTCGTGGAGACCAAGCCCGGCGCCAACGGCATGATCGCCGCCGACACGGTGGTCCGCTCGGCCAACGACGGCTACACCCTGCTGTTCGCGCCCTCGTCCACCATCCTGCTCAACCCGGTGGTGCTGCCCACGATTCCCTACGACACCGAGAAGGACCTGCTGCCCGTGGCCCAGGTCGGCGCGGCCGGCATCCTGCTGATCGCCAATCCGAGCACCGGCTTCAAGAACCTGGCCGATATGGTGGCCTACGCCAAGGCCCATCCCGGCAAGCTCGCCTACGGCTCCTGGGGCACGGGCTCGTCCGGCCACCTGGCCATGGAGGGCATCAAGGCGCACTACGGCCTGGACATGCCTCACGTCCCGTACAAGCAACTGGTCACCGAGAGCACCGACCTGATCGCCAACAACATCAGTGTCGGCTTCATGGACATCGCCTCGCCCATCCCCCACATGCGCAGCGGCAAACTGGTCGCCCTCGGCCAGACCGGCTCGCGCCGCTGGCCCGCGTCCATGGACGTGCCCACCCTGGCCGAGCAAGGCTATAAATTCGAGGCCGACGGCTGGTATGGCGTCTTCGCCCCGGCCGGCACGCCGCCCGAGATCATCAAGCGCCTCAATGCCGAGATCTACCGCGCCCAGCACGACCCCGAAGTGCAGGAGAAAATCGAAGGCCAGAACATGATCGTCCCGGCCGACGCCTCGCCCGCGGAGTTCGCCGCCTCGATCAAGCGCGACGCCGTCATCTGGCAAGACCTGGCCAAACTGGCGGACCTGAAGAACAAATAAGCCGTCGCGGGTCTACTCAAGAGGCAACACACATGGATATGTCCTCCACTTTTTCCGGCCAGGCGCTGCAAGGCCGCGTGGCCGTGGTGACCGGCGCGACCGGCGGCATCGGCCTGGCCATCTGCCAGCAGTTGCGGGCGATGGGCGCGGCCATCGTGCAAGCGGACGTCAACGCCGACGGCGACGACGATCTGGTGCACTGCGACATCGCCGACCCCGCCTCGGTGGCCCGCCTGGCCGAACACGTCCGCTCGCGCCTGGGCCGTTGCGACGTCCTGGTCAACAACGCGGCCGTCAGCACCGCGCCCACGCCGCTGGAAACCTTCCCGGCCGACCTCTGGGACCGTCTCTTGCGCGTCAACCTGCGCGGCGCGCTATTGTGCGCCCAGGCCTTCTTCCCCATGATGCGCGACCAGCAGGCGGGCAGCATCGTCAACGTGGCCTCGATCTCCGCCCAGGCGCCCACCCGGGTAGGCGCCTACGGCACGGCCAAGAGCGCCCTGCAGGGCCTGACCCGCCAGATGGCCGTCGAATGGGGCCCGCGCGGCATCCGCGCCAACGCCATCAGCCCCGGCATGATCCGCACCCCGCTGTCAGAACGACACTACGGCGACGAGGCCGTGCTGCAGAAGCGCATCGCCAGCATCCCCGCGCGGCGCATCGGCCTGCCGGCCGACATCGCGGGCGCCGTGGCCTTCCTGGCCAGCGATGCCTCCCGCTATGTCAATGGGCAGGACATCGTCGTCGACGGCGGCTTTCTCAAGGCCTCGCTGACCAATCTTTACGGCGATTGAGCGGCGCAGGCCAGCGCGCCCGCTAGGCGGTGTGCTGGGTAATGGCGCGGTAGATCGCTTCGTCCACCTCCAGCCAGCCCCGGGCCCGTCCCTCGCGCACCTTGCGCGTGGCGGCGCTGCCCGGCACCCTGACGGACGCGGTGCCGGGAACCGGCCGGCAACCCTCCACGGCTTCCTGCAAACGCCGGATGTTCTGCTTGAACGCCTCCCGCGGCATCAGCAGCGCCGGGTCCAGCGCCAGGAAGAAATAGCCCCAGCGGCCCCCGCCCTCGCCCACCACGGGATCGCTGCCGCCGAGGACGCCCAGCGCCTGGACGATCATGGACAGCGCGGATCCCCTCGCCCCGCCCCAGGCCAGGATGGCGCCGCGCAGGGCCGCCGCGGGATCGGTAGTGGGCTGGCCCGCGGGATCGACGGCGCGGTCTGGCGGCAGGGGCTGGCCGATCTGCTGGTGATAAAGCACATCCCCCCACATCACCGAGGCGGACGAGAAGTCGATCACCAGGGGCGCCGGATCCGAAGGAAAGGCGAATGCGATCGGGTTGGTCCCGAGCAGCCGGTCTATGCCTCCGAAAGGGGCCACCCGCGCGGTGGAATTGCCCGCGTGCATGCCGATCAGCCCGGCGTCGGCGGCGCGCTCGACGTAGTACCGCAACATCCCGGAAAACCAGCTATTGCTGACGCCGACCACACCGATGCCGCTGCGCTTGGCCAGGGCGATGGCCTTGTCCATGGCCAGCACGGAAGTCACATAGCCATTGACATTGGCGCCGTCTAGCTGCGCGGAAAGCGGGGTTTCCCGCAAGACGGCGATAGTCCCGCCCGGACCGCGTTCCTTAAGCATGCCCGCGATGGGCTGCAGGCGGGACAGCCCGGCGAAATCATGGCCGGCCAGGGTCGCGTAGATCAAGTGGTCGGCCACCATGCCGGCATGATCGGCGGGCATGCCGTGATGCCCGAGGTATGCAACGGCGACGGCTCGGGCGTCGGCCAGGGTCAGTTTTCTCTTCACGGCGCACCACATGTTGGCCAGGGACAAGCCAGTTTAAAAAGGCCCCTGGGCTCTTGGCTTGCCATCCAGCGCAAAGCACCTTGCCGCGAGAGCGGATTGCCCCCGTTTGCGTTAAACCTAGACTTTGGCAAGACAAGCCGGGCGGCATCCGGCCGGCCGGACACAGGCATAACAGGAGACCGCGCTCATGGATAGGAGCAAAAGACGCCTCATCAAGCTGCTTGGCGCGCTGCCGCTGATGGGCGCGGCAAAAGCCCACGCCGACGCCTTCCCGTCCAAGCCGATCAAGATCATCGTCCCGGCCTCGGCCGGGACCTCTATCGACGCCATCACGCGCTTTTTTTCCGACCCGCTTTCCAAGCGCCTGAATACGCCCGTGGTCGTCGAGAACCGGCCGGGCGCCGGCGGCCTGCTCGGCTACCAGGCCGTGGCGCGCGCCCCCGCGGACGGCTATACGCTGATCCTCACGGGCATTCCGCTCTATCTCCTGCCCCTGTTCTCGGGTATCACCCCGCCCCCCCTGGATCCGCTCAAGGATTTCGCGCCCGTGGCGCGCGTGGCCCGCGTGCCATTCGCGATCGTGGTGCCGCCGGACTCGCCCTTCAAGAATCTCTCCGACCTGATCGCGGCGATGAAGAACAGCCCCAATACCGTGACCTACTCTTCCCAGGGCGTGGGCAGCAGCGCCCACCTCTGCTCGGTCATCCTGAACGACATGAGCCACACCCAGGCCCAGCACATCGGCTACAAAGAGACCACCATGGCGGTGACGGACGTGGCCGGCGGACGGATCTCTTTCACCTGCCAGACCTCGACAGGCGTATTGCCTTTGATCCAGTCCGGCCGGCTGCGGGCCCTGGCGGTCACGGGATCCAAGCGCTGGGATGTCATGCCGGGCACCCCGACGGTCAGCGAGGCGGGCGTGCCGGGATTCGAGGTCTCCTCGCAGCTCGATTTCATGGCCCCGCACGGCACGCCGCTGGCGGTGACCCGGATGCTGTCCCGGCACTTCGCGCAGATCGCCCAAACGCCGGCGTTCCAGCAGTTCTGCGAAAAGCAGATACTGACGCCCGAAACGGTCGAAGCCGACGCGCTGGGGCCGGAAATGGCGCGCGAGGTCGCCCGCTGGCAGAACGTGGCCCGGCTGGCGCGCGGCAGCTGAACCCCGTCCGGCCCACCGCCCTAGGCGCCGGCCCTGCGCTCAAAGAGCTGGATCAGGAAATCCACGAACACCCGGACCTTCAAGGACATGCCGCGGCTGCTCGGGTAGACCACATGCAGATCGGCATCGGTGGAGATGGGGCTCACCGTGTAGTCGTGCAGCACGCGGGCCAGGGCGCCGGCTTCGATCTGCGCGCGCACCATCCACTCATGGACCATGATCATGCCCAGCCCCGACAGCGCCCCCGACAGCAGCGCCAGCACATTGCCGGTGCGCAGCTTGCCGCTGACCGGAACCTCTTCATGCACGCCGTCCCGGTGAAAGCGCCAGGTGCTTCCATACTGCGGCGCGGTAAAGAGCAGGCAGCTATGGCGGTCCAGCTCCCGGGGCGTGACGGGAACGCCATAACGCTTGAAATAGCCCGGCGCGCCGCAGACGATGCGCTGGCTGGGGATCAGGCGCCTGGCGACGATGTCGGCATTGGGTAGCTGCCCCATCCATACCGCGACATCGATGTGGTTGGCCACGAGGTCCTGCCGCTCATCGGTCAATGTGATGTCCAGCGACAGCTCCGGATAGGCGTCGAGGAAAGCCGGCAGCGCGGGAATGATGACGGTCGTCCCCGTGGACACCCTCAACGACACCTTGAGCGTGCCCTTGACGCTCTGCTGGAAGGACTGCGCTTCCGACTTGGCATTGCTCAGGTCCGAAGCCAGCTTGCAGGCGCGCTCATAGAACAGCCGGCCCGGTTCGGACAGCGAAATCCCGCGGGTATTGCGATTGAGCAGGCGCACGCCCAGCTCGTCCTCCAGCGACTTGATCTGGCGGGCCACCGAACTGGTGGACGAACTATCGCGCGCCGCCGCCGAAAAACTGCCAGCCTCCACGACCTTGATGAAAGTTTGAATCCGAGCGAGTTCTTCCATATGCGCCCACCCCCTCCGTGAGAATTCGACGATGCCCGGGCATGCGCCGCAAGCGGTCCCGCGATCCGGCCTGGCCTTTGCATCCCATGCAATGGCGCTTGCCGTTTTGCCGCGTATCGCCCGCCGCCCACGCTCCCTATAGTCGATGGCATTCATTAAAGCACCGACTACCCAACGGGAACAAAAGATGGATGCAAGGGCTTTGGAACACGGCGGCGCCGCGCGGACGACGGCGCCCGCCGACCACGTGCGGCATTGGTTGCGCGCCTTCGAGCAGGCGCTGGCCCAAGGCTCGGCGCCGGGCCTGGCGGCGTTGTTTGCCGAGGATTGCCATTGGCGCGATCTGCTGGCCTTCACCTGGAACATCACGCCCCATGACAGCCTGTCCGCCATTGTCGAACGGCTTGCCGGCGCGCAGCCCAGTATCCAGGCCAGGGGATTCACGCTGCCGGATGGCCGCACGCCGCCGCGCCAGCTCAAGCGCCTGGGCGTCGAGGTGATCGAGGCCATCTTCGAATTCGAAACCGCCGTGGGGCGCGCCGAGGGCGTGGTCCGCCTCTTGCAGGCGCAGCCCGGCAAGGCCTGGGTCCTCATGACCTCTTTGAAAGAGCTCAAGGGCCATGAAGCGCTCATCGGGGCGCGGCGCCCCAGCGGCGCCGAGGATATGCGCATGTTCGGCGGCCCCAACTGGGCCGACCGCCGGGCCGTGGAGCAGCGTTTCGAAGATCGCGAGCCCGCGGTGCTGATCGTGGGCGCCGGCCAGGCCGGGCTGGCGGTGGCCGCCAGGCTGCGGCTGCTCGGCGTCGATGCGCTGGTGGTGGATAGGCTGCCGCGCGTGGGCGACGTCTGGCGCACCCGCTACCACGCGCTCGCCCTGCACAACCAGGTGATGCTCAACCACCTGCCCTACCTGCCCTTCCCGCCAAGCTGGCCGAAGTATCTGCCCAAAGACATGGTGGGCCAATGGCTGGAGACCTATGCGCAAGCCATGGAATGCAATGTGTGGACCGCCACCACGCTGGTGTCCGGCGGCTACGACGAGACGACCCGGCACTGGCAGGCCCGCGTGCGCCGCGCCGACGGCAGCGAGCGGGTGCTGCGGCCGCGGCACCTCGTCTTCGCCAACGGTGTCGTCGGCGCTCCCCGCAAGGCGGCGGCCCCGGGCCTGGACGACTTCCGCGGCGAGATCGTCCATACCCACGCATTCAAGCGCGGCGCGCCCTGGCGCGGTAAGCACGCGCTGGTGCTGGGCGCCGGCACCAGCGGCCACGACATCGCCCAGGACCTCGCCAGCAGCGGCGCGCATGTCACGCTGATCCAGCGCGGCTCGATCACCGTGGCCAGCGTGCGGGCCGCGGGCCTGAACCACGCCATCTACTACAACGAAGGCCTGCCGCTGGAAGACACCGACCTGATCGCCGCCTCCAGCACCTATCCGCTGCTGGTGCGCGGCTACCAGATGAACGTCGCCCAGATGAAGGAAATCGACCGGGACCTGCTCGAAGGACTCAAGGCCAAGGGCATGAAGCTGGATTTCGGCGAGGACGAGACCGGGCACCAGATGAAGCTGCGGCGCCGCTTTGGCGGCTATTACCTCAATTGCGGCGCCTCCGACATGATCATCAGCGGCCAGATCGGCCTGCTGCAGTACGAGGACATCGACCGCTTCGTGGCGGAAGGCCTGCGCCTGAAGGACGGCAGCGTCGTGAAGGCGGACCTGCTGGTCACCGCGACCGGATATCACAACCAGCAGGAAGTGCTGCGGGACATCCTCGGGCCGGCCATCGCCGACAAGGTCGGGCGGATCTGGGGCATCGCCGAGGACGGCGAGCTGGCCAATATGTTCCGCCCGACGCCGCAGCCAGGCCTCTGGTTCATCGGTGGCGGCCTGTCCCATAGCCGCATCTACTCGCACTACATCGCGCTGCAGATCAAGGCCCGCGAAGCGGGACTGCTGCAATGAACCGGGAGAACCGCATGCTCGATCTGACTGGCAAAGTGGCCTTCGTCGCTGGCGCGGGCTCCGTCGGCGAGGGCTGGGGCAATGGCAAGGCCACCGCCGTGCTGATGGCCCGGCAAGGCGCGACGGTCTACGGCGTGGACGTGAATCCGCGCGCGCTGCAGGACACCCGCGCGGCGATGCCACAGGCAGGGCGGGACAACTGGACCGGCCGCGCCTGCGACCTGACCCGCGGCGAGGAAGTGCAGGCGGCGGTGCAGGACTGTCTGCGGCGCTACGGCCGCATCGACATCCTGGTCAACAACGTGGGCGGCAGCGTCCCGGGCGACCCGGTGTCGATGAGCGAGGAGGCCTGGGATGCCCAGATGGCGCTCAACCTCAAGACCGCCTTTCTGGGCTGCAAGCATGTGCTGCCCGTGATGGAGCGCCAGTTCGCCGAACACGGCAAGGGCGGCGCCATCGTCAACCTATCCAGCATCGGCTGCATGAGCTTCCAGGTCGAGGGGCGCGTCAGCGCCGCGTATGCGGCCTCCAAGGCAGGCATCCTGGCCTTCAGCCGCTCGACCGCGATCGCCTACGTCAGGAAAGGCATCCGGGTCAACACGGTCGTGCCGGGCACCATGCACACCCCCCTGGTCGAGCACCGGCTGGTCAAGCAGCTCGGCGCCCAGGATGCGCAATCGCTCATCGCCCGGCGGCATGCCAGCGTACCCATGGGCCGCATGGGCGACGCCTGGGATGTGGCCCATGCCGTGCTCTTTCTGGCCAGCGACGAAGCCGGCTACATCACCGCCACGCAGCTGGTCGTCGATGGCGGCATGACGGCCGCGCGGCCGGGAGCATGATAGGCCTCTCGCGCCGCGGCCACGGGCGCGCCGGAGTCCGCACGGAGAAGCCATGCCAAGACTGCAAGCCTTGCCTGACGCCGACCTGAGCCCGGAGCAGGCCGCGGTGTGCGCGGAGGCGCGCTCCGGCCCCCGGGGCCGGATTCCGGCGCCGATGATTGCCTGGCTGCGCCGTCCCGAATTGGCGCGGCGCGCGCAGAAACTCGGCGAACTGCTGCGCTTCGAGACCTCGCTGGAGCCACGGCTCACCGAACTCGCCATCCTGGTATGCGCGCGCCACTGGACCTCCCACCACGAATGGACGGCGCACAAGGCCCTGGCCCTGGAGGCCGGCGTGCCGCCGGCGGTCATCGCCCGGATCGCCGCCCGCCGCTCGCCCGGGCTGCGCTGCGAGCGGCAGCGCGCCGTGCACGACGTCAGCCTGGCCTTGCTCACGCAGGGCCGCATGGATGCGGATCTCTACCAACGAGGCTGCGCGCAGCTGGGCGAGCAGGGCATGGTCGAACTGGTCGGCGTGCTCGGCTACTACTGTCTGGTTGCCTTGACGCTCAATGCCTTCGAGCTTGGGCTGCCCGGCAGTCTCGCGCCCGAGCTCCAGGACCCGCGGCGGCCCGCGGGCGGTCCGCCCCCATGACGCCGCCCGGCGACCCGCGCACGGCGGAAGAGGACGTGCTGGAACCGGGCCAGCCCATCGTCGATGCCCACCATCATCTCTACGAGCGGCCCGGCATCCGGTACTTGCTCGACGAATTGCTGGCCGATCTCCGCGCCGGACATGATGTGCGCGCGACCGTCTATGTGCAGGCGCGTTCCAGGCTGCGCCAGGACGGCGAAGCGCGCTTCAGGCCCGTGGGCGAGACGGCGTTCGCCAATGGTGTCGCGTGCGCCAGCGAACGCTACGGCGCCATCCGCGCCTGCGCCGCGATCGTCGGAGCCGCCGACCTGTGCCTGGGAGATGCCGTGCGGCCCGTGCTGGAAGCCCATATCGCCGCGGCGGGCGGGCCGGCCGACAGCGGCGGACGCTTCCGGGGCATACGCCATGTCGCGGCCTGGGACCCCGACCCGTCCTTGCTCAACCCGGCCTACCCCACCCGCGAAGACCTGCTCGACCAGGCCGGGTTCCGCAGGGGATTCTCGCATCTGGCGCCCTTGGGCCTGAGTTTCGACGCCTGGCTCTACTTCCATCAACTGCCCCGCCTGACGGCGCTTGCGCGCGCCTTTCCCGGCACCCGGATCATTCTCAATCATTGCGGCGGCATCCTCGGACAAGGACGCTACGCCGGCAGGCAGGCCGACGTGTTCCGCCAATGGCGGACCGCGCTGGGCGAGCTGGCATCCTGCCCCAACGTGACGGTCAAGCTCGGCGGCCTGGGAATGCCGCAGACCGGCCTGGTTCCCGGCGAGTGCGACAGCATGCCGTTATCGGCCCGGCTGGCGGCCGCCTGGCGTCCCTGGATCGAAACCTGCATCGAGGTCTTTGGATCGCCGCGGTGCATGTTCGAGAGCAACTTCCCCGCCGACAGGGCCAGCCACGGCTATGCCGCGGGCTGGAATGCCTTCAAGCGGCTGGCGATGGCCGCCAGCCCCGCGGAAAAGGCGGATCTGTTCTGGCGCAGCGCCTGCGCGTGCTACCGGCTGCCGCCGCTGGCCTAGCCGCGGCGCGGAACTGCTTGGCACCTCGGCGCCGCCCAACGATGCCTCTGGCTTGGCCGCCAGAGGGGCCGAGGCCCGGCCGCCTATTCAATCGCCCGCTGTGTATCCCATGGAACCGATGCTCCGATGGGCAGGTAATGTCCATCGTCCACGCCCATCTCCTCGGCGATCAGATCATTCAATTTGCCGCTCATCGCCATGAGGATCTCCCGGTGCGCCTCGGGATCGACGGCCAGGTTGCGCATCTCGCCCGGATCGGCCTGAAGGTCGAAAAGTTCACGCCCCGGCACGGGGAACGGATAGCCCCCGGCGAAATGGCGCTCCTGGTCGGTGACGATAAGCAAGATGTTGTAGCCCGACGGCGGCCGCGCCGGCACGGACCGGACGCCCGCGGGGCCTGATGCCTGGGCCGCCGTGACGCTGGCGCCTGACATCACCCCCGCCGCCGCGAGCCCCGTGGCCAGGATAAAGCGGCGGCGCTCCGCGCTATCGGGTTCGGCGGACGGGTCAGTATTCCCGTCGTGTTCAGGGAAGGCATCCATTGGCGATCTCCGGTCCACTTGCGCAAAGCGGGAAATGCTGGCTCGAGGTCAGGCGATCCGAAGCCATCAATGTAGCCGGGATGTCGTCTTTGGGCAGGGATTTTTCCGAAAATCCCCCGCGGATCATCACCGGACGCGCCGCGCTTGCCGCCCGCCGGCCGGCCCCAGGCCTCGCCCGGGCCGGCAGGCCTTACCCCCCAATGGCCTGAGCCAGCTTCTGGATGGACAAAGGCGCGCAGCCCTCGGCATCGTTGCTGACCGTCACATAGGCCGGCTGGCCCGCCCCCGTGATCCCGCGGATCGTCCGCGCCAGCACCGTGCGGGTCGGGAGATCCTCGCTGAGCAGGGCATTGAACGGATCGTGCTTTTTCTGCGCCTCGGCATAGCCGTAGGCGCCGAAAATCCGGTTCAGGTTCCAGCGGCAGACCAGCGGCCCCGGCCAAAGCGCGCGCAGCACCGGCAGCTGCGCTTCGATCGGCGGCATCTTGCCATGCAGGCCCAGGCAGAACGTGGCCCCATTCGCCTTGAGCGTGTCGACCAGCGCCCGGCCCAGGAGTTCAGGGTCCCGCACTTCCACCGCGACGATCACGGCGCCGGATTCGGGCAAGGCCTCCCGCACAGCCGCCAGCAAGCGGCCCAGTTTCTCAAACAGCGTTGTGGAGTGGCTCAGCCACCCCAAAGGCAGCGGACTGAGCTGAAACACCAACACGCCGAGCTTGGCGCCCAGGCCTTCGAGCGCCGGCTGCACGAATTCCTCGATGGCCAGCGCCGGATCGAGAAAAGCGGGGTTGGCCTCGCGCGTGCGGCCTTCTTCGCTGCGCACCTGGGCATCGGTAATGCTGGCCGGACATTTGACGACGAAACGGAAATCGTCATCGACCTGCCCCGCATAAGCGGCATACTGGCTTGCCGTCAACGGCCGCCAGAACGTGCGGTCCACACAAACCGTGCGCAACAGCGGATGCTGCTGGTAGGCGCGAAGCCCATGCCTGGACAGCGTGCTCGAATCGTAGTCGCCATCCCAGACCAGCCCCTCCCAGCCCGGGTATGACCAGGTGGAAACACCGAAGCGCAACTGCGCCGGCAGCTGCCGCGCGAGCGCGCGCCAGGCCTGCCCCGCGGGAGCGGGAAGCACCTTGGAGAGGCTGGACGAAGGCTGGAGCAGCCCATCGCGGAAAAGATCGTCTTGCATGCTTGTCGTACCGGCACGGAGATAGGCTAAAGGGTACTTGAATCGCACCCGGCCTGTTCCGGATAGGCCGCTCGCTCCGCGCCGCGCTTGCATGTCCGGTGCCAAACCGGACCGGACGAGACAGGCGTCAAAGGGGTTGATTGTCGAGGTAAACTGGCCGCGACCGTCAGGGTTGCACTTGCCGTATGGCCCGGACGTGTTTTCTGATTGCAGGGCTCGCCTTGAACAGGCGCCGCATCGCCAGGGTATGGGCGCATGCTCCGACTAACGTCCTTCAAGGATGATCGGAATGAACAGAATACGTTGGGTATTGGTGTGTGGGTTGGCTATCGTGGCTGCTCTGTGGTTGGCGCCGCACGCACAGATTCTGTTTCTGCGTGAAGTCTTCGCGATGCGTCACGAATGGATCCTGCTCACCGGACTGGTGGCATTTGCCGCCATGGCGGGCGCTGTGATGCTGTCGATGCGCCCCGTATCCGTCGAGCCGCCGATGGGCGGCCTGGATAAGATGTACCGCTTGCACAAGTGGCTCGGAGTGACCGCCCTGGTGGGCGCCGTGCTGCACTGGTTGTGGATAAAGGCGCCCAAGTGGGCGGCCGGATGGGGCTGGATCGTGCGTCCTCCGAAGGGAGAACGTCCGCAGTTAGCGGGCATGGAAGCCTTCTTTCGGCAGCAGCGCGGGCTTGCGGAAACCATGGGCGAGTGGGGTTTCTATGCCTTGATCGTCCTGGTGCTCATCGCCCTGGTCCAACGTGTGCCCTACGGCTATTTCCGCAAGACGCACCGTTTCATGGCCGTGATCGCCCTGGTGTTTTGCTGGCACGCCGTCGTGCTGACCGAATATTCCGATTGGTCCAGACCCGTCGGCTGGTTGACGGTTGTGCTGGTCGCCGGTTGCGTGGTGGGATCGATCGTCGGCCTGACAGGCCGTATCGGACGGCGCAGGCAGGTGTCCGCGCGTATCACGCAGCTAGAACCTTTCCGCCAGAACCGCGTGCTGAAAGTCGTGCTCAAGCTGGACCAACCATGGCCCGGCCATCGGACGGGCCAGTTCGCCTTCGTCACCTTCGACCCTCGTGAAGGCGCGCATCCCTTCACGATTTCTTCGGCATGGAAGGGCGATGGCAGCATCTATTTCCTTATCAAGGGAGTCGGGGACTACACGAGCCGGCTCGCCGAAACACTCAAGACCGGAGGCGAGGCCACGGTCGAAGGGCCCTATGGAGATTTTCAATTTTCCGGCCCCCAAGAGCGGCAGATATGGATCGGGGCCGGCATTGGCATCACGCCGTTCATTGCGCGCATGCAAGCGTTGGCCGTGGAGCCCGATGGCCGGCAGATCGACCTTTTCTACGTGACCCAGTTGCCCGACCCGACCTTTGTGGAGCGGGTCCGGAAACATGCCAAGGCGGCCGGGGTCGCCCTGCACCTGCACATCACGGGGCGGGATCCGCGGCTGACCGCCGACGTCATCCGAGAGATGCTGCCGGACTGGCGCGACGCCAGTATCTGGTTCTGTGGTCCCGCCGGCATGGGCGACGAACTTCAGGCCGCCATGCG
Source organism: Bordetella hinzii LMG 13501 (assembly GCF_001548475.1). Classification (GTDB taxonomy): domain Bacteria; phylum Pseudomonadota; class Gammaproteobacteria; order Burkholderiales; family Burkholderiaceae_B; genus Bordetella; species Bordetella hinzii. The sequence goes on from NZ_LRUJ01000001.1 coordinate 144,907, forward strand.
GAAGATGGGCCTGGACTCGACGGCCTTTCACCGGGAATTTTTCCAGATGCGTTGACGGCCTGGCCGCCAGTGCTGCCTGGCGCTGGCTGACGCATCGCGGCCCAAGGTATTGATGGGCCAACAGGGGTACCGGACCGGGTATGGACGCGATTGGAGCGGGTGAAGGGAACATCACGCCGCACTCAAATCGTTGATTGATAACGGGTTTATTCCGTTGGCGCTACGGAATCAGGCCAAATTATGTACCTGTAGCGAGCCCTCGGCAACTCGGCGCGGCCGTTGCTGCCGCATTGGCTCACCCAGAGCCGTCAGACACTGCCCAGTGCCAGATGCACAACAGCCCCCAGCCTATCCCAGGCTCATCCAGCCACCTCACGTCTCACGCAGGGGCAACGCCGTCCGGCAGGAAGTCGCCATGCTCATCGTCATGCAGGCTGAGGTACTCAAGTCGCCATTGATCCACGCGCCGAAGATCGGCGAGGGTCATGTGCGTATCCGGGACTGGCTCGCAGGCGTCGAGGGCGATTTCCGTTGCCGCATCGGGAGGGCCGTACGCTTCGATGAAAAGCTCACGCAATTGTCGTACTACGCTTTCGGCGGACTCACGCGCGCCTGGCCCACCCTCGATGGCGTCATAAGCCACCGATATGGACAGCGCATAGGGTTCACCATCAGAAGCCTCGATGCCTCGCTGCTCACCCAGATCGAAGAACAATCCCACCAGATGTCGGGCTTCGGGAGCGAGGATGCGGGCGATCCGGCTCTTGACGTCTCTCTTGCCGACACGCTTCGCAAGCCGGTTCTCGAAGGCGTTGGGGAACGCGGGCCGGCCATAGCGTGCCGCCAGCCATTGCTTCAGGGTGCGCTTCGACTCATCCGAAAGCGACGCCTCAAGAAACCGAGACGCACTCTGGCCAAACTCGACTCTCGGGATGGACCTCTTCTCTGCATGCCGCAATTCCAGCACCATCGAGCCTCCATCCGTCTTGTCATACGCAAGATGCAGCCGCCGGGGGTTCTTGGCATGGGACAGTTGCGGATCCCCACGGGCATCGCCGATCAAGTCCGCCACGATGACCTCAATGCAGGGCTCGTGCGGGTGAGGGATGTCACAGTCGTGGGAGATCACGACAGCAAAACGGCCGTCCTCGGGCGATTCAATCAGCCCCAACTGTAGCGATGCATCGCTGGTCAGCAAATCTCCCTGCCGCCATGACGTTTCCCGATCCAGCATCGCGCGATCCCCGAATCACTGCTCGGGATAGCCAGGAATGGAAGCAGCGGAACGCCAATCATCCGTTGGTGCGGCCTTGCTCTTGGCCAGCCCCGACCTTTCGTATGCCGCATCCATGGCCTGGGCCTCTGAGATCAGCGTTTGGACATGCTCCATGACAGTGTGGTTTGCAGCGATGAGATCCAGGAGAGACCTGCCGTCAAACGCCTTCATCTTCAGCATCATTGGCGCCCGTTTGACGCCTGCTTCGCGAAAGGCGTCGGCCACTTGGCTGAGTGCCTGTATCCGGGCGAAGTTGTCCGCTTCTGGCGTCGACTCCCCCCCCAGCCATTTGTAGATCGCTTGCCGGGAAACACCAAAGGTCCCGGCGAGATCGGCGATTGCTGGATTGAGCACCTCACGGATGTTGGCCAGATGCTCCGAAGCGCTTCGAAGATCGGGACGGGCTGCCTCCTCGCCATCCACCTCGATTTCGACGTGAATGGGAGTCCGCGCCTCCACCAGCCTGCGCCATTCCCCCGCCCGGGTCACATCGAACACGCTGCCAGTACCGCCAACCAACTGCGTGATCCCCATCAGGGCGAAGGCAGCCGTGGCCGCAACCCGAACGGGCACGATCGACGGAGAAGTCCTGATTGTTGGGAACGTCTCGGTGTACATGTGGGTCTCCAGTGCTACGCCCATGCCCGGCGCGCATGGTCCGTGGTGGTCGCCTCGAACACGGACTTGATCGGGGCATGCAACGAGCGCAGTTGTTCTTCGAGCTTGCCGAGGTCGATAGGCATGCGACCTTCGCAAAAATGGTCGGTATCGAGCACACCATGCTCGCGTGGCGCAGTCATGGCGAAACGCGGATTCAGTGCCAGCCCGTTCGGCAACATGTCGGGAGGAAAACCAAGCTGCGCCGTTGCTCTGTATACCCTTGCAACCAAGGTTCCGACTGGAACGAGTGGACCAACATCGGTCGTGAACACGGATTCGCTCATTGCGTGCCGGCGAACCGCGTCGAATTCCACCCCATGGACGCCACCGACAAGGTACTGTTCGACGGACTCCCCGTCTGCCGGCACCACCGCATCCAGGTAGCGCAACCCAAGCCGACCCACATGGTCAAGGCTGACTGCCTCATGCACGGCATCCAACCCCCGCAGTAATTCCGGAATGAATGTCTTGTGGGTGTCGTAATGCGTCGTATGAAACGTGATTGTCGAAGGGGACAGGATGAAGCCCGCAGATCGATCGCTCCTGGTTAGGAGCCAGGATACCGTTTGCTGGATCTTTGGTTCGGCTTGTTGTGCCTGGCCTGGCCCGGACACGACCAAGTGAGTGACCTGCTGCGGCTCGAACAAGGGGTACCCTTCACGACGCAGTCGATCTTGTATTTGGTCGACGTACTTGACCATGGCCGCCACCGGATTGAAATGCGCCTGTGCCAGCGCGTAGTACACCGGCGCATTGGACATTCGTTCGCTCACAGGCCGCTCCATCTTCTCGGTTGACACTTCAGTTGCCAGTTTACACCATGGTTGACACCCATGCCAGGGAGCGTTGCTCAATGCGGCTGGATCAGGGGGGCGCGGGCTCAGGCTAAGGAGAAGGCGCCGTCAAAAGCCTTCCAGTACGTCGACACCCCCGTCCGCGTCACCATCGCCGGCTCCCGACGTTCGCCCAGCCGGCTGCCATTGCCTGCGAGAAAGGCTGCGCACCCGCTGTGGCAACAATTCCCGCACCAGTTCCATGCCAAGGGCGTCCTTCTCCAGGGTCATCGCCCGTGACAGGTCATCGAGCCGGCCCAGCACGTGCAGCGCGCGCAGGAAGGTGTGCAGCGCGGTGCCGGGGTAGCCATCTTCCATGCGCCTGACGGTGCTCAGGGATGTGCCGATGCGCTGCGCCAGGTCTTCCTGGCTCAGGCGGCGCATGCGCCGCGCCGCCGAGATGTCCTGCCCCAGGCGGTGCAGCGCACGCGCGACGGGCTGCGGCATCGCCACCTGCGCACCAGAGCGCTTTTGCTCGGAAGAGGACATCTTTTAGAAGCTCAAATATGAGCTTATTAATCAAATAATCGTCCATATTTGAATGAATAATCGATGCTTGGTCAACCAAGGACAGGATCGGAAGACCATGCAACAAGCCTTTGCCGTCCATTGCGGTTCTTGACGCAGTTCTGGTCACGGCTGCGTCAACGAGCACTGCTTGATCGCTGGATGCCGCCATGGGTTCATCGGTGGTCGGCGAAATCTGACACTTGTGATACGCCCGGTTCTTTCCTGGCCTGGCGGGGTCATTGCTCATGAAGCCATGACGTGCGCTGGCTACATGAAGCGAGCCGATGTCTCTCCTGTCAGGCGAAGCGTTTCCGTCCACAGCGCTTCGGCCAGGTCCGGATCTGCGGCGTAGGGGCGGACGCCGAACCGCCCCTCGGCTTCGACCGGAGCGATGTCGCTGTCCTCGCAATACACCCCGCCGATCCCTTCCAGTTCCGGCGCCGTGGCGCACCAGACCATGGTGGCCGCGCCCTGGGGGAAGTTCTTCTTGTCGTTGGCCGGGTCGATCAGAGGCGTGCCATCCGGGTTCAACGCCCCGTAGGCTTCCAGTTCCTCGGGGCTTATGTGCCGGGCCAGGTTCCCGAGGATCGAGCCTGGATGCACCGAGTAGGCACGGATGCCGTGTTGCCTGCCTCGCACATCCAGCGCCACCGCGAACAGGGCGTTGGCGGTCTTCGATTGGGCATAGGCCGCGATCTTGTCGTAAGGCCGCCGGGTGAAATCCAGATCGGTCAGGTCGAATCCGGGCAACAAATGCCCACGCGAGGACAGCACCACCACCCGTGCCGTGCCGGCCGCCTTGAGCACCGGCCAGAGTGCGGCCGTCAGGCGGAAATGTCCCAGGTGGTTGGTGGCGAACTGTCCTTCGCGCCCTTCGGCATCGCGGAACAACGGCGTCGCCATGATGCCGGCGCTGAGAACCAGCAGGTGCAGCGATCGGCCGCTGGCGAGGAAGCCCTCGGCGAAGGCACGGATCGAGGCGGGGTCGGTCAGTTCCATCCCGGCCACTTCGACCCGGGCGAGCCCGGCCAGCGCCCGGCGCGCGGCGTCCACGTTGCGCGCCGGAACGATGACACGGGCGCCGAGGCCCGAGAACACACGAGCGGACTCCAGCCCAAGGCCGGACGCACCGCCAGTGACCACCACGGTCTTGCCGGATAGGTCGATGCCGCGGGCGACTTCTTCAGCGGTAGTGAAGGGTGTGAAAGGGGTGCCGAGCGGCTTTTGCATCGGGTTCATCGTTCATCTCCTGATCTTGACGGAGAGATGATGATCCGCGCCAGCAAGATCATCTATGCTGGAAATTCTCATATTCTGTTTAGATTATCCTATGTCGCTGCTAGACGAGCCACTTTCGCAATTGCTGACCCTGGCCGGGGTACAGGCGGCCGTCTCGACGGGACTCCAGGCGCGAGGTCTGTGGGCGCTGCGGGTCGCTTCGCTTCCGACGCTCAAGTGCAACGTGATCCGCCGGGGCGAATGCGGGCTGCAGGTGGCGGGCCAGCGCTGGGCACTGAAGACCGGCGACTGCTTTCTGGTGGCTCCAGGCAAGTCGTTCACCCTCGGCACTGACCTGGACCGGCCGGCGCAACCAGCGCAGGACGTCTTCGCCGGCTGCGAGAACACCCTGGTCGCGCATCTTGATGCCGGCCCCGGGCCGGAATTCCTTTGCCTCGGCGGGCGCATGGACTTGCCGCCGGCTGCCGCGCTGCTGATCGATGCCCTGCAAGCGGTGACGGTGATACCCGGCGGCAGCCCGGTGGCCCTGCGGATCGGCTGGCTGCTCGACCGGCTGGAGGAAGAGTGCCGCGCGGAGGCGCCGGGATCGGCGGCCATGGCGACTCACATCATGCAGATCGTATTCATCGAGTTGATCCGGGCCTTGCCGGCAACCGCTGCCCGCGGGTGGCTGGCAGCACTGGCCGATCCGCGTATCGGGCCGGCACTTCGCGCCATTCATCGCGAGCCAGGCAGAGCCTGGCGGCTGCAAGAACTGGCCGAGGTCAGCCATCTGTCGCGATCGCAGTTCTCGGCCCGGTTTCGGCAGACGGTGGGGCAGGCACCGATGGACTATCTGCTCCATTGGCGGATGGCGCTGGCGCGCCAGGCGTTGTCACACCCCGGGGCCACGATCGAGTCGGTGGCGGATGAACTGGGCTATGCCTCACCAAGCGCCTTCGGCGTGGCCTTCCGCCGCGTCACCGGCACCACCCCGCGACGAGTAGCGCGCGAGGTGACGCGCCAGCCGCGCCGGACGACCTGCAGCGACACAACCTGATCGGCCTGAACTACGCGCGCGCTGCCAGCGACGGCCAGGCCCTGCGCCGCCTAGCCGTGGCCGGGCTGGGGCTGGCGCGGCTGGCCACATTCCAGGCGCGCGAAGACATCGCCGCTGAGCGGCGGCTGCCAGTGCTGGAGGACTGGAGTCCCGGCGGCACCGTGGAGGTGCATGCCGTATTCATGGGCCAAGGCGACTACCCGCCCCTGCGGGGGCGTGCCTTCCTAGACTTTCTGGTGCCGCGCGTGCGGTTCTAGCGCAAAAGCAACATGCCTGACGCGACCGCCAGCACGGTCCAAGTCGCCATCATGGCCGGCGCCCTGAGCGCGTACTGCTGAAGCGAGCCCTCGGGCGCCGTCATCCCGAAGGGATGGACGAGCCGGGCGGCGAGCAGCGCGATCAGCAGCGCATGCACCGTCCAGCGCTCGGCCCCGAGCACTTCGTTGAGGCCCACGAGCAGCAGCGCCAGCGGCACATACTCGGCGAAGTTCGCCTGGATCCTGATCCGGCGTCGCAGCGACTCGTGTCCGCCGTCCCCGTGGTGCGCCTTGAATTGCGCCCTTCCAATGGATACCCGGATGGAAAGAACGAGAAAGAGAATGCCGAACCAACCGGCATAGCAAGCAGTCAGAGTGGGCGGGTTCATGTGGGCTCCTGGGTGTCAGGCCGGGGGCGGCGCAGAGATGAAAAATGGCGCTCCCGTCTCGACCAGCGTCTTCAGCCGCGACAGCACTTCTGGCCAGCCGCCGCGCACGGCCTAGCTGGTGGCGGTGGCGCCGCCGAAATCGTCGTGGGTGAGCACGAGCTTGCAGGCGTCGTCACCTGCGGGAAGGATATCCCAGGTCACGCGCGAGGGTCTGTCCGCCGCCACATCGTCCGACCAGCGGGCGCTGAAGCTGTGCACCAGCCGCGGGGGGATCGATCATGCTTTCTCGATCTGGAGGCAGACCTCTCGCGTCTTGCCCGAAACCTCGCCGCACTCCGTCGAGGCGGCATCGTCACACCTGTTTCCGCCCACACTGCGTCTGCTGATAGACCGTCGCTGTCTTGCACGCCGGTAACGCCCAGGCTCGAACGCAAGAAGACCGAATTCGTCTTTCGCCGCGATGGCGTCTGTAGCAAAACCTCGTTATCGAGCCATCCTGCCATGGGCAGTCAACCGCTTGAAGCATACCGCCACGCAGAGGCTCGGTGCTGGTGGACAAGCGCCATATCGACAGGCGGCTGCTCTGGTGAACATCCGTCATTCCGGCCTTTCCCACAAGCCAAGCCGCCACCGTCTCGCGCCGTGAAGGCGCGTCCCGGCAGCGATTCCAATCAACGAGGGAAACAGATGTCCTGAATCCGGGTACCAGCAGGGAGCAGCCATGCGAAAGCCACCTTCATCCGGCCCCCAAGCCAAGGTCTTCTACCGCCCGATCGAGGCGGCCATCCAGTGGGCGGGGCTGTCGCGTTTCGAGCGCCGCATCCTCGATGTCGCCAGGGGGATGAACCGCTTGCCGGAGCACCCCGAACTGGCGCGCTGGCCACAGCTTCGTCTGAACGCGGAACGGATCTACGACGCACTGCTGCATCTCGACCTTCCCTACGGCAAGAATGGCCTCACGAGCAACGATCCCGCCTTGCTCGATGACCCTGGCCTCACGATCCGCCACGTCGATCTGAAGGCATGGATGATCCGTTTCTATCCCGACCAGCGACCGGCCTTCCTGTTCGATGCCTTTGAGCGTCACCTGCATCCGGCCGTCAGTGTCGATGCCGTGCAGGCACTGGTCATGGATCGCGAGGCGTTGAAACTCCAGCTTGCCGACAAGGTGCAAGCCTGGGACGCGCTCTATGACCAGTTCCAGACGCTCAGCCAGGAGCACCAGGCGCGCACGGAGCGCGAGAAGCGGTCCGGGACGCCGGGCGCTCGCAGTGAGTCCACCTACCTGAACATCGTTGGCGGTCTTCTGACCCTGCTGCTGGGCAAGTCGCCCAATGGCGTTCCCTATTCGTCCTTCGAGACGCTGGAATCGGTCATCAGTGCGCTGGTTGCCCACTACGGCGACAAGTCTGGGATCAGCGAGCGAACGCTGTGGGCGAAGTTTTCGGCAGCGAGGCGTCATCTCGCCACCCAGGACCGCTGACTGCAAGTGCAGACGCCGAGCCTGCACTTGCGGTGACTGCGCGGGAACCGCGCTATTGAATACGGGACACGTCCATCACCGCCGCTACACAGCGCCAAGGAGTGTCCCTCGTGACTGCCCAGACCATCGCCACCGCGATGCCGAACGAACACCGCATCCTGCGCCGCGCGGAAGTCGAGGCCAAGACCGGCTTCAAACGCGCCCACATCTACAACCTGATCAAGGAGGGCAAGTTTCCCAAGCCCCTGCGCCTCGGGGTACGCGCCATCGGATGGGATTCGGTGGAGATCGATCAGTGGATCACCGATCGACTCAGGGAGCGGGCGTGAGCCCGCGCCCCCCCGGAACCCCCTCCACGAGGAGTCGCACCATGCAGGTGGTATCCATCATTTCGACCAAGGGTGGCGTCGGCAAGACGACCACCGCAGCGAACCTGGGCGGTTTCATCGCCGATGCGGGACTGCGCGTGCTGCTGCTGGACCTGGATGTACAGCCCACTTTGTCGAGCTACTTCACGCTCGGCACGCATGCGCCTGCCGGCATCTACGAGATGCTGGCCTTCAATGAGCAGCGTATCGAGCAATTGGCTTCGCAGACCGCTGTGGCGGGTCTAGACCTGGTGGTGTCGAACGACCACCGCGGCGAACTGAACACACTGCTGCTGCACGCGCCCGACGGCCGGCTGCGCCTGCGTCACCTGCTCCCCGCACTGGCGTCGCACTACGACCTGCTTCTGATCGATACCCAGGGAGCGCGCAGTGTGCTGCTGGAGATGGCGGTACTGGCCTCCAGTCTGGCGCTGTCACCGGTGACGCCGGAGATCCTGGCGGCGCGTGAGCTGAGGCGCGGCACGCTGCAACTGATCGAGGACATAGCTCCGTATCGGCACCTCGGCATCGAGCCGCCACCGCTGCGCTTGCTCATCAACCGTGTGCATCCGGTTTCGTCGAACGCCCGACTGATCCAGCAGGCCCTGCGACAAGTGTTCCAGGCGCACGCAGGCATACAGGTCCTGAACACCGACGTCCCGGCCATCGAAGCCTACCCACGTGCCGCAACACGGGGGCTGCCAGTGCATCGCGTCGAGTACCGGCAACCAGTGGGCCGTACTGCGCCTGCGGCGTTGGAGACGATGCGTACGCTGGCTGGCGAGCTGTTCCCGGCATGGAGGGAGCGCTTTGCATGCGTTACCGGCAGAGGCCGCGCAGGGGGAGCCAGTCATGGCGAACGCGCATGAACTGGCCCGCGGCCATGCGCGGCTGCGCGCGCTGATCGAGTTCGCGCTGGGCGAAGGTTGGCACGTGAAACGCACGCGCGGCGGGCACCTGATGTTCACCAAGCCCGGCTGCGCCGCGATCTATACCAGCTCGACTGCGAGCGATCACCGCGCCAGCCGCAACGCACGCGCGCAGCTTCGCCGCGCCGATCGTCAGGCACCGGCGGCATCTCGGGAGAGCAGCGATGGCTGAGCCAACGCCGCAGGACATGGCCGCCAAGCTGCTGGCCACCGGCTTCGAGCGCAGCGGTCCTTCGGCCGGGGCGTTGACCGACCCCATCGCCGACACACCGATGGTGGTGACGCTGGACGAGCTGCGCCCCTATGAACATGACCCGCGCGTGACGCGCAACCCGGCCTACGAGGAGATCAAGGCCTCGATCCGCGAGCGCGGGCTGGACGCACCACCCGCGATCACCCGCCGGCCGGGCGAGGCGCACTACATCATCAGGAACGGTGGCAATACGCGGCTCGCCATCCTGCGCGAACTGTGGAGCGAAACCAGGGAAGACCGCTTCTTCCGCATTGCGTGCCTGTTCCGCCCGTGGCCGGCGCGCGGCGAAATCGTGGCGTTGACCGGGCACCTGGCCGAGAACGAACTGCGCGGCGGGCTGACCTTCATCGAGCGCGCCCTGGGCATCGAGAAGGCGCGCGAGTTCTACGAGCAGGAAAGCGGCCAGGCGCTGTCACAGAGCGAACTCGCGCGACGGCTGACGGCCGACGGCTATCCGGTGCCGCAGTCGCACATCAGCCGCATGAACGATGCGGTGTGCTATCTGCTGCCGGCGATCCCGACGCTGCTGTACGGCGGATTGGGCCGGCATCAGGTGGAACGGATCGCGGTACTGCGCAAGGCGTGCGAGCGCACCTGGGAGCGGCGTACGCTGGGCCGCACCGTGGCCGTGGACTTCGCCACCTTGTTTCAGGACGTGCTGACGCAGTTCGACGCACAGCCGGACGACTTCTCGCCGCAGCGGGTGCAGGACGAACTGGTGGGCCAGATGGCCGAGTTGCTGGAGGCCGACTACGACACGCTGGCGCTGGAAATCGACGACAGCGAAAGCCGCCAGCGTGCGCTGACCAGCGAACCGGCGGCGCCGATGCCTTCGGCGGCGTCTGTCGTGCCTGCTGCTCCTTCCGCACCGGTCTCCGCACCTCAGCAGCTACCCGTGTCGTCCGTACCGCGCGACACCACGCCGGTCTCGCATGCGGTGTCAGCAGCGACACCGCCTGCATCGCCCGAAGCGCCAGAGGACCAGCGCGGACCACGCGACGAGCGCCTGCAAGGGCACATCGTGACACCGGCACCGACCACCGAGCGCCTGCAGTCCATCCAGCGGATGGTCGCCGACCAGCTTGGCGACAAGCTGCCCGACTTCGAGGCCGATGCGCTGCGTGCGATCCCCGTACAGGTCGGCGGGCTCTATCCCATCTCGGACGTCTGGTACGTCGAGCCGGGGCTGGACGCGCCGGATCGCCTGCGCGTGCACATCGCGCAGTTCGCGCGCGAAATCGGCGAGGAAGCGGCGGTTGCCGACCACATCGAGGCCTGCGTCGGCGGCATCGGCTTCGTCTGCGTGGCGCCGGCCGTGGGCCAGGCGAAGGTGCTGCCGGCGTTCGCGCGGGCGGTACTGACCCTGCTGCATGCGCTGAGTGCGGCGCCACCCGCCGCGAACGGATTGGACCGCGCGCGGCTGGCCGACGAACTGGCGGCGCTGCTCCATGGCCACGGCGGCTCGGCTACACGTCTGAGCGATGCTGCGCTGGTGAAGCTGTTCCGTCTGCTGCGCCTGGCGCGCCGGCTACTGGATCTGGAAGCCGGCGTAGCGAGCCAGGATTCCTGAGCGCAGGAGGCTCCCGCATGTCGGCACCGCACCCACTCAACCAGGCCGTGATCGCCCAGGCCCTGCATGACCTGCGCAACGGCCAGTTGCGCCGCTGCAAGGCTATGGGCTTCGGCGAGGAGGAACTGGATGCGCTGAAGCACCCCGAACTCGTGAGCATGCTGGTGAATGCCACGGTGTCGTGGTGTTCGGTGTCGGTGAACCGGGAAGTGTTGAAGCGGCTGCTTAGCCAGGTGCACGACGTGGAGCGGGAAATCGCTACGGTGGACCGCATGCTGCGCCTGGGGGCGAGCACGGAGATGGTCAGCAAGTTCTACGGCCTCACGCATCAGGAAGTGGCGCTGCGCCGCGACATCCTCGGGCTGCCCAAGCGCAAGGGCCGGCATCCGGTGCTCGACGAGGCGCAGGACGTGGCCTTGTGGGAACGCTGGAAGGCCGGCGTCGCCGAGCGCCATGTCGCCCTGACCGACGACATGGCGATGCTGGCACTGACCATGGACCTGGCCGAGGCCATGAGCCTGCCGATGTCGGTGATCTGGTCGGCGATACGGAACTGGATCGACCAGGGGCTGGTGTAGCCATGGCCACGTCCGGCACACCACGGCGCGAAGGTCCCGTTGCGCTGTCGGCGGTGTTCGACGAGGCGCTGCGGCACCTTGGGCCGCAGGAACCGGTACAGGGCACCGCGCCGGCCGCCGACGGATTCCTCTACAGCGGCAACCGCCATGAGAGCGTGCCGCGCCGACTGTTCCTCGACCGGCGCCTGACCCCGCTGGAGCGCAACGCCTGGCAGGTGTTCCGCCTGCAGCTCAACGACGACGGCGTGACTGCCTTTCCCACCTACGACCAATTGCGCCCCTACCTGGCCTCGATGCCCTGCGGGGCGCAAGCCTCGCACGAGACCGTGGCGCGTGCCCTGACGCTGCTGCGGCTGACGCGCTGGCTGAGCCTGGTGCGACGACGGCGCGACCCGAAGACCGGCCGCATCCAAGGCAACCTCTACGTGCTGCACGACGAACCGCTGTCGCCCTTCGAGGCGATGCAACTTGATGCCGACTACCTCGGACTGGTCAGCCAGGCGCTCACGCACGCGGCGAAGGCGGTGCAGATCGTGGGCATGAACACGCTCAAGGAGATTGCCGAAGACCCGCTGCTCAGCGGCCGCACGCTGCCGACCCGCCTGCAGGTGCTGGCGCAGCGCATGGGGCTGCATGGCTGGACGACGCCAGGTTATCCACAGGAGGGTGCGGACCACGAATCCGAAGAAGGCCAGGAAGCCCTTCTTCGGAATGCTGCGCGCCCGTCTTCGGAATCCGAAGCAGGGCCGAAACCCGCGCCGGATAGCTCTCTTCGGATTCCGAAGAAGGACCGTACAGTACGTAATGATCGTATAAATGAAGTACGTACAGTACCGCGCGTGAGGGCCTTGCAGAACCTGCGGCTGCCAGACCGCTTCCAGCGTTTGAAGCACGAGCAGCAGTCCGGCGCGCTGGTGGCCTTGCGGCAGGTGGACGAAGCCCAGCGGCAGGCGGTGCTGGACGAATGGGAGGCGCGCTGCTGCAACAGCTCGGTGCGCAACCCGGCTGGCTACCTGTTCGGCATCATCCAGAAGGCGATCCGTGGGGAGTTCAAGGCCTGGGCGGGCGACAGCGCCACGGTGCCGCCTGCTTCCCGTCCACCCGCGCCGGCACCGGTGCCATCGGCACCGCCGGTATCCCCCGAAGTGGCGCGCGCCCACCTGGCGCGGCTGCGGGCGGCCCTGCGCGACCCGTGACCGGCCGAGCTATCCCCAGGGGATAGCTGGGACAGGGAGCCTTCTGGCGGGTCAATCCGGCTACACCCTTGCCAAGGTCTCAATTGAGATACAAAATAGGGGCTAATGCATAACAGGAGAAGTAACGATGGCCGCACAGACTTCGATGCTGCACATCCGTGTGGACGATAAGCTCAAGGCCGATGCCGCCGAGAAGCTCGCCGGGGTCGGCCTCACCGTTTCGGACGCCGTGCGCATCCTGCTGACCCGTGTGGTCAAGGAAGGCGCGTTGCCGGCTGGCCTCACGGCCGACCCGGAGGCCTACGATGCCTGGTTCCGGGCGAAGGTCCAGGAGGCGCTGGCCGACACACGGCCGCCGGTGCGGCACCAGCAGGTCATGGACGAGGCGCAGGCCCTGATCGACAGGAAGCGGCGTGCGCGTACTTGAGTGGCGGGAAGCTGCCCGCGCCGACCTGCTGGCGATTGTTGACTACATCTCGGACGACAACCCCGATGCCGCGCAGCGGTTGAAGGACGACATCGAGGCCAAGGCCGCAAAGCTGCCGGAGCGCCCGAAGCTCTACCGGCCTGGCCGCGTGGCCGGCACGCGGGAGATGGTCGTGCGTGCAAACTACGTGGTGGTCTACATGGAGGACACCCGCGCGGTGTCCATCCTGCGCGTGTTGCACGCCGCGCAGCAGTGGCCGCCGGCACGGGAGTGAAGGCGGTTTTCCTCACTGGAGATTCACCATGAATACCAAGGAGCCTGAAGCAGCCAAACTCAAGGCGCTGCAGGAAGCAGCTTGCATGGGCTGGGCCGACATCGCCGCCGGCCGCCATGCCGATGTCGCCGACGGCCAACTCGAAGGTTTCATTGCACAGTTGGGACAGCAGGCGGCGCTTGCCGTCGCTACCCGCCGCGAGGCTATCCCCAGGGGATAGCTGGGACAGCCAGCCTTCCCGGCACGGACAAACCAGGCGCACGCCGATTGCGGTTTGTTGACTGACGGCCTTCCAGCCGGTGCTGATGCTGGCGACTCGTTCCGTTAATGCGAGTCGTCACCCATGGCCTATGAACCCCTGCAATTGAATCTCGGGTCGCTGCGCAGCGCGATGTCGCTGACGCTGCACACGCACCACGCTTCACGCATCTGGCACGGCCGCGCGCCGACCGAGGGGCGCGCCGGCATCATCGGACTCAACGGCTTCATCAGTGCGATGAACAAGATGAAGCGCGGCGCCGAGCAGGACGACCCGTACTCGGACTGGTGGATGTTGCGGATCGAGGACAAACTCGCCGACACCAAGACCCGTCTGCAGACCCTGCGCGAACAGGTGGATCAGGCCTTGGCCGACGTGCCCCCGGCGCTGTCGCTGGGCGAGAACATGAACGTGCAGCCGGTGAAGCTGCCGCTGTTCGTGAACGCCCAGCTCGGCTTCATGGCGGTGTATCTGCTGGCCGACTACGACGACCTGGCACGCAAACTCATCCTGGCGCACCACACGGCGCTGATCGACCGCAGCACCCTGGAGCGCTGGCTCAATGATGGCGCGCACGCGCTGCGCAGCCTGTTCTCGCTGGCCCAGCAGTACCGCTACTCGGGCACGACGCGCGACGACTTCGCGGCGAAGAACGCCGCGGCGCGGGCGGCGCTGGAGAAGTTCGGCGAGTTGCCGCAGGACGTGCTGGAAGGCACGCGCCGCTCGCGCTTCGCGCCACCGATCGCGCGGCGGACGACCAAGCCCGGCACGCCGCCTGCTGCGCCCGCCATCGAGCCCGATGCGACGGCTCACACGGATGGCGCAGCCAATCCAGCGACGGGTAATGAGGGTGCTGACGCATGACGGCATCGATCCCCATCAGCCACCCCACGCGCTTCATGGCACTGGAACAGGCGGACTTCCAGCGGCTGGAACACGCAGGCTACCTAAAAGGCCTTTTACAGCCTTTTAAGGGTAAGGGGAGTCTGGAGACCTGGGCCAGCCAGTGCGCAGCGCTGCGTGACGACGTAATTGGCCTGGCGCAGCGGCGCGTGCTGCCCCAGGCGCGGGCCTACCCCTTCAGCCTGCTCGACGTGCAACTGGCCCAGCAGGCCACTGGCGCAGGGACGACCTTCCTGCGCTGGCGCAACCTCGACCGTTCCTCCATGGGCGTGGCGTTGTGGGAGTCCCTGCTGGCCAACCCCGCGACACCGGCCTCGCTGATCGACGAGCTGTACGCGATGGAACTGCAGCGCATCGTGCTGAACATGCAGATCAGCCTGACCCACAGCATCGCTCGTCAAGCCCTGGAATGCGCCAACAAGGCCGCGCAGGCGGAAGCGGCCTACCTGCGGCGCGTCCACGGGAATACCGCGTCCGTTCCACCCACCACCAAGGAGTCACCATGAGCACGCACTTCGTCGGCGAGGGCAACATCGGTTCTGCGCCGGACTACCGCGAATTTCCGAACGGCAACGACGAGCCGCGCCGGCTGCTTCGCCTGAACGTTTACTTCGACAACCCGATCCCGAAGAAGGACGGCGAGTACGAAGATCGCGGCGGCTTCTGGGCGCCCGTGGAGCTGTGGCACCGCGACGCCGAGCACTGGAAGACGCTGTACCAGAAAGGCATGCGGGTGCTGGTCGAGGGCCGCACCGTGCGCGACGAATGGGAGGACGCCGACGAGAACGAGCGCGTCACGTTCAAGATCGAGGCCCGGCGCGTGGGCATCCTGCCGTACCGCATCGAGTCGGTGGCGCTCAGCGCCAAGCCAGCCGGCGGACAGTAGCTCGCCAATCGCCGCCGCCCCCGAGGGCGGCTGTAGCAACTGTCATGCGCCCGCGATGCACCAGCGAGCTATCCCCATGGGATAGCTCCAAGGTCGTCCACGGCGTTCCAGCCGCCCTCCCGAAACGACGCTCTTGCTGTGCCAGATCCTGCGGTCTATGCGCACCGCTGCGGCAACGGACCGCCTGCCGATCACAAAGCGGCGTCTGCATCAATCGGCTTCCTTGCTGCCGGCATCTCCTGGCCCTGCCAAGCTGGCGCTCATCCGATGAACCGCACATTTCCAAGGAGGCTTCATGCGCATGTTCCTGTGCGAGAAGCCGTCCCAGGGCAAGGACATCGCCCGTGTGCTGGGCGCTGGCCAACGCGGCAACGGCTGCTACAGCGGTGCGGGTATCGTCGTGACCTGGTGCATCGGTCATCTGGTGGAGGCAGTTCCACCCGAAGGCTACGGCGAGCAATACAAGCGCTGGGCCATCGAGCAACTACCCATTCTTCCTGAGCGTTGGCGTGTCGAGCCCAAGGCGGCGACCGCGGCGCAGTTCAAGGTCGTGCAGCAGCTCGTCGCCAAGGCGGGCGAACTGGTGATCGCGACCGACGCCGACCGCGAGGGCGAGATGATCGCCCGCGAGATCATCGACCTATGCGGCTACCGCGGACCGATCCAGCGCCTGTGGCTGTCGGCGCTCAACGATGCGTCCATCCGCAAGGCGCTGGGTGCGCTCAAGCCGTCCGCCGAGACGCTGCCGCTGTATTTCTCCGCACTCGCCCGATCGCGCGCCGACTGGCTGATCGGGATGAACCTGAGCCGCCTGTTCACGCTGCTGGGCCGCCAGGCCGGCTACAACGGCGTGCTATCGGTCGGGCGCGTCCAGACGCCGACGCTCAAGCTGGTCGTGGACCGTGATCGCGAGATCGCGCGCTTCGTCTCGGTGCCGTTCTGGGCGACCGAGGTCGCACTGTCGCATGCAGGCCAGACCTTTGTCGCAAGCTGGACGCCACCCCAGGGCAGCACCGACGAAGCCGGCCGTTGCCTGCAGCAGCCTCTGGCGCAGCAGGCGGCGGAACGCCTGCGCGCGGCCGGCACCGCCCAGGTGCTGTCGGTGGAGACCGAGCGCGTGCGCGAAGGCCCGCCGCTGCCGTTCGACCTCGGCACCTTGCAGGAAGTGTGTTCCAAGCAGTTGGGCCTCGACGTGCAGGAGACGCTGGACATTGCCCAGGCGCTGTACGAGACGCACAAGGCGACGACGTATCCGCGCTCGGATTCGGGCTACCTGCCCGAGAGCATGCTGGCCGAGGTGCCGGCGGTGCTCGACAGCCTGGTCAAGACCGATCCCTCTCTGCGGCCGCTGATCGACCGCCTGGACTGCCAGCAACGTTCGCGGGCCTGGAACGACGGCAAGGTCACGGCGCATCACGGCATCATCCCCACGCTGGAGCCGGCCAATCTCCCGGCGATGACCGACAAGGAGCTGGCCGTCTACCGGCTGATCCGTGCCCGCTACCTCGCGCAGTTCCTGCCGCATCACGAGTTCGACCGGACGGTGGCGCAGCTCACGTGCGGCGGGCAGTCGCTGGTGGCGGTGGGCAAGCAGATCGCGGTGGCCGGATGGCGCCAGGTGCTGGCGGCGCCGGCCCTTGACGACACGGACGGAGAGGATGCACGGCGCGGCCAAGTATTGCCAGCGTTGAAGGCTGGCGATGCCTGTCAAGTCGGCCAGGTCGAACTGAAGGCGTTGAAGACGCTGCCGCCCAAGCCCTACACGCAGGGCGAGCTGGTCAAGGCCATGAAAGGCGTCGCCAAGCTCGTGACCGACCCGCGCCTGAAGCAGAAGCTGAAGGACACCACGGGCATCGGCACCGAGGCGACGCGCGCCAACATCATCAGCGGGCTGCTGGCCCGCGGCTATCTCTTGAGGAAAGGCCGCGCCATCCGTGCATCGGATGCGGCCTTCACGTTGATCGACGCCGTGCCGGCGGCCATCGCCGACCCGGGGACCACGGCGGTGTGGGAGCAGGCACTGGACATGATCGAGGCCGGCCAGATGACGCTGGACACCTTCATTGCCAAGCAATCGAGCTGGGTCGCCCAACTCGTGCAGCAGTACCGCGGCGCAACGCTCGCCATCAAGCTGCCGCCCGCGCCGAACTGCCCGCAGTGCGGCGCCCCGATGCGCCAGCGTAGCGGCAAGAGCGGCGCGTTCTGGTCGTGCAGCCACTACCCGGACTGCAAGGGCACGCAGCCGGTCGAAGACGCCGCGGCAGGCAAGCACGGCCCGTCCAACCGTACTTCCGGCCGCACATCCGGCCCACCGCGTCGGCGCCCCAAGGCGAACTGACGCCCACGCCTCCCTCTGCCCCGCCGGCCCTTGCGGACGGCGGGGCAAACCTCCCGCGCCCCGCGGGACTCCCCAGCGCGCGTTCCCTTCTGCAACGGTGTGCGCGTCCTGCAGGCCCATCACGGCCTGCTGGGCGAGAAGGTCATTTCTCCCCGGATCGCGTTCGCCGCGGTTCCGCTGATCGACGTGCTTCCGCCGATACGCGAGCGGTCTCCTGACGCCTTGGTGTGCAAAACTGCGAGGCGCCAGGAGACCGCTTGCGGTCGACGGTATTCGGTGCCGGTGCCCGCCGGCGGAACAACGGGCTCCCTTTGTGCGCGTATGCGTGCCAAAGGTTTCCGGCCCCAGCCACGAAACGGGCCGGGTGCGATTGCTGATGCAGCGAACGGCTTTGACGACGGCCCGCGCTGACGCAGCCCACAGGTGGTTTTCCTTCCTCTCCAGCCGAAGGCCCGCGTGGCCTTCGGCGATTAGTCATTTCACTGATGCACCTCTGTGTCCCGGGATGTCCTTGTGAGGGCACATCACAGTGACATTCGACGTCCAAGCAGCACGGCGCTCGAAGGACAAAGGCTTGCGGCCTGCCGTGTGGCAAGGATGGCCGCCGGTGCGGCGCTGCGCTCGATTGGCTTGAAGCCCGCGCGCTCGAAGAACGGCGCAGCCGTCGTGGTCAGCAACCAGGCGTCGCGCCCGCCCTCGTCGAAGGCACGGCGCAGCAGCAGTGCGAACATTCCGCCGCCGATGCCGCGATGGCGTGCGTGTGGCAGCACCACCAGGGAGCGCACGAGCACGTCTCGGCCCAGGCGCTCGAAGCCGCCGTAGCCCACGCGCTCGCCGGACACCGTGGCATAGGCGAAGAAGCTGCGCCCTGGTTCGGCCAGGTCGTCCGTGGGAAGCACGGCCTCTTGCAAAGCCAGGGCGAGGTCCGGGTCGCTGCCGGCGATCGGCGTATCCACCAGCAGCGGCGTGCCATCCTCCTTGCGGTTCTCGCCCGCCGGTCGTTGCGGCAGCAGGTCGATCACCATGTCCGAGGGGCGGCACAGGCGCACGCCCGAGCGCGACACCACGATGGGCCGATTGATGAGGATCGGGTACGCCAGCATCTGATCGATCAACTGGTCGTCGCTCCAATGCGCGGCATCCAGGCCCAGTTCCTTGTAGGGCGTGCCCTTGATGCGCAACACATCCCGCACGCCCATGCCCATCCGCGCGATCAGCGCCTTCAAGGTCTCGCGGTCGGGCGGCGTCTTCAGGTACTCGATGACCGTGGGCTCGATGCCGCTGGCGCGGATCAGCGCCAGCGTGTTGCGCGACGTGCCGCAGTCCGGGTTGTGGTAGATCGTGACGGTACTCATGCCGGATGCCTCGCTGCGTTGCGCGGGGCCTGTTCGTACCAGGCGCGGGAACGGTTGACCACGCGCACCACCAGCAGCATCACCGGCACTTCGATCAGCACGCCGACCACGGTGGCGAGGGCCGCGCCGGAATGGAAGCCGAACAGGCTGATGGCCGCTGCCACTGCCAGCTCGAAAAAGTTGCTGGCACCGATCAACGCCGAGGGACACGCGATGTTGTGCTTCTCGCCGACCCTGCGGTTGAGCCAGTAGGCGAGGCCGGAATTGAAGAACACCTGGATCAGAATGGGCACGGCGAGCATGGCGATCACCAGCGGCTGTCGCAGGATGGCCTGGCCCTGGAAGGCGAATAGCAACACCAGCGTCAGCAGCAGCGCTGCGATTGAGAGCGGGCCGAGGCGCTCCAGCGCGCGGTCGAACGCGGCCTGTCCACGACGCAGCAGCGAGCGGCGCCACACCTGCGCGAGGACGACGGGGATGATGATGTAGAGCACCACTGAGGTCAGCAGCGTGTCCCACGGCACGGTGATCGCCGACAGGCCCAGCAGCAGCCCGACGATGGGCGCGAAGGCGAACACCATGATGGTGTCGTTCAGCGCCACCTGCGACAGAGTGAATACCGGGTCGCCGCCGGTCAGTCGGCTCCACACGAACACCATCGCTGTGCACGGTGCGGCGGCCAGCAGGATCAGGCCGGCGACGTAGCTGTCGAGCTGGTCGGCCGGCAGCCAGTCGGCGAAGACGTGGCGGATGAACAGCCAGGCCAGCAGTGCCATCGAGAACGGCTTGACCGCCCAGTTGACGAACAGCGTCACGCCGATGCCACGCCAGTGCTGGCGAACCTGGCCGAGCGCGCCGAAATCCACCTTGAGCAGCATTGGGATCACCATGACCCATATGAGCAGGCCGACCGGCAGGTTGACCTGGGCCACTTCCATGCGGCCGACGGCCTGGAACGCGCCAGGCGCGAGCTGGCCCAGGGCGATGCCGGCGACGATGCACAGCAGCACCCACACCGTCAGGTAGCGCTCGAAGATGCTCATCGAGAACGATGGCGTGGCGGCGACGGCTTCTGTCTGTACGGTCATCGTGCTACCTCACTGCTTGCCGATGACGCGCAGCTCATGCTGCAGCGACATGGCATCGAGCCGTTGGAGCGGCAGCGACAGGAACAGCTCGATGCGACGCTTGAGCGTCAACGCGGCGTCCATGAACGCCTTGCGCTGCTGTTCCTCGCTGCCTTCGACGGCGGCCGGATCGGGCACGCCCCAATGGGCCGACACCGGCTTGCCCGGCCATACGGGACACACCTCGCCAGCGGCGTTGTCGCAGACGGTGAAGATGAAATCGAACACCGGCGCACCGGGCGCCACGAATTCGTCCCAGCTCTTGCTGCGGTAGCCGGTCGTTGGCAGGCGCAGGCGCTCCAGCGTGGCGAGCGCCAGCGGGTGGACTTCGCTCTTGGGGTGGCTCCCCGCCGAGTAGGCGCGAAACCGTCCCAGGCCCAGTTCGTTGAGGATGCCTTCGGCCAGGATGGAACGCGCCGAATTTCCGGTGCAGATGAACAGCGCGTTGTAGGTGGTTTCAGTCGTCATCGATGCCTCGCGTCAGCGGCAAGAAGCAGCCCGTTTCGCGGCGGCGCGACTGTCACTCGGCGCGCAGCAAGCTGGAGCTGTGCTCGGCGCGGGCTGCGGCGCTTCGTTGAACACGGGGATGTTGCCCAGCATGTGGAAATGCTCCCAGGCCACGCCCTGCGGGTCGGTGACCCAGTGCTTCTCACTGCGTGCATAGCAGCAGGTCGTGGTGCCTTCGTCGAGCAGCGCCATGTCGGCAGCCTGCGCGCGGGCCTTCAGGGCGGTGAGTTCGTCGGCGTCATCGGTCTGGATGCCCAGGTGGTCGATGCCCGGCTTGCTGCCGCGCGTGGAGATGGCGAAGTTGACCGGCGGGTCTTCGAGCATCCACTTCGCGTAGTCGGCCTCGATGCGAGCCGGCTGCGCGGCGAACAGTTGGGAATAGAAGCCGATGCTGCGATTCAGGTCATCGACGTGCAGGTGGACGTGGAAGCGTTTCATGGAGGTTCCTTTCAGCAGGAGGCGCAGGCACGGGTGGATTCATTGGCCTCGCACACGCCACCTTGGCAGCAGTGCTCGGTCAGGTAGCCGAGCAGCCCGTTCATGTGGGCGAAGTCGGCGCGGTAGATCAGGTTGCGGCCCTGTTGCTCGATGGTGACGAGGCCGGCATGGGCCAGCTCCTTCAGATGGAAGGACAGGGTGTTGCGGGCCACGTCGAGCTGGTCGGCTAGGACGCTGGGCGTGAGCCCTTCGGGGCCGGCGACGACCAGGGCGCGGAACACGCGAAGGCGCTGGGTGTGGGCCAGGGCGCCCAGGGCGGAAACGGCTTGGGTCTCGTTCATAGTTCAATAATACAACATCTATTGAATAATGGTGCAGGCACATCGCAATAGAGGACCGGGCGCGCCCGACCCCAATCGGGGACGCCACTGCGCCCGATTGCTGCGTGACGCGGCTATCTGATAGTCCGAAGCTCACCCTCATGCGTTGCTGACCGTCGTCAGCGGCATGCCCTGGCAGTCCCGGTCTTCAAGACTGCAACGCGGTTCGCCGCGTTGACCGATCCAGTCCGCTTCGCATCGCCCACCGCGGACGCTCGCCGGCCTGGCGACGATGCACTTTTCTCAACCACCCGAGGGGAACCCCATCCCCTGCGTGATGCGTGCTCCTCGACCCACCAAGGAGCACGGCATGTCTGAACCTTACGCATCTTCCTCTGCAACCGCAGTGCGCAGTGGTGCGCTGGCGCTGGCCTGGACCAGCAAGCGTTTGCCGCTACAGGTGCTGCGCAGCGCGGCCGGCCACTACATCGGCACACAAGACGACGAAGGCCCGGTATCGCGGGAGTCCGTCGAGTATTTCCCGACCCACCTCGCAGCACAGCGCGCCCTGGATACCCACGCCTGGACACAGCGCGCTCACCCCTGATTCCCACCCTTCAAGGAGTTCTCTCATGAATCTGTCTTTACCCGAAGACGTGCTCGATCAGATGGCGCTGGAACAAGCGCACTTCGACGCTGCACCGCAGGCCTTCTTCGAGGCCTGGAAGCGCGGCGCGCAGATCGCCGGCCACGAGTGGTTCGGCGACGGCACACGCGAAGGTCTGCAGCGTGCCACCACCAAGTGGGACCTGCGGCCCAACATGCTGATGCTCAACGACGCCCTGGGTGTGCTGAGCAGCGGTCAACACATGTTCCTGTCCGCAATGGTGAGCTTCTACAACGCCCGCGAGGGCGGCGCGATGCTCAAGCGTTGCGGCTTCGAGGGGCTGTCGGACTTCGGCGGCCTCGACCTGGAGCGGCGCAAGGTCATCGCCGACCTGACGCTGCACTACAGCGGCTGGTGAGCCACGCCCGGCACACCACCGTCCTTTCATCCCACCCCACGAGGGACATGCGTCCTCGTTCGGGGCCATGTCCCTCCTTCTTTTCGCAGGAGCGGCCATGTCCCGAATCACCATCTTCCACTGACCTGCACCGCCCGCCACCAGGGCGGCCCGACGCCGCGGCCGGCTGACCGGTTGCCACTTCATCCACTCGCTGGGGTTCAATCCCCGGCAGGGGATTGCCTCGGCCATCCTCTGCTGGAGGAATCCCATGTCCCATTCCAACAATCCCTTCGCCCGCGGCTACGATGGCCTGTCCGTGCAGCGGCTGCTGGCGATTTCCTACGACGGCGACTGCCCGCTGAGCTATCTGCCGCTGCACCTCTCGCAGTCGCACCTGCCGGACAGCCAGGTCGAGCGCCATGCCTGCGTCTTCTGCGACGACTTCGCGCTGATCACCGAGGGCCAGAACGTGCCGCCCGAGCTGGACGCGCAGTGCCCCAGCCACGGTATCGCCCGAAACCTCGTCTACGCCGTCATGGCCGAAGAAGCCGGCCAGCCGCTGCACGTCGGCGATACCTACTCCGAGGAAGCGGCGCGCGAGGTAGTGCGGCGCCTGCGCTTCGAGACCGGGTTCTACAGCCGTGCCTGGGAAATCAGTTCGGCGCACATCACCGAGGAGGCCGGTCGCTTCCTCGCCGAACTGGCGGACATCGCTACGCCGAGCGGTTTTCTGTTCGTGGCCTTCCGCATTCCCTACAGCCCGGCGGTCGGCGTGAAGCTGATCGCCACGCCCTGGACGGATGCGAACCTGCAGCATGTCGAGGGCATCACCGCCGAAGAGCTGCGGCAGGAGCACCGGGCCAAGGGCGTGCCGGAGTCCCTCGTGGAAGTGTTGCACCTGGCTGCGCTCGCCGACGTTCGCATGTTGGTGTTCGATGCCGACGCGCCAGTGCTGAACGGGCTGACGCTCTACGACGACGAGTAACCCGCAACCCATTCGAGCCCCCACGTCGGGGCTCTTCTTTTTCGCGGAACGCGGTGCCGGCGCATTGCCGATTCCCGGCGGACGGCCGCCGCCATGTGCCGCACGCTGGCCGCATGTTCGCTGGCGTTGCCGGCAACATGCCCAGGCAGCCACGATCTTCAAGGCTGCGACGCGGTTCTGACCGCGTTGATCACACCAGTTCGCACCGGCATCCATGCGCGAACGGCCATCGGTTATCGATGGCGATGCCACCAAGCTGTTCCATCAACCCACGCGGGGGTTCCACACCTTCCCCGCCTGGGTCGGGTGTGTCTCCGCCTCATTGTTCTCAGGAGATTCACCATGACCACTTCCAACGAAAAATCCTACTTCGATCTGCACATCACCGGCCTCGGGTACCTCAATCGCATCCGCGAAGTGAAGCCCAAGAAAGGCGATGCGTTCCTGGCCTGCGACATCGCGGCCCTGAACGGTCCCAGCGATGACGTCTCGTATGTGCGTTTCGACACGCGCGTATCGGGTTCGGAAGCGCAGCACCTGGTGCGCCGCTGCATTCAGGCGGTCGACGCCGAGAAGAAGGTGATGATCGGCTTCCGCTTGGGCGACCTGTGGACCGACACCTTCACCTACTCCAAGGGCAAGCGTGCCGGCGAACAGGGGGTGAGCCTCAAGGCCCGCCTGCTGTTCGTCAGTTGGATCAAGGTCGACGGCAAGCTCGTCTACAAGGCCGAACCCAAGCCGACCGAGACCGACGAGCGCGACCCGGAAGTCCCTGTGACGTCCGACGCGCCCGCCGCGCTGCAAGCCTCGGCACCGGAGCCTTCCAGGCCCGTCGCCGATGCTGCCGACGACGCTGCCGATGCCCCCGCATTGGCCGTTGCCGAGTCGTTCTGATCCGCAAGGCCCCATCCCCGGGGCCTTGTCTTCTCTTCGTCCGCAGGAGACCTTCATGATCACCATTCCCGGCCAACTGGCCATCAAGACCATCCACGGCAGGAACGGCGACTTCAACGTCGGCCGCCTGGCGACCTCCATCGGCGAGTTCGTCGTGAAGAACGCCGAACTCGATCAGTACCGCGAGGGCAAGTACGACGGTGATTTCGTCATCGTCGAGATTCGCCCCTCCACGTACAACGCCAACGGCCGCATGGTCATCGAGATCCGCGCCCATCTGGGCGGGATGACGCTGTCCAACATCGACGCCCTGAGCCGCGACGAAGCCCGCCGGCTGAGTCCGCAGGAAGTCGATCCGATCGACGAGGAAGCGCAGGCGCCCGTGCCGGCAACGCCCCCGGCCAAGCCGAAGGCGAAGCCGCGCAGTCCGCGCGATCCCCTGGTCGATACCACGCCGTTCGGCAGCGAACCGGCTCCCGTGTCCGCTGCGGCCTCGGCCGAGGCAGACGACGCGGCGCTGTTCGGTGCCTTGTGGCCCCTGGGCGAGACCGTGAAGCTCGATGCGACCGTGGATCGTCGTGTGCTGCGTCAGCAGCGCGACCGTCTCGACAAGCTGGGCTACGAGTTCGCTCCGTTGTCCCAGGACTGGCACCTCAAAGCTGCCTGATCCATTCGCCGCCTTGCGCGGCATTCCGCCACCCGCCGGGGTTCTCCCCCGACGGGGAGGGCTCCGGCCATTTCTTCAAGGAGATCCTCATGGGCTGGACCTTCGTTCGTCAGACGCGCGATCAGTTGATCCGCGAGCTGATCGCTCCGCAGGCGTCCGAACGCGCTTGCTGCGAAGTCATCGACCACACGCTGGACGGCGACGTTCTGTGGACCGTGGTTCGCGTCACCGCCAGGCAGGCGGGCGTCATGGGCCTCGCGGCCGGTGAGTCCGTCTGCTACATCGGCTGCCATCTGCTGGAAAGTTCGGGCGGCGATTGGGGCTACAAGTCCCTCGATGAGTCCGTGCATCCGTACTACTACTCGTGCCCGCTGCGCTATCTCGACATGGCGCCGGTGCAAAGCCCCGAGTGGCGCGAGCGGGTTCACCGCTTCCACGCGGGGTGCGCTGTCTAGCGGCACGCATCTTCCTTCACCCAACCGGGGCGAGCACGGCCCCGCGGGCTGTGGTTGCTCCTTCATTTTCAAGAGGACATCACCATGCCTGCACCTTCTTCCGCGAAACCGCTGTACCGCATCGACGAATGCCCCGACCTCATGGCCGACGCTTGCGTCGGTGACGAGCAGGGCAATCTCGTCTTTCTCTCGATCTGGGCGCGCGACACCGCTGTTCAGGAGTTCCTCGCCCGCCTGACCCTCGGCCGGGATGAGCAGGGACTGGATCAGTTCCACGTCATCACCGAGCAGGGCGCATCCATCCCGGTCTTCGTCGGCAACGTCGAGAACCTGGAAAAGCGCATCACCCGTGCCTATCGGCGAACGCTGTTCGGTTCGCTGACGAACGTGTGGCTGTTCGATCGTCGCTGCGTGAAGCCAGACAAGGCCAACGCCAGCGCGCTGGCGCTTCTGCCCAGGGATTCCGCTCACCGGCTCGACCGGCTGTGGACGCTGGTGCAGGAGACCTGCCCGCTGCCACTGCTCGACCACTGGCGCGACACCGTGCTGGCGCTGTTGCAGACACGGCGAATGTTGACCGG
The DNA here is from genome assembly GCF_001548475.1 of Bordetella hinzii LMG 13501. Lineage (GTDB taxonomy): Bacteria > Pseudomonadota > Gammaproteobacteria > Burkholderiales > Burkholderiaceae_B > Bordetella > Bordetella hinzii. The sequence goes on from NZ_LRUJ01000001.1 coordinate 170,910, forward strand.
TCTTCCCTTGGCCCTCGGGCCGCTGGAAGGCCATCGGCTGGCCCTCGATGTCCCGGCGCTGACGAAGGCGCTGGGCGAGCTGATCCGCAACGGCACCCTCGGCGCCACGCAGTACGAACTGGCCGCGAACGCACCGCTTCGGCGTGTGGCGTGAGCCATCCCCACGGGCATGCGAGCCGCGCGTGCCCGCCTTCCCTCATCCATCACCAGGAGAAATCCATGGCACTCATGTTTCCGCGCCTGGCGCGCAACTTCATTCGTAACGGCTACTTCCCCACCGACGAGCCGACGCTGGAGCGGGCCTTGTCCGCACTGGCGCCGTCTCCCGGCGCCATGTCCATCCTCGATCCCTGCGCCGGCGAAGGCGTGGCGATTGCCGAAGCCGCCCACGCCCTCGGGCGCGAGCAGGTCCAGGCCTTCGCCGTCGAGTACGACGCCGAGCGTGCCCGCCACGCACGGCAACTGGTCGATCGCTGCATCCACGGCGACCTGATGGACACGCCGATCTCGCGCCAGTCCTTCGGGCTGCTGTGGCTGAACCCGCCGTATGGCGACCTGAGCAAGGACGTGAACGGCAACATCGGCTATCAGGGCCAGGGCCGTGCGCGGCTGGAAAAGCTGTTCTATCAGCGCGCGCTGCCGCTGCTGCAGTACGGTGGCGTGCTGATCTTCATCGTGCCGTCCTACGTGCTCGACGCCGAGCTGGTCGGATGGCTGACGCGCCACTTCGCCGACCTGCGCATCTACCGTGCGGTGGAAACGCAGTTCAAGCAGGTGGTGATCTTCGGTCGCAGGATTCGTCAACGCGACCAGGCATCGGAGTCGGTCAAGGCCGTGCGCGGTCTGCTGCTGCAGATCGGACAGGGTGACGCCGAAGCCGAGGAACTGCCGCTCGAATGGCCGTTCCTGCCGTACACCGTCCCTGCCAGCCCGGCCGAGCCGGAGCACTTCTATCGCGTGACGATGGAGCCCGAGCAGTTCGCCGATGAAGTCGGCCGGCTGCAAGGTCTCTGGCCGGCGCTCGATACGCACCTGGGCGCCGCGCAGCAATCGCTGCGTCCGCCCGCGCGGGCCTTGTCGCACTGGCATCTCGCCCTGGCCTTGGCCGCAGGCGCGATCTCCGGCGTGGTGAAGTCCAAGAGCGGGCGCGTGCTCGTCGTCAAAGGTGATACCCACAAGGAGAAGACCCTCCAGACGGAATACACCGAACGCGACGACGGCTCCGTGGCCGAGACGCGAATCCTCACCGACAAGTTCGTGCCGGTCATTCGTGCATGGGACTTGACGCTGGGCTCGCCCACGTGGGGCGAAGTGCTGACCATCCGCTGATCGCTGTTCCCTGACGGTTCGCCGTCGCTTTCATCCACCCACCGGGGTCACGTTGCCCCGATGGGGGTGCCGTGGCCCCTTCTTCCAGAAGGAGAAACCACCATGGCACTCGCAATCCTCAACCTCGCGTCACAAGCACGCTTTTCGCCCGGGCAGGTGGTCATGACCGCCAGCGTCGACGAACTGGTCCGACAGGGCCGACTCAACCCCACGCCGTACCTGCGCCGCCATCTTCATGGCGACTGGGGCGACCTGGACGACAGCGATCGGCGGCAGAACGACGCCGCGCTCAAGTCCGGCGAGGATCGCCTGTTCTCGTCCTACCAGGTCACGCGCGACCTGAGGCTCTGGATCATCACCGAATGGGATCGCAGCGTCACCACGCTGCTGTTGCCCAGCGAATACTGATCCGCATCCAGCGGCACCTACAGTTTTCTTTGCCGCGTCTTTCTTCCCACCCAGGGGCTTGTCACCGCCCCGTGGGGGAGGTGCATGCCCCATCTTCTTTGGAGCATCACCATGTCCCTCGATCTCGAAACCGTTCCCGAAACCGCTGTGCAGGGCGATCTGCTCGAAGCAGCCGCTTCACCCCTCACGCTCAGCCTGCAGGACTTCGTGTCCGAGTTCGGCGACGAGCTGCTCGACTCGCTCAACCGCGCCAATCCTCCGGTCTACACCGGCCAGGTGCGGGCGCATCGGCAACTGATCCTCGCCGCGCTCAAACGCAAGCTGTTCCCGGCGCAAGCCGATGTGGTCCATGCCGTCACCGAGTTGTTGGTCGATCGCGGCGAACGCGCCGCGATCGTCAATGGCGAGATGGGCTGCGGCAAGACGACAGTGGGTATCGCCACGGCCGCCGTGCTCAACGCCGAAGGCTACCGCCGCACCCTGGTGCTCTCGCCACCCCACCTGGTCTACAAGTGGCGGCGCGAAATCCAGGAAACGGTGGCCGGTGCCAAGGTCTGGGTGCTCAACGGCCCAGACACGCTGGTCAAGCTGCTGAAACTGCGCGAGCAGTTGGGCGTGCCGGCCCAGGGCCAGGAGTTTTTCGTCCTGGGCCGCGTGCGGATGCGGATGGGGTTCCACTGGAAGCCTGTCTTCGTTCGGCGGCGCACGCCTCACGGCGACGTGGGGGCCTGCCCGGATTGCGGGCATGTCATCACCGACCTCGACGGCGAGCCGATCAACCCGGCCGAGTTGGAAGCCGAAGAGTCCCGCCGCAAGTGCAGCCACTGCCGTGCACCGCTGTGGTCGTTGATCCGTCCCAGAGGCCTGTCCGCGAGCGACCAGTCCTCCGCTGTCCTCAAAGCCTTGAAGCGCATCCCAACCATCGGGGAAGTCACCGCGCAGAAGCTGATGCAGCAGTTCGGCGACGCCTTCCTCGCGTCGATGCTCGGGGACAACATCCACGAGTTCATCAACCTGATGGACGACCGCGGCGAACTGGTCTTCTCGGACCGGCAAGCCCACCGGATGGAACGCGCGATGGCCAACATGGAGTTCGGCTTCGGCGAGGGCGGCTACCAGCCGTCCGAGTTCATCAAGAGGCAGCTTCCCCAAGGCACGTTCGACCTGCTCATCGCCGACGAGGCGCACGAGTACAAGAACGGCGGCTCCGCTCAGGGCCAGGCCATGGGGGTGTTGGCGGCCAAGGCGCGCAAGACACTGCTGCTCACCGGCACGCTGATGGGCGGCTACGGCGACGACCTGTTCCACCTGCTGTTCCGAGCCCTGCCGGGGCGGATGATCGAAGACGGCTACCGGCCGACGAAGAGCGGCAGCATGACGTCGGCCGCGATGGCGTTCATGCGCGATCACGGTGTCTTGAAGGACATCTACTCCGAGAGCACCGGCACGGCGCACAAGACGGCCAAGGGCACCAAGGTATCGGTGCGCACGGTCAAGGCGCCGGGTTTCGGTCCCAAGGGCGTGCTGCGTTGCGTCCTGCCGTTCACGGTCTTCCTCAAGTTGAAGGACATCGGTGGCAACGTGCTGCCGCCCTACGACGAGGAGTTCCGTGAAGTCGCGATGGACAAGGCGCAGGCCGCGGCCTACCGCGATCTGGCGGGTCGGCTGACCCAGGAGCTGAAGCAGGCCCTGGCGAAGCGCGACACGACGCTGCTCGGTGTGGTCCTCAACGTGCTGCTGGCCTGGCCGGACTGCTGCTTCCGGTCGGAAACGGTGGTGCATCCGCGCACGCGCAACACCTTGGCGTTCGTTCCAGCTCAGTTCAACGAGTTGGAGGTGATGCCCAAGGAACGCGAGCTGATCGAGATCTGCAAGCAGGAGAAGGCAGAAGGTCGCAAGACCCTGGTTTATTCGGTCTACACCGGCACGCGCGACACCACGTCGCGTTTGAAGGTGCTGCTGGAGCAGGAAGGCTTCAAGGTGGCGGTGCTGCGTGCAAGCGTGGATGCCTCCCGCCGCGAGGACTGGATCGCCGAGCAGTTGGACCGTGGCATTGACGTGCTCATCACCAATCCCGAGCTGGTGAAAACCGGCCTGGACCTGCTGGAGTTCCCGACCATCGTGTTCCTCCAGTCGGGCTACAACGTGTATTCGTTGCAGCAGGCCGCCCGGCGCTCATGGCGCATCGGCCAGAAGCAGCCGGTGCGCGTGGTCTACCTGGGCTACGCCAACTCCTCGCAGATGACCTGCCTGGGGTTGATGGCCCGGAAGATCATGGTGTCGCAAAGCACGTCGGGCGACGTGCCGGAGTCCGGGCTTGATGTCCTGAATCAGGACGGAGACTCGGTGGAAGTCGCGCTGGCACGACAGTTGGTGTGCTGAACCTCACTGCTGCACTTCAACGGCTCCTCCGGGGGCCGTTCTTTTTTGGCCCTCCTGACGGTGACATCGATCCGGGAAGTGGAAGACAGGGCCTCATCCACCGCCATGGGCCATGCGGGTCGCCTCGTAGGCCTGCATGTGTGCAAGGCTCACCCTCAGCAGCGGCGCATCCAGTCGAGCTTCATGCGCGCGTCGCAGCATGTCCCCAATGATGTGTTCATGCTCGGTAGGGCCACCACGTTGCAGATCGCGCAGCATCGATGCGGTGCCGGTGGACTCGCGCTCGGACAATGTCGTGAACATGCGGGCATAGGCGTCCTGCGATGGGATGTACCCTGAGGCGGCGGCGGTCGCCACGCATTCGCCGAGCATCTGGCGCACCAGCGCTTCGCCATCTTGTGCCTGCACGATTGCGCCAACTGGCGCGCGCATCAGCGTGGTCATGCCGGCATAGGTCGTGAGGAATACGAACTTCTCCCACATCTCCTGCAGGATGTCCTGGCTCAACACCGGTGCGAAACCGCCGCGCTCCATCAATCCATGCAACGCCTGCGCCGCGTCCTGCTGGCTGTGGGTGCGTGCGCCGAGGGCGAGGCGCTGCAGCGTGTTGAGATGCTGGATTTCACCGGCCGGGCCGAGCGCCACACCGATGTGGCACAGGCCGCCCAGAACGCGCTCGGCGCCGAAGCGCGCATCCAGGTGATCCAGATGCCGCACCCCATTGAGCAGCGGAACGATGCATGTCGAGGGGCCGATGGCGGGCGCGATGGCAGTCATCGCGCCCTCAAGATCGTAGGCCTTGCAGGCCAGCAGCACGGCATCCACGGACGGCGGTGCCTCGACGACTGTTTTCACGGGAAGGGTCAGGTCACCCAAAGGGCTCTTGATGACGAGCCCGGTCTCGGCGAGTTGTGCGGCGCGTCTCGGCCGGACCAGGAAACGCACGTCCACGCCGGCCGCGGCGAGACGCCCGCCGAAATAGCCCCCGATCCCACCTGCACCCAGCACCAGAAGACGCATGGCCATGCTCCTGTTTGAATTTAAGAATTTCTACTATAGTAGAAATTCGTGGCGCGATCGATTTCAGCGCCATTGATACCCCACGCATCCATCCTGACTTGATTGCGGCCCATGCCGAATTCCTCCGCTCCTCAGACCACGCCGAAAGGCGAGCGCGCCGAAGCGCTCCCGAGCAATCTTCGGCGTCTGCGCCTGGAGGCGCAGCTCACCCTCGATCGGCTCGGGGCGTTGTCGGGCGTGAGCCGCGCGATGATCTCCAAGATCGAACGTGGCGCGTCGGTTCCCACTGCCACGGTGCTGGGCAAGCTTGCCGCCGCACTGCAGGTCAGTCTGTCTCAACTCCTGGGGGGATTCCATGCGCGCCAGCCCAGGCTGCATGGCAGGGAGCGCCAGGCGGTCTATCACGACCCCGCTTCCGGCTTTGAACGCCGTTCTCTTTCGCCGCTGTTCGAGGACGGCGCGGTCGATCTGGCCTTCAACGTGTTGCCACCGGGCAAGTTCGTCGAGTTTCCCCCGCACCATGCAGGCGTGGAGGAGTTTCTCGTCGTGCATGAGGGGGCGCTTGCCGTGGTCATCGACGGCAGGCGCTTCGACGTCGCTGCCGGAGATACGTTGTTCTTTCCTTCGGATTGCGTGCATGAGTTCCGCAATGAAGGCGGCGAGCCGGCTGTCTTCTATATCGTGATCAACGATCGGACGCGGCGGTAGGCGGCGAGATCGCCCCGGCACGACCATTCGCCGCGGCATGATCCCGACATGCATCCCGGCAACCGCGTGGTTGCCGGCATTGCTTTCGGCAAATCGGGAGCCGACGGATCCGCTTTGTTTGCTGTGACAAAGGGCCTGCACGGCGATGGTGATGGCTCGTTGTTTCAGGACACCGATCCATGCGCCCATCCCGCCAGCCCTTCCGTATCGCCGGACGCAGCCATCTGATCCGTTTGCCCGGCTTGCTCCTGGCCGCCATGGCCAGCGGCTGCGCGATGACGAACGCCGTGCCACCGACGCCCGCATCCAAAGTCACCGACATCGCGCCCGAAGCCGTGATGGAGTTCGTGCCGGTGACGCGGTATGGCCGCTACACCCTGGTTGAACTCGCGCCGACGGCGGCCCAGCACGACCTGTTGCTGCAAGTGGTGGATGTGGAGGTCCCCGGCACGCTGGGCGCCACCGTCGGGGATGCCCTCCGGCACCTCGTCCTGCGTTCCGGCTACCGGCTGTGCGATGAGCAGTCTGCCGATCTGCTGGCCTTGCCGCTGCCGGCGGCTCACTACCGGCTCGGCCCGGTCCTGCTGCGCGACGCGCTCTTGACCCTGGCCGGCCCCGCCTGGGATCTGCAGGTCGACGAGGGCGAGCGGAAGGTGTGCTTCATCCGCAGGCTCAGGGAGGCTCATACGCCGCACGAGCCCAAGCCACCGGAAATCAACCGTTCGGCGGAGCCCCCTCCGCTGATCCGGGAGGTTTCGCCATGACCATCCGGGACTCGGCGACGGGCCAGCGCACGACGCTGCTGCGGGTCGCGGCCGCAACCTGGTTGTTGCTCGTCAGCGCGGTGGTGCTGGTGGATCACATGGCCTTGTCCGGGCTGGCTGAACAGACCCAGGCCTTCGCGCCCACCGCGCAGGTGTCCCTGCTCGAATCCCGAGTGGATGGCCTCTCGCATCGGATCGAACAACGCCATACTGAGCCCGCCGCCTTGCCGCAGGCGCGCTACGAGCAAGACACCGCGGCGTTGGACCAACGGCTGGCGGCGATCGAGCTGGCGCAGGCCCACTACGCCGCCACCGATGCGCTGCACGCATTGGAAAACCGCGTCACGCGACTGGAAGCCCGCCCGGGCTCGCGCCAGCCCAAGCCGCCCGCACCACGGCCATCCCAACCTGTGGCGGCCCAACCCAAGCCTGTTGAGCCTTCATTCCGCCTGATCGGAGTGGAACTGCGTGCAGGAGAACACTTCGTGTCGGTAATGCCTGTCTGTGGCACCGGGCTGGCCGATGTCCGCCTGCTGCGCGCCGGCGAGTCGGAGGCCGGCTGGCGGCTGGACGGCATCGAGCGCGATGGCGCCGTCTTCCGGCAGGGTGACGAGATCCGCCGGCTGCCCATCCCGCCCCGATAGGGAGGCTCACGCCGATGGTCCCACGCCACTTGATCCCGCCATTGATGGCCGTGTTGCTGGCCGCCTCCGCCATGCAGGTGGCACTTGCCCAGCCCACCGGCGCAACCACCGCGGCCAGGACGGCGCCGAGCCGTGAAGCACCTGCAGCCATCGCTCGCAGCGACGAACAGCGGGCGCAGGACTGGGGGCTGCGCACGGATGAATGGACGCGCTATCGCGAGTTGATGCAGGGGCCGCTGGGCGTCTACTCGCCCAGCCTCGACCCGCTTACGGCCCTCGGCATCGAAGCACGTTCCGACGAGGAGCGTCGCCGCTACGCGGAATTGCAGGCTCTGGCCGAAGCCCGGCGGGTCGAGAAGACGCTGGCCTACCAGCGTGCCTACGACGCCGCCTGGCAACGGATCGCGCCGGGCATGGCGAGGGTCAACCTACCCGGTGCCAAGCCGACCGGCGCGGGCACCACCATCGCATCAGACACCGACCGAACCGCCATCTTCGTGAAGGACGGCTGTACCGCCTGCGACCAGGCCGTGCAGCGGCTGCAGGCGTCGGGCGTCGAGTTCGATGTCTATGTCGTCGGTAGTCGCGCCGACGACGCGCGCATCCGTGAATGGGCACGCCGGGCCCGTATCGACCCGGCGAAAGTGCGCGCACGGCACATCACCCTCAACCACGACGGTGGCCGCTGGTTGTCCCTCGGCCTGCAGGGCGAACTGCCCGCCGTCGTGCGCCAGATTGGCGGCCAATGGCAGCGACAGTAGGCCTTGCCCGTCTCCCGCTCCTGCTGCTGGCTTGCTGGCCACTCGGCCAGGCGAAGGCCGGGGAGGTACCGCCGCCGGCCTACCAGTTCGCGGCACAGCGCGCGGGCATCCCGGCAGCGGTGCTCTACGCCGTGGCCTTGCAGGAGAGTGGCGCCCAGTACCACGGCCGCCTCGTGCCCTGGCCCTGGACGCTCAACGTGGCCGGGGCATCGCATCGATTCGCCACCCGCACCGAGGCCTGCGCCGGCCTGCACCAGGCATTACGTGACGTGCCGCGCACCCGCATCGACGCTGGCCTGGGCCAGATCAACTTGGGCTACCAGCGCCACCGCTACGACCACCCCTGCGAACTGCTCGATCCCTATCAGAACCTGGCGCTGGCCGCGCAGATCCTGCGCGAGCAGCACGCGCCGGGCCAGGACTGGCTGATCACGATCGGCCGCTACCACCGTCCCGCTGGTGGCGCACCCGCTGCGCGCTACCGACAGAGTGTTGGCCGCCACTTGGCCCGCGTACTGGGCGAGCCAGCGCGGGGCGCGGATACCCGGAGAACCCTGCCATGAAGCCTCGAATCTTCCGTCCGGCTACGCGGTGGCTGCTCGGCTTGCTGCCGCTCGTGTCCGTGCCAGCCGCTTTCGCACAATCGCCGCCCTTGATCGTCGTCGAGGATCACGGCGGTGCCTCCGCGCTGCCTTACTACCAAGCCCTGGACCTGCAACCGCGCACCGGAAGCAGGCCATCTCCCAGGATCGAGACGCCACGCCTGCCCGAAGGGCCTTCTGGCGAGGCGGCCATGCTGCCGGTGCGTTCTGCCCATTTGGCCCCTGGCGATGTGGCTCCCCGGGCGATCCAGGCGCCGGGGCTCACGCCGATGTTCCTGGTTGGTGATGACCAGCGCTCCCATGCCTGGCTGCGCCAGCGCGCCCCGGCGCTGCGCGAGTTCGGGGCCGTGGGGTTGGTGGTCCAGGTCGAGTCACCACAGGCACTTGCGGCACTGCGTGCCCTGGCGCCCGGGCTGATGCTGGCGCCGGCGTCCGGGGACGAACTGGCCGAGCGCCTGGGCCTGCGCCACTACCCGGTGCTGGTGACCGCCACCGGCATCGAACAGTGAGGACTGCCCGATGGCCCAGCCGCACGCCGTCGAAGTCCTGCTGCGGCCAGCGGTGGAGCTATACACCGTTGCCGTATGCGCAGGCGCCGCGGTGGTGTGCGTGGTGGCACCGTGGTCGCTCGCGCTGAATCCGGTACTCGGCCTCGGCAGCGCGCTGGCCTTCCTGGCCTTCGGCGCGATTCGCCTGCGCGACGCCTGGGCCATCCTGCGCTACCGCCGCCACATCCGTCGTCTGCCACGCTACGTGATGACGAGCCGTGACGTGCCAGTGAGCCAGTACCGCCTGTTCGTTGGGCGTGGCTTCCGCTGGGAGCAACGACACACCCATCGGCTGACGCAGACCTACAAGCCCGAGTTCCGGCGTTACGCCGAACCGACGACGTTCTACCGCCTGGCGCGCCGCCTGGAGGAGCGGCTGGAGTTCGCGCCGCCGCCGCTGCCCAGGCTGGCGCGGGCTTTGGCCTGGGACAGCCCGCTCAACCCGGTCCGGCCGTTGCCGCCCGTGGGTGGCATGCCGCGCCTGCATGGCATCGAGCCGCACGAGACCGACGTCACCCTGCCGCTGGGCGAGCGTGTGGGCCACACCCTGGTGCTCGGCACCACGCGCGTGGGCAAGACGCGCCTGGCCGAACTGTTCATCACGCAGGACATCCGCCGCAAGGTCCATGGCGAGCACGAGGTGGTGATCGTCTTCGATCCCAAGGGCGATGCCGACCTGCTCAAGCGCATGTATGTCGAGGCCAGGCGAGCCGGACGCGAGGGCGAAATGTACGTGTTCCACCTGGGCTGGCCCGACATCTCGGCACGCTACAACGCCGTGGGCCGGTTCGGGCGCATCTCGGAAGTCGCCACCCGCATTGCGGGGCAGCTTTCCGGCGAAGGCAACAGCGCTGCGTTCCGAGAATTCGCCTGGCGCTTCGTCAACATCATCGCGCGCGCCCTGGTGGAACTGGGGCAGCGGCCAGACTACCTGCTGATCCAGCGCCACGTCGTCAACATCGACGCGCTGTTCATCGAGTACGCCCAGCACTTCTTCGCCCGGACCGAGCCCAAGGCCTGGGAGGTGATCGTCCAGTTTGAAGGACGCCTCAACGACAAGACCATCCCGCGCCACATGGTCGGGCGAGAGAAGCGGGTGGTGGCATTGGAGCAGTACCTGTCGCAGACGCGAACCTATGACGCGGTGCTCGACGGCCTGCGCTCCGCGGTGCGCTACGACCGCACCTACTTCGACAAGATCGTCGCTTCGCTGTTGCCGCTGCTGGAGAAGCTCACCACCGGCAAGATCGCGCAACTGCTCGCGCCGAACTATTCCGACCTGTCCGACCCGCGCCCGATCTTCGACTGGATGCAGATCATCAGGAAGCGGGCCGTGGTCTATGTGGGCCTGGATGCGCTGTCCGACGCCGAAGTGGCGGCGGCCGTCGGCAACAGCATGTTCAGCGACCTGGTGTCGGTGGCGGGGCACATCTACAAGCACGGCATCGACGATGGCCTGCCGGGGGCATCGGCCAATGCCAAGGTCGCCATCAACGTTCATGCGGACGAGTTCAACGAACTGATGGGCGATGAGTTCATCCCGCTCATCAACAAGGGTGGCGGTGCAGGCATGCAGGTCACGGCCTATACGCAGACGCTCTCGGATATCGAGGCGCGCATCGGCAATCGCGCCAAGGCCGGCCAGGTCATCGGCAACTTCAACAACCTGTTCATGCTGCGGGTGCGCGAGACCGCCACCGCCGAACTGTTGACACGACAACTGCCCAAGGTCGAGGTCTACACCACCACCCTGGTCAGCGGCGCCACCGACAGTTCCGACATCCACGGCCCGACCGACTTCACCAGCAACGCGCAGGACCGCATCAGCACGTCGAGCGTGCCGCTCATCGAGCCCGCACACGTGGTCGGCCTGCCCAAGGGTCAGTGCTTCGCCCTCATCGAAGGCGGTAACCTGTGGAAGGTCCGCATGCCGTTGCCAGCGCCCGATCCGGACGAAGCCATGCCCCGGGACCTGCAACAACTGGCCGGCTACATGCGCCAGCACTACGCCGAGGCGGGCGAATGGTGGGAGGGCAACGGGCCGCCCCGGCTGCACGACGACGATGCGTTGCCAGCGGATCTGGCCAAGGAGGTGCAAGAAGGCACGTCGGATGAAGAGGCCCCATCGTGAAAGAGCCCGCCGCGACCGCCGAGCGACAGCAGGCACGCCAACGCGGCCTGGTCGCCAGCGTGGTCACGCTGCCATGGCGCCTGTTCGGCGTGCTGGTCGCCTCGCTGCTGCTGTCCATCGTCATCGAATGCGTCGGCATGCACCTGTTTTGGCCCAACCAGGGCTGGCGCCACGCGCAGGGCATGCTCGACTACGAACTGAACCAGTTCTCCACCCATTTCACCCGGAGCGCCGTCGTGCAGGAGCCGGGACGCACCGCGCGCTGGCTGGTGGAGGGCACCTACGAGTGGGTTTTCGTGAAGACGGGCTTGCTGGATTGGATGCGCGACGCCTCGGCGCAGGCCAGCGCACCCAGCCGAGGCGCGCACCGAGACTTCCGCTATTACCTCGCCCAGGTCTATGCCTGGACCGAGCGCTATCTGATTGCCGCCGGCTTCACCGTCCTGACATTCATCGTCCGCCTGCTGGTCTTGGTGCTCACGCTGCCGCTGTTCCTGCTCGCGGCCTTCGTCGGCCTGGTCGATGGACTGGTTCGCCGCGACATCCGCAAGTTCGGCGCGGGGCGGGAATCGGGCTTCGTCTACCACCGGGCGAAGGCGGCCTTGATGCCGCTGGCGGTGTTGCCGTGGGTGACCTACCTGGCGTTGCCGGTGTCCTTGCATCCTTTGATGATTCTGCTGCCTGCAGCGTTTTTGCTTGGACTGGCGGTGAACATCGTGGCGGCGAGCTTTAAGAAGTACCTGTGACTTATCCAACGCTTCGGGCTTCTCCACCGAAGGTCGGCCAGAGCAGGGTTACTCCTGGTCCGATGTCAGAAAAAGGACTATGATTCTTTCATGACTAGATCATGAGTGCCAATGAAAACCCTTCCCGAGGAAATTCTGCTACATGCTCGATCCTTGCCAGAGGGAGGAATTGTCTCGCCCAAGGTCTTCCTTCACCTTGGAAGCCGATCTGCCATTGACCAGGCACTGTCCCGCCTAGCCAGGGAAGGCAAGCTTCTCAGGATCGGCCGAGGCTCCTATGTCGCCCCGGTCACTGGCTCTTTTGGTGAACGCCCACCGGCTGTCTCGAAGGTAATCCAGTCGCTAGCCTCCCAGAATGGCGAGTTCGTTGCTCCTCATGGAGCGATCGCTGCAAATAACCTAGGACTCTCGCGACAGGTGCCTGTTCGGGAAGCCTACGTGACATCGGGACGAACTCGTGAAATTCGGCTCGGCCGGCTAGAAATCCTAGTCAAGCATGCTCCCGGATGGGTGTTGGCATTGGGGAACCGACCGGCCGGCGATGCAATACGCGCCTTGGATTGGCTTGGTCCCGACATGGCTCGCAAGGCTTTGCCGGTCTTGCGCCGCAAACTCCCAGGCGGAGAGTGGGATGCCTTGGTAGCAGCACGAGCATGCTTTCCTTCATGGCTGGCCAGGGCAATCGGGGAGGAAGTCGGCAATGGTTAGGCTTCATGGCACCCCAGGCTGGCACATGTACGCGCTGTCCCCTCGAAGGATAGGGGGGGCGGCATGCGAGCAAAAGTCTTGCTCCGCCCCAGGGAGAAAATTCATTGGCCATCAATTATTCGTTCGCACAGCACCACGGAGTGCTGGCATACAGGAAAACATCCCAGGATGAGTGCTTATAAGTTCGTGGACCTCTTCTCTGGATGCGGCGGCCTGTCACTGGGCTTGTCCATGGCTGGGTTGCAAGGAGTGTTCGCCGTCGAGAAAGATCCGATGGCATTCGATACGTTCTCAGGAAATTTCCTTGGCGAACGGGATGTTCCCGTAAAGAAATTTACCTGGCCATCCTGGCTGGAAAAGAAAGCCTGGGGTATCGATGACCTTCTCGATAAGCACCAGCCAAACCTTGTCGAGATGCGCGGTACTGTACAAGTCCTCGCAGGGGGGCCTCCTTGCCAAGGATTTAGCTTTGCGGGGCGTAGGCGCGAGGAAGATCCACGCAACCAGTTGTTCGAGAAGTATGTATCGGTTGTCGATGCCGTACGACCGACGATACTGGTGCTGGAGAACGTGCCCGGCATGAAGGTCGCCCATCTGGGGCCTCCAAGCGAAGATGGAACCCGCGCACAATCGCAGGAATCCTTCTACCAAAAACTGAAGAAACGCTTGTCCGAAATTGGATACGTCGCCCATGGGAAGATCGTGGACGCTTCGGATTTTGGCGTTCCCCAGAAGCGCTCCCGGCTTATCGTCATCGGAATCAAGGAGGACTTGGCCGCCCAACTTGATGGAGGGGTAATTCACGCTTTCGAGGTTCTCGAATCGAAGAGGGCCGAAGTCCGCGAGCGGCATGCTCTCCCAAAGAAGAAGCTCATTACTGCCGAAGATGCCATCTCGGACCTTCTCGTCAGCCAAAATTATACGCAGCCATGCCTAGATCCATATTCGCGACCAGGTTTCGAGGAGACCGCGTACTACGGTCCGCACACCTCGTACCAGAAAGCCATGCACAAGCATTGCCGCACGGACTCCATGGATAGCATGAGACTGGCCCGGCACCGCGATGACGTGCGCGACCGGTTCCGGCTAATCATCAAGGAGTGCACCCAGGGGGTCAGGATGAACGAGGAAAGCAGGGCTCGATTCGGCCTGAAGAAACACCGCATCTACCCAATGTCGGCGAACGATCCCGCACCGACGATCACGACTTTGCCGGATGATGTCCTGCACTATTGCGAGCCAAGGATACTTACCGTACGCGAGAGCGCCCGCCTTCAGAGCTTTCCGGACTGGTTCCGGTTCCGCGGCAAGTACACGACAGGAGGGGAAATGCGTACCAAGGAGTGTCCTCGATACACCCAGGTAGGCAATGCAGTCCCACCCCTGCTGGCCGAGGCACTTGGCCTCACTGCGGCATCCATACTGGACGAACTCGATGAGATAGCACTGCGCAAAAATAGCCTACAGGAAATGCCAATCGTCACACCAGCATGATGGCAGTGACCTAGGGAATATCGATGTCTATGGGGGAGATGGCGATCATGGAAAACGAAACGGAGCAGCCCCGGCGGTTCCCTGGAGGGCTGCTTGAATGGGCCGGGCATCATTCGGGCGGCGTCAAGCGACTGTTCGATCCTAGTAGCGGGCGTCCTGGCAAGGAATTGCTGAGGACCAGCTTGATTTCCCGGCTTGAGGCCTGGGCCAGCCTAGTTGCGTCGGGAGCCAAGGGTACGCCCAGGATATTGCTCTTGGTCGGAGGGCCAGGCAATGGCAAGACCGAAGCCATCGAGTTCACCATAGATTGCCTAGATAAAGGCCTGGCAGCCAATGGCAGCCTACGACGCAAGCTCTCGGAGCAGTTCCACCCACCTCTTGGGCAACCTGTGCCAAGGGATATACATGTTGATGCTGGCGCCCTTGCCGCCGTGCCAAGGAGGCTTGACTTGTCCATCGTGCAAGATGCCTCGGCAACGGCAGGCCATGAAGGACGCTCCGCACCTGAGCTGTTGATTGATGAGCTGCGTTCCCTATTGGCCGACCAGAATGCATGCTACTACCTATGTTGCGTCAATCGAGGCGTGCTCGATGATGCACTGATCCACGCCATCGATCACGACCTTGGCGATGCCCGTGCATTGCTTGAGCGGATCACTCGATCCGTCAGCCTCTCCGCCGATGCGCCTTCCTGCTGGCCACTTTCGGAATATCCAGATATCGCGGTGTGGCCGATGGATGCCGAATCGCTACTTGCCAAGCCCGATAGCGATATTCCTGCACCAGCCGAGGTCCTCCTCCGGCATGCTGTCGATTCGAGGTATTGGCCCGCGCAAGGCACCTGCATTGCAGGCGACCGCTGCCCCTTTTGTCGCAGCCAAGCCTTGCTAGCCCGGGAGGATGCACGAACCTCATTGTTGAAGATGCTTCGATGGTACGAGCTTGCCAGCGGCAAGAGATGGAGCTTCCGGGACTTGTTCTCCCTTGTTTCCTACCTGCTGGCCGGCAACCTTGCGGTGGACGAAGGAAAGCCAAGCGACCCTTGCAGCTGGGCTGCATCCCTTTGGGAACAAGACCAATCGGGACAATCGGCCAAGAAGCCTCGTCGCCAGCAACTTGTCGCTATTTTCCAGCTAGCGACCGCAGGCTACCAACATGCACTTTTCCATCATTGGGATCCGTTGGCCGCCAATGTCCTCAGGCAAGGCATCAAGGACCTAGGACTAGGGCCGGAGAAGGCAACAACGGATACCCGCGGACCCATCCTGACCTTGCTTGGCCTCCAGTATTTCCTTGCTGGGCGCAAGGACTCGTATCTTCCAGCGACCATTGCTTCCCTGCTGTCGAGCTTGTCTGACTTGCTGGATCCTGCAATGGCAAGCCCGGAAACCGAGGTAGCCGTCAGCGGGAGAAGCAATATCGTCCTCGCAGAACTCGATGCAAGATTCAGTCGTTCCGTTGCCGGGGGAATCGAATTTGTTCGCAAGTATCAGGCGCTCTCGAAAATCGAGCTCGACCTGCTCCAACGCCTGGCCAAACTAGACGAGACCTTGTCTTTGCCAGCCACGCGCCGCCGGAATCCCGCAGCGGCTGGTCGCATCCAGAACATCGTCCGTGATTTTGCATGTCGGTTGGTTCGGCGCAGCTTATGCACGCGAACAGCAGTGGTCGCCGACGCACAAACCCTTGAAGCATTCCAGCACGTCGTGGAAGACGTTCAGGGGAAACAGCTCTTCGAGGTAGCCAAGCAAGTCAAGGACCTCTTGAACCGTAACCAGAGATTCGAGGTTTCCCTCACAACGACATTTGGGCAGCCACTTCCTCCCCAGCAACGCCAGGCAACCCTACTCGTCCAGACAAGGCCGGTAAAGGCCCTGCAGCTTGCATCCGAAGGGCGCCCACGGTCTCCGATCTGCTTCCTTCAGGTAGGAAGCGGGCAATCGCTCCAGCCGATCGCATTGACGTATGACTTGTTCAAGGCCGTAAAGGAACTTGAGCGGGGGATATCCATCGCTTCCTTGCCCAGGACAGTCGTTGCCCTTCTGGATACCACTAGGGCGAGGCTGGCAGGGACGATTGTCCGGGATCCAGATGTCCTGGAAGAGTCAATCATCAGGATTGGATCCGATGGGATAGAAGTCGGCCAGTCGTGGAATGGCTTCGTGGCAACCGTTGGAGGGAAGCAGCCATGACGCTAGCCGAATTCAAGCAATCCCCGTGGCAGAAGTCCCACCAGACCTACAAGGAGTCGGCACTAGCCATCAGTCCAGCACCGGAATATGCCAGCTCGGAAGTACTGGTGGCCTCCCTCTATCGCACCATTGGATTCGACTCCATTAGCGAAGGAGGCGTACCAAAGGCTGGGCGCGACCTTGAAGGCAAGCTTCGCAAGCTCCATGACAAGCAACAAGCCATTCCTGATGGAGCCATACTTGACGCCGACGCATGGAGTGGCGTCCTGCACGGAGTACTGGAAAGCCCCAAGCTACCGAACCAATCCTCCAAGCGGTTCCTCCAAGTTACGCCACTCGTTCCTTCATTGTCGGTTTTCTCCGGCTCGGCGCGACTAAGCAGCAATTCCTGGCCTGCAGGTAGCCTTGTGCGGCGCATGGCATGGCTGGGATCCAGGGACCACGACACTGCACTTTCCCTTTGGAAGGAGCTTTTCTCTGCACTCGAAGTCGGCGAAGACGATGATGTCTTCGCCCGTTGGCTGGAGCAGGAAACATCCTCCTGGGGCGCCTCCCCGAAATGGGAACTGGCGAAGGTGGATCCGCAAGACGTTGCGAACTTCTCCATCGACGATTTCGAAGGCGTGCCTTTCATGCCTGCGCGGCAATTTGCCAGTGACCTACGTGCGATCATGAAGGCGAAGCCCTCGATGACCCGCAGGCAATGGACAAGCCTACTCGAAGCCATCCTGAGGCTTTCTGCAGTTTCGCATGTCACATGGTTATGCGATGTCCAGTCGCGCATCTGGCGTTGCCTCCTAGAGGCTGTCGACGGCAACGGCCCGTCTGGAACGGAAGATGTACGTGATCTCGTATTCCCCAAGAATCCACAGTACATGACGTATGGCGGGAAGGCCCTCCACGGCCTCAAGGACAAGGCGTCTGCCTACCTGACGGCGCGTCTCGGCATTAATACGCTCCTATGGTCGTTGGAGGAAGCAGGCCTTCCCTTCCATGGAAGCCTGTCTTCTAGCGCTGGCATAGCCCAGCTATGCACCCATGTCCGGGAAAACCGTGGTGCCCTCGATGCCATGGGCGTGCGCATGACGTTCTCCGACCTGCGCGAAAGGGAAGCACGTGCATTGAACTGCAAGAAGGGAATCGGAGCGAACATCCTGGAGTTTTCCAGGCATGCATTGGGGCAGCGGCAGACAGCATCCCAATTGCTTAGGGGGTATGACCAAGGCTACGTACTCAAGAAAAGGGGAAGCAGCCCATCGAGCCCATGGATAGTTGCGCTTGGCCCTGTATCGATTCTTGCCTTGGTCCATTGCTCACTGGCAGGCATGGGAGGACCTCGATCGATCCATCGCCTCGAACAGCATCTAGCGGCCTATGGTGTCGTCATTGATAGGCATGACATCGCAAGGAATGACCTGGGCCAGCAACTCCGGATGCTCGGACTCGTACTCGATAGCCCGGATGCAGAAAGCGGAATGCTCTTGCTACCACCGTTCCCCTCAAGCAACCAGTCCTTGGACAAGAAAGAATGAATAGACTCGTAGAAATCCTGGCGAAACTTGTCCAGGAAAAGGTCCAGGGAGCCGTGACTGGACAATCGGGCGACAAGCTTGAATCCAGGTTTATTTTCCACGGCCCCCCACTGGAAATCCTGGAACAGGTGTTCGGTGCACTGGCCGTCGATGGTGGCATACGGATCGAAATCGACGCGCATGGCGCGGCCAAGAAAATACCTGTATTGCTGGTTCTCCCGGCGGTGCAGGCAAACCCTGGGATAGGAGACTCCGGGGAATGCGACGAGAACCATCTCCTGCATATCCGGAATGATCCAAACTCGGCCAGTTTCGTCGCCTTGCTCCCACCGGGGCAACATAGCAGTAGGTCAGTTGCATCCACGACCGACGAATTCGGCATCAGCGCATCAAGCAATACCGGTCATGCGACGTTCGAGGAGTGGTGGGATGACGGCTTTGTCCAGGATCTGGTCGACAAGGGCCTCGGTGATGCAGGGATAGGCAGCGATTCCCTCGATGATTCAAGGGCAATGGTCAAGCGGGCGGCAATGGCTGTCGACGAAGTGGACCCCAGCGAGGGCCTACGGATTGCTGCATGGCGCTTGCTATCCCGAATCTACTCGATCAACAAGGACACCAAGGAACTACCGCCTGGGTCGGCCCTCGCACTCGCTTGCGGCTTTCCACCGATGCAAGATGGAAGCGTATCCGCAAAACTCCAAATGCGCATACAGGACAAGATTGCCGACGAGATGGCGGATGGCTTCAGGACGGGGGTAAGGAGACTCGCCGACCAGGCTACTGATGCGACAAGGGAAGCCCTTTCTGGCTTCCTTTCCCACGTAGAACACACTTGCCAGGTGTCTACGGCATTCGAGCGCTCGATGCCTGCGTTCTACTTGCCTTCGGATGGCCTCGAACTTGAAAAGCCCGAGTCATGGTGGACCACATTGACATGCCAGTGTTGGTCAGAACTCCTTGCTGATGAGCCTGATGAAACCAGCGGAGACCTTTCCATCGATTGCTCCAATGCCATTTTCCACGCAGTGCGTGGAACACCGTCTATCGTACAAGCAGGCGTGGAACTATCGATATCGACCGGACCAGATGCCACTGGCACTCCAGTCGACGTTTTCCTGACCGGGGGTTCCCATGGCAGGACTGGCATTCAAATCCCAGTCGATGGCGCTATCCAACATTCCGACAAACCACCCGCAAGCGGCCAAAGATCACCTATCAGCTACAAGGTGGCAGCCAGCGGAAGGAAACCTGCGACAGCCAAGGTAGTTTCCCTGGCAAGCTGGCTACCCGGCATCCTAGTCGTGTCCCGGATGGCTACCAAGTTCACCCCGCCCAAGAAACCTCGCAAGGGGAATGCCGGGGCAGACTGGGAATCCGCACTCTCCTTGCCCGGCTCCGGCCGATATGAACTCCTGATCTTCGTCACTCCTGGCACCCAGGTGACAAAGGCCGAAGGAATTCCGGACGACGCAACTGAATCGATGGCCGATGCTCCCGAAGAACTCACCCTTCACGAGGCCAAGCAAGGGATATATCAAGTCGAGATCGACGCCGAAGAGAAGTATCAGCTGGAGATCTCCTTCCAGAAGGATGGCAGCAACACGGATGAAATATGCAGGGTGTTCATCACCTGCGAGGAAGCCAAGGAAGAAGGCTGCAGGAGCGAGTTCGAGCGACTCATCAAGCTCAATAGACGCCCGGTCGAGAAGTTCGATACGAAGGCAGTAGTGCAGTTGGATCGTCATGCTCGACTATCTGCCATGCAGTCATGGATGCTTGACGAGAATTCAGTCGCCAAGTCATTCATTCCCGTAGTCATATCCGACGACTATGCCAGCAAGTGGGCCTCTCCAGACTGGGACTCCCAGGTTGGCCCGATTCTTTCGCAAGCACGCTTCCTGCACGACCCACGGCCTCCGGCAGGATTGTTTATTCCCCCAAAGGGATTCGTCGACGCTCGTGAAGAAATTGCCAAGCGAATAAGGGAAACAAGCGACGGCATGGGACTGGTCGAGTCATCCCCCCTTGGGAAATGGCTGTTGCGCGACCCTAGTTTCCTGGAACAAGTCGAAGCCTACCTAGATGCGTACATGGCCTGGATTACGGCCGATCGCGATGTTGCCTGCTGGGTGGACCTTATCGCCGTATGCCCAAGGGAGGCAGATGGACGCACGCTGGCAAGGATTCCAGATGCAATCATTCTTTCCCCATTGCACCCGTTGCGACTCGCATGGCATTGCCTCGCACAGAAAATACTGTACGAGGCGGTGGAAGGTGACGAACCCCGACCTTGCCCTGCTGCCAGCATACTGGACCCAGACTGCATACCCGACATCCTGGAAATGCCACTACAGTCTCCGGGAGGGCCCACCGGCATAGACCGAGTTGCATTCCTTTCCGTCGAATGCAACTCCGACTATTGGTCGGTCCTATGGAATGGCAAGCGCCTGGACCAGATTTCAGGCAAATCAAGGAAAGCTCCATTCGACGATTCGCTAGGGTTAATCGTAGGCGGTATTTCGAGTGGATTCAGCCCTGCCCAGGTTGCTCGTTCGCTAGAGGATGTCTCCGACCTTCTCGCCGCCAAGCCTATCATCGGCCTTGTCGTCTCCAGCGGAGGCGGAGCGACGGACGCCTGCAACGAGGGCCTTGCAACATGGTGTTCCTGGCGATTCGGGCGTGGCGAGGAGAAGGGCTTGCAACGGGGCGTAGGCCCCAGAATGATCGAGGTCTTCGATACCAGGCCGGAAAGTTCGCGCCCGGACCAGGCCATGATCGCGAACCTGTCGGAAGACACGGGGAACCGTGTCCGCTGGTTCGAGCGACAACCTCCTGGAACAAGGCCAGACCTCGGCATCATTGCCCAGCTTGATTCTGCACAACCAGAGTCACGGCCTGTCGGCATGCGATCTCCGCTAGGACTCGGCGGACTCGTGCGCCACAGGATCAGGAGGCAACTGCATGGCTCGTTCCTGAGTGAATCTAGGCAGTCACTGCCCATACCACCTACCGGAGACGTGTTCTGCAACAAGATTGCTAGTTGCATCAACCTTCTAGAGGGAGGACAAGACAAGACCATCGGACTGCAGTTTTCCCCAAATGTACATGCCGTCTCCAGCATGCTGGAAGATCAATGCGCTAGCTTTGTCGCCGTTTCATCCTCCGCCATCGACCCCGCCTGCTTCCTTGGTGGCTGGATCAAGGGTACGTACCTTTGGGACTATGACCTGCCTTCCTATTCCCACAGGGCTGGGGATACCAGTGGCTACTACCTCCTATCGCAGGTCAGGGATGCTGACCGTGATGCACTGGGACGGGTACTGTGTCCATTGCCGGGGTGCGAGGGACTCGACCATTCGCAGGTAGAGCAGATCTTGCTCGAGGTTGCCAGGCGAGGAATACCAACGGTACGAGGACTTTCTGGCGACGACACGGGCGCCACTGGCGACCTGGGATTGTTCGTGGCCGTCCGTCTCCTGCAAGACCAGTTCCGCACCGAAGGAAACAAGGACAGCTTGCTGCCCGTGCTGTCGGGTACGCAGGATGACTTATCCATGGCCTTGATCATTCCCGTCGACCCATTTCGGAGCTACCTGGCAGACCTGTCCCGGTCACTGGGACGGGATAAGAAGGAGACATCCTTGTCTCGCCCCGACCTGCTTGTCATCGGGATTCGTGCAACCGAAGTCGGGGTTCGCCTGCACCTCACGCCAATCGAAGTGAAGTTCAGGAACCAAGGTAGCGGATTTGCCCCAGGAGAAGCGAAGGAAGCACTTGCCCAGGCACGTGCCTTGACTAAGTTGCTCAAGGCCATGGTCGACCAGTCTGCGAAATCCACAGCCTGGAAGCTTGCCTACCAGCACCTGTTGCTTTCGATGATAGGGTTCGGCCTGCGCGTATATAGCCAGCATGAACTTGTTTCCACCCAAACGGAACGCTGGTCCGGCTACCACGAGCGCATTGCTGCAGAGATACTCGCTCCTGATTCATCGATCACGATAGATGAATCAGGACGATTGCTGGTCGTCGACGGGACGCCACTCAGCGATGCACACGACCACGACGGAGATGGCTTCAGCGAAAGCATTTCAATTTCCCCCAAGGATGCAGGAAAAATCGTTGGAGGCGACCCCCAGGAGTTCTACGAGGCAGTTCGGTCCAAGGTTGGTGACTGGCGGCTGATGCCATCGCTGGACACTGCCATCACCACTTTCACGACGAGCGTCTCGCCCGGCCCCACGAACCCGGGGTCAAGCGATGGTGACGACAGTGCACCTGCCGAGCCAGACACCATCACAACGTCAAGCCCTGCAGGTGCCTCCACTGAGGAAACCAAGGGCGACAGGGCTGTCGATGCGTCCGCCTCCCCGGATACATCGATGCCGCCGTCTGAAGAACAAGGCAGCGGCATCTTGCTTTCAGTCGGCAGGACCATCGATGGCTTCGAACCTCGCCAACTATCGTTGAACATATCGGACACGAGACTCAACCAGCTCAACATCGGCGTCGTTGGAGACCTCGGCACAGGGAAGACGCAGCTACTGAAATCCCTGATCTTCCAGATAGCAACCTCAAGCGCAGAAAATCGAGGAATCAAGCCACGGTTCCTGATATTCGACTACAAGCGAGACTACAGCAGCCCGGAATTCGTCAATGCAACTGGTGCCCGTGTCGTAAAGCCATCACGCTTGCCACTCAACCTATTCGACACCTCCTCCATCGGCGAATCCATGGCACCTTGGCTGGATCGGTTCCGCTTCTTCGCCGATGTCCTCGACAAGGTCTATTCCGGCATTGGGCCCGTGCAGCGAGACAAGCTCAAGGGCGCTGTCCGCAATGCCTACGAGACATGTTCGATAGAGGGTCGCCAGCCAACGATTTACGACATTCATTCCGAGTACCGGGCGCTATTGAATGGCAAGTCGGATTCGCCGATGGCGATCATCGACGACCTCGTGGACATGGAGGTATTCGAGAAGGACCCTGCCAAGACAAAGACCTTCGATGCTTTCCTCGATGGCATAGTCGTTATTTCCCTGGATGCAATGGGGCAAGACGACAGGAGCAAGAACATGCTCGTGGCCATCATGCTGAACATGTTCTACGAGAACATGCTCAAGACACCAAAGCGTCCCTTCCAGGGAAGCGATCCACAGCTTCGGGTGATTGACTCATACCTATTGGTCGATGAAGCCGACAACATCATGCGCTACGAATTCGACGTATTGCGCAAACTATTGCTGCAAGGCCGAGAATTCGGGGCCGGGGTTATCCTGGCATCCCAATACCTTCGGCACTTCAAGGCAAGTACTACCGACTACAAGGAGCCATTGCTGACATGGTTCATACACAAGGTCCCCAATGTCACGCCAGCCGAGCTAGGCTCGCTGGGATTCACCTCGGACCTAGGAGACCTTTCCGAACGCGTGAAGACATTGCCAAACCATCATTGCCTCTACAAGTCGTTCGACTCATCCGGGGAAGTGATTCGTGGGTTGCCTTTCTACGAATTGGACAAGAAACCTTGAGCTGAACCAGCATGGTCGACTTCCTTTCCCCATCCGATCGCTCCGAGCGCATGTCGCGGATCCGGGGAAGGGACACCCAGCCGGAGCTTGCACTGCGCAAGGCCCTGCATCGGATGGGCTTCCGCTACAGGCTGCACGAAAAAAAGCTACCAGGAAAGCCAGATATTGTTCTTCCTCGCTACAAGGTCGTGGTCTTTGTCCATGGCTGCTTCTGGCACCGTCATCCGGGATGCAAGATAGCCACCGTTCCCAAGAGCAATACCCCATTCTGGCTGGAGAAGTTCCAACACAATGTTGCCCGTGACATCCGGGCCGTGGATGAGCTTCGTGCCTTGGGCTGGCGAGTCTTCGTCGTCTGGGAATGCGAGTTGTCGTCAACAGCAAAAACTATTGCCACGAGCGAACGGATCGCAGTCTTAATTCGTGATTCCGCAGAGTCCGCGACATGACTTCCAAGCAGCATCGACATTGCCCGGTAGGAATCCGGTGACGACCTAAATCCCATTCCTGGCTGCCCGGGGCACCCCTGTGTCCCAGCATCCTGCCATTCCCTCACCGAGGAAGGCACGATGCCCCCAACCAGCCCCCGCGCTTGTCGACAGCATTGCTGGATAGTGCTGCTTCTGCTCGCAACCTCTTCATTGCAGCCGGCCATTGCATCCACTGCAGCCATCGAACGCGAGCAACTTGCGGTCTTGGTTCGCCAGATCGACCTGATTGACCGCTTAGCCGAGCACGCCGCCAATATCGCTCCGCAGGAGCGCGCCCGCTACCACTTCGACCATGCCCGCCTGCGCGAGGATCTCCAGCGCGTTCGGGTGGGCATCCAGGACTACCTGACGCCGTCGCGCGCACAGCCGCGCGATCCGGTCGAGCTGTCCGGCGACTACCGCCAGTCCAGCCCGCCCTCCGACCAGGAGGCACCCCGATGAACGCCGCCCAGGTCA
Source organism: Bordetella hinzii LMG 13501 (assembly GCF_001548475.1). Lineage (GTDB taxonomy): Bacteria > Pseudomonadota > Gammaproteobacteria > Burkholderiales > Burkholderiaceae_B > Bordetella > Bordetella hinzii. The sequence goes on from NZ_LRUJ01000001.1 coordinate 195,357, forward strand.
GCGCCTTCCAGGCCAATGGCGGCTTCGCCCCCGCCGCCGTGGCCACGGTGGTGCTCGGTCTGGTGTTCGCCGTCCTGCTCCTGTGGGGCGTGTGGGCCATGCGTACCGCGTACACCGGGTGGGCCGAGCAGCGCCTGACCCAGCGCCAGTTCCTGGGTGTCGTCGTGCGCTTCGTTTCGATGTACCTGGTGCTGACCTATTTCCTCCTGTCCTGACCACCACGAAAGGCCCTGCCGCCATGAAGACCCATCCGATTCCCCATCGCGTTGCCACCACCATCCTCGCGCCATTGATGCTGATGGGCCTGCCGTTGGCGGCCCGGGCGCAGGGCCTGCCGACCATCGAGGACCCCTCGCGCGGGCAGGGCAGCGGCATCATGCAGACGCTGCAGAACTACGGCTACGACATCGTGCTGCTGATCGCGCTCCTCGTGGTCGCCTCGATGTTCGTCGGCGTGTGCTACCACGCCTATACGCGCTACTCGGAAATCCATACCGGTCGCGCCACCTGGGGCCAGTTCGGTCTCACCGTGGCCGTGGGTGCGATCCTGCTGGTGGTCGGTATCTGGCTGCTGACCAAGGCCACTGGCGTGCTCTGAGCGGCGATGGCTGCCTTGAACGATATCGCGCGTGACGGGTTGGTGACCTTCCTGCCGCACAGGCTGAACCGCCAGCCCGTGGTGGTGAGGGGCCTGACCGCCGACGAACTCTGGATCTGCGCCGGCCTGTCTGCGGTGGCGGGGTTCATCGCCGGCGTGCCGCTGGCCTGGGCCACGCACAGCGTCGCCATGGTGCCGACCCTGATCGTGGCCGGCGTGGCGGCTGGCGTGTTCGGTGGTGGCGGCTTCCTGCGCCGGCAGAAGCGCGGCCGCCCGGACACCTGGCTGTACCGGCAACTGCAGTGGCGCCTGGCGCTGCGCCATCCGCTGGCAGCGTCCTGGCTCGGTGGGCACCGTCTCATCACGCGGTCGGGGTACTGGACCACCCGGCGCTCACGCGGAGCAGCCGCCTCATGAGCCGTTTCAGGAACGAAGTCCATCACCTGCAGGCCCATGTGCGCACGCTGCGTCTGGGCGCCGGTGCGTTGTTCGTGGTGGCGCTGCTGCTCGGTTTCGGCTGGTGGAGTGCGCCGAGGCAACTGACGATCCACGTGCCCCCCGATCTGCGCTCGGGCAGCACCCGCGCCTGGTGGGATGTGCCGCCCGAGAACGTCTATGCGTTCGCTTTCTACGTCTGGCAGCAGGTCCTGCGCTGGCCGACGGATGGCGAACAGGACTACCCGCGCAACCTCCACGCGCTGTCGGCCTATTTCACACCGGCCTGCCAGGCCTTCCTGCGCCAGGACTACGAGCACCGGCGCAGCAGTGGCGAACTGCGCCAGCGGGTGCGTGGCATCTACGAGATTCCGGGGCGCGGCTTTGGCGACAACCCCACGATGCGGGTAAAGACGGTTTCCAGCCGCGACTGGATCGTCACGCTCGATGTCAGCGCCGACGAGTACTACGGCGCCGAGCAGGTCAAGCGGGCCCTGGTGCGCTATCCGCTGAAAGTGGTGCGGCTGGACGTCGATCCCCAGCGCAACCCCTTCGGTCTGGCGCTGGACTGCTATGAAGGCGCGCCGCAGCGCATCGAGTCACCGTCGCCGGCAGTGCCTCCGTCCGGCACGCCCGGCGGCGGCCTTTCGCAGGGAGGCAACCCTTGAAACACAACGTCTTCACCATCGTGGCGAGCCTGGCCCTTGGCTTCGGCCTGGTGCCGGACAGCCATGCCATCGAGATCCTGCGCTGGCAGCGGCTGCCGCTGGCCGTCCCGCTGGTGGTCGGCCAGGAGCGCGTGATCTTCATCGACCGCAACATGCGTGTCGGCCTGCCCCCGAGCCTGGGCGAGCGGCTGCGCGTGCAGAGCGCGGGCGGCGCCATCTACCTGCGCGCCAGCGAGGCCATCGCGCCGACGCGGCTGCAACTGCAGGACGTGGAATCCGGCGCCATCGTGCTGGTGGACATCGCAGCGACAGACGCCCGGGAAGGCGAGCAGCCGCTGGAGCCTGTACGCATCGTCCTGCAGGACGCCGCCGAGGATGCCAGCGGTGACACCGCCGCCGGTCCGACCCAAGCAGCGCAACCCGCCAGGCGTCGGCAGACGCCGATAACCGTTGTCCTGACGCGCTACGCGGCGCAGAACCTTTACGCACCGCTGCGCACCGTCGAGCCCGTGGCCGGCATCGGGCGCGTGCCGCTGCGGCGCCCGCTCGCGCTGGACACACTGCTGCCGACGCTGCCGCTCAAGGCGCGGGCGCTGGCGGCCTGGCGACTCGAAGACCAGTGGGTCACCGCGGTGCGCCTGACCAACACCTCGCCTCACCGTATCGATCTCGATCCAAGGGTGCTGCAAGGCGACTTCGTGGCCGCGACCTTCCAGCATCCCGACCTGGGGCCGGCGGGCGCTTCGACCGACACCACGGTGGTCTACCTGGTCACGCGCGGCCGTGGCCTGGCCGAGTCGCTGATGCCGGTGCTCAGTCCCATCGATGCCGGCACGAACCTGCCGCCGGCCGCCGCTGCGGGGAGGACGTCCGATGAGGAGTAATCCCCTGTTGAAGTGGCTGCTGATTCCGATGGCATTGTTGCTGGTGTTCGTCGGTGCCAGGCTGTTCTCAGGCAGTGACGCTGCACCTGGCAAGCAGGATGTCCCGGGGCAGCTCACTCCCGAAGAAATGAAGGCGCTCGGCATCGCGGGCGACACCCCGCGCGATACCGTCGCCACCCTGGTCGCGCAGGTCAAGCAGCTCCGCACCGAGCTGCAGACCGCGCTGAGCGACAACCGCCAGCACAAGGCGGAGAACGAGCGCCTGCGTACCCGCGAGGGTGCGATCGACCAGCGCATCCAGAACGCCCTCGACAGCGAACGCCGCCGCCTGGAACAGGAGCGAACCCAGGCCGCCAGCGACCGGCAGCAGACGCAAGGGCTGATGCAGGAATTGCAGCGCCGCCTGGACGGGCTGTCCGGCAAGGGCGATGCCGCCGACCTGCCGATCGGCCTTGGACTGGACGGGCATGACGGCGGGCCGCTCAAGGATGGCGGCATGCGCTGGATCGAACCGGCTGACGCCCGGCCCGATCCCAAGGGCGGTTCGAGCAGCCTGCGCTTGCCCGCCTTTCCCTCCAGCTTCGGCCCGGCCTCGCCGGAGCTGTCGGCCGCGGCGGAGGCCGTCGGCGACATGACGGCGCAGGCCGTTGGCGGCACCACCCAAGCGGTCTATACGGTGCCCACCAATGCCACGCTGATGGGCTCCGTCGCCATGACCGCGCTGATCGGCCGCATTCCCATCGACGGCACCGTCAACGACCCGTTTCCCTTCAAGGTGCTGATCGGGGCCGACAACCTGGCGGCCAACGGCATCGAGATTCCCGACGTGGCCGGTGCGGTGGTCAGCGGCACGGCCTCGGGCGACTGGACGCTTTCGTGCGTGCGTGGGCAGGTCCGCTCCATCACCTTCGTGTTCAGTGACGGCACCATCCGCACGGTGCCGGAGGACGACGGCAAGCGCAATCAAAGCCAGAACAGCACCAGTCTGCTGGACGGCCTGGGCTGGATCAGCGATCCCTACGGCATCCCGTGCGTCTCGGGCGAGCGGCGCAGCAATGCCCAGCAGTACCTGGGATCGCAGGCGTTGATCACCGCGGCCGGCGCAGGCGCCGCCTCGCTCATCAAGTCCGACAACGGCAGCGTGGCCGTGGTCGCCAACAACAACGGTTCGCTGGGTACGGTCGGCATTTCGGGCAACGAGGCCATGGGCCGCATCCTGGCCGGTGGCGTGCGCGACATGGCCGACTGGGTCAACAAGCTCTACGGCCAGGCCTTCGCGGCGGTCTACGTGCAGCCCGGCGCCAGGGTGGCCGTGCACCTGGAGCAGCCGATCGCCATCGACCACGACGCCAAGGGGCGCCGGGTGAATCACCTCATGGGAGAAGCGCATGCGTCGGACCTGGATTGACCGCCCCCTTGTCCTGCTCGCCGCCGCCGTTCTCGCGGGTTGTGCCACCAGTTCGGAAAAGCTGCTGCCCCGGGGCGAGCACACCATGCTGGACATCTGGCAGCACGAGACTGGCGGCCATAGCGGCGGCCAGGCCGGCCGCCTGCTGCTCGACGCACGCCAGGACCTGCGCCGCCCGCTGGCCGACGCTGACACCCTCGCGGCGCCCGCCCGGAACGCGGTCTACACCCGCACGGCAGCGAACGAGATCCAGCGACAGTTCCATCGACTGCCGAACCCCGATCTGGTGATGTACGTCTTTCCGCACCTGGCCGGCTCCGACCCGGTGCCGGTACCCGGCTACAGCACCGTCTTCCCGCTCTACCAGCGCGTGCAGTACGCGATGCCGGGCGAGCGGCTGGAGGACTACTGATGGGCTGGCGACTGCCGTGGCCGCGTCATCCGGCCCCCAGGCCAGTCCAGGCCGACATCGAGCCGGACGCCTGGACACAGCATGTCGCCCGCCTCGCCGCGCACGGCATCGAGGCACCTGGCGCCGCCCTTGGGTCGAATCATCGGCGACCCGCGACGCAGGCCGACCACGCGGCACTCTACGGCGTGGCGCCGTCCTTCGCCGACCTGCTGCCCTGGGTCGAGTACCTGCCGGCCACGAAGAGCATGCTGCTCGAAGATGGCCAATCGGTGGCAGCGTTCTTCGAGTTGCAGCCGATCGGTACCGAAGGGCGCGAGACCGCCTGGCTGTGGCAGGCCCGTGATGCCTTGGAGAATGCGCTGCAGGACTCCTTCGACGAACTGGACGAGAACCCGTGGGTGGTGCAGCTCTACGCGCAGGACGAAGCCGATTGGGACCACTACCTGCGCACGCTGGGGGCGTACCTGCATCCACGCGCGCAGGGCAGCGCGTTCAGCGAGTTCTATCTGCGTTTCTTCGGGCACCACCTGCGCGCGATCGCGAAGCCGGGCGGCCTGTTCGAGGACACCATGGTCACACGCCTGCCGTGGCGCGGCCAGACCCGGCGCGTGCGCATGGTGGTTTATCGGCGCACCCCGGACGCCGCATCGGCCCGGCGGGGGCAATCGCCCGAGCAGGCCCTGGCGACGATCTGCGACCGCCTGGTCGGCGGCCTGGCGAATGCCGGCGTCAAGGCCCGGCGCCTTGGCGCGGCGGACATCCACGACTGGCTGCTGCGCTGGTTCAACCCGAATCCCGGCGCGCTGGGCAGCACGGCCGAAGACCGGGAACGCTTCTACGCGCTCGCCCGCTACCCGGAGGAACGGGAAGAAGGCGAGATCGAACTGGCCAGCGGCGACTTCGCGCAACGCCTGTTCTTCGGCCAGCCGCGCTCGGATGTCGCCAACGGCCTGTGGTTCTTCGACGGCATGCCGCACCGGGCCATCGTCATGGACCGCCTGCGCTCGCCACCCGCGACCGGACACGTGACCGGCGAGACGCGCAAGGGGGGCGATGCGGTGAACGCGCTGTTCGACCAGATGCCCGAGGACACGGTGATGTGCCTGACCCTGGTCGCCACGCCGCAGGATGTGCTGGAGGCGCACCTCAACCACCTGGCCCGCAAGGCGGTTGGCGAGACGCTCGCCAGCGAACAGGCGCGCCAGGACGTGCAGCAGGCCCGCGGCCTCATCGGCAGCGCGCACAAGCTGTACCGGGGCACGCTGGCGTTCTACCTGCGCGGCCGCGACATGGCGCAGCTCGACGCCCGCAGCCTGCAACTGGTCAATGTCATGCTCAATGCGGGCCTGCAGCCGGTGCGCGAAGAGGACGAGGTGGCTCCGCTCAACACCTACCTGCGCTGGCTGCCCTGCCTGTTCGACCCGGCGGCGGACAAGCGGCAGTGGTACACGCAACTGATGTTCGCGCAGCACGCGGCCAATCTGGCGCCGGTGTGGGGGCGCAGTCAAGGCACCGGCCATCCGGGCATCACCTTCTTCAACCGGGGCGGCGGGACGATCACCTTCGATCCACTGAACCGGCTCGACCGGCAGATGAACGCCCACCTGTTCCTCTTCGGCCCGACCGGCTCCGGCAAGAGCGCCACGCTGAACAACATCCTCAACCAGGTCACGGCGATCTACCGGCCCAGGTTGTTCATCGTCGAGGCCGGCAACAGCTTTGGCCTGTTCGGTGACTTCGCCGCTCGACTGGGCCTGAGCGTGCATCGCGTGAAGCTGGCACCCGGCGCGGGCGTGAGCCTGGCGCCATTCGCCGATGCCTGGCGCCTGGTCGATACACCGGGCCAGGTGCAGACGCTGGACGCCGACGCCCTGGACGAGGACGGCGACGCCCATCCGGCCGACGACGGGGATGACCAGCGGGACGTGCTCGGCGAACTCGAAATCACCGCCCGGCTGATGATCACCGGCGGCGAGGACAAGGAGGAAGCGCGCATGACGCGCGCCGACCGCAGCCTGATTCGCCAGTGCATCCTGGACGCCGCCCAGCGCTGCGTGGCACAGGCGCGCACGGTGCTGACCCGCGACTTGCGCGACGCGCTGCGCGAACGCGCCCGCGACGCCAACCTGCCGGATGCCCGGCGCGCGCGGCTGCTGGAGATGGCCGATGCGATGGACATGCTCTGCCAGGGCGCAGACGGCGAGATGTTCGACCGTCCGGGCACGCCCTGGCCCGAGGCGGACATCACCATCGTGGACCTGGCCACCTTCGCGCGCGAGGGCTACAACGCGCAGCTCTCCATCGCCTACATCTCACTGATCAACACGGTGAACAACATCGCCGAGCGCGACCAGTTCCTGGGTCGGCCGATCATCAACGTCACCGACGAAGGCCACATCATCACCAGAAACCCGCTGCTCGCGCCCTACGTGGTCAAGATCACCAAGATGTGGCGCAAGCTCGGTGCGTGGTATTGGCTGGCGACGCAGAACATCGACGACCTGCCCAAGGCCGCCGAGCCCATGCTCAACATGATCGAGTGGTGGATCTGCCTGTCGATGCCGCCCGACGAGGTGGAGAAGATCGCCCGGTTCCGCGAACTGTCGCCCGCGCAGAAGGCGCTGATGCTGTCCGCGCGCAAGGAGGCCGGCAAGTTCAGCGAGGGCGTCATCCTGTCCAAGTCGATGGAAGTGCTGTTCCGCGCCGTGCCGCCCAGCCTCTATCTGGCCCTTGCGCAGACCGAACCGGAAGAGAAGGCCGAGCGCTACCAGCTCATGCGCCAGCACGGCATCGGCGAACTGGATGCCGCCTTCAAGGTGGCCGAGAAGATCGACCAGGCGCGTGGCATCGCATCGCCGCCGCTGTTCCTGCCGAAATGACCGGAGCGCGTCATGTCCTCGAAGCGAACCACCTTGCCGGGCCGGGCCCAGGCCATTCGCAAGCGCGCCGGGCGCCTGCCACGGCTGCCCTGGGTGGTCGCTGGCATCCTTGTAGTCGGCCTGCTGGGCTGGCTCCTGTACCGCACGCCCGGTGCGCCGGCACCGCGCACGGGGCCCGAGGTCGCGCAGGCACATCCGGCCGGCCCACCCTGGCGCCGCGGCCCAGCCGATGCGCGCTTCACGCTGACGCTGTACGCCGACCTGGAGTGTCCGTTCTGCAAGGCCTACTACCCGACCCTGATGGCCTGGATCGATGCCCATCCCGAGACCAGCCTGCGGTGGCATCACCTGCCGCTGGCGATGCACGATCCCGAGGCGAGTCGGCTGGCCCGCGTGGCCGAGTGCGCAGGCGAGGCGCAAGGCCACGAGGCGTTCTTCGATGCCATCGCATGGCTCTACCAAAACACCCGGGGCGATGGCCAGGGGCTGCCCACCGATCAGGCCTGGCCAGGTCTGACGACCGCCATGCGGGCCTGCCTGGACAGCAATCGCCCCGCAGCCATCGTTCGCGCGCAGGCCGACGAGGCCCTGCGCAGCGGCATCACCGCCACGCCCTCCGTGCGGCTTGACGACGGCCTGACCGGGAAAACGCTGCTGCTGCACGGCCTGGTCGAGGGCGATGCGCTGCTGTCGGCGCTCGATCTGGTCGCGTCGCCGGACAGGCCGGACGCTCGTTCATTGGGGGCCGCCGACGCCGCCGGCACGGCGGTCCATGGCCGCCGTCATGGCCTCGCCGAGGCCCAGTAGTCGCGGAGGGCGCGCACGCTGTCCGATGGCGAAGGCATGTAGCCGCTCAGGTTGACGAGCCCGACGTTCATGCCGCGTTCGTCGGTGGTGCCCCTGAGCATCAGCCGTTGGAAGCGACTGGTGTCCAGGCCATATCGATGCGGATCATCGACTTTCAGCGCCAGTAGGTGCAGGTGCGAGTTCCAGATTCGGAACTTCGCATGTTCGATGGCCCGTATCGCCTGCCAGGGAACGAAGACCCGCTGGGGGCCTTCGCGCGTGAGGCCGAGGGCATCGGCCACGAGGTCGGCGGGTGGATCGAGGCGACGCAAGCGCCGCACGAGTGTTCGCACGATCGCCCGTGTGAGCGCCACGGCCAGGATGACGCCGCCCAGCGCAAGGGGGAGCACGACAGGGTCCGTCTCGTGGATGTCCCTGACGAGGGGCGGCAGCGCGACGACCAGCAGAGGGAACACGATCCCCATGCCCATGACCAGCACTTCCCACCACGCGGCGCGCGCGATGGGAATGCGCAGCGTCGCCGGGAAGCGAGGCAAGGGCATGTGCCTGCGTCGCCAGCGCAGGCGGCGTCCATACTGTCGGGCCAGGACCATGAGCCCCATGACGAAGGTGACGAGGAAGACCGTGGCAGCCAGTCTGGCGGGGCCAGGGGCCGCGCGCAGGGATGACAGCAACGCAAGCACCAGTATCAGACCCGACACCAGGAGCACCGGCTCCACCACGAAGACATAGATCCCAATCCACCAACTGGTTCCTGCCCGCTGCTCGCTCATGGCCCTCCGTCCTGTTGCCGCTTCGATCCCGCTCCCATCCTGGTCATCCAGTCGCTGCGGTCGAAATACACCTCGTTGCGGCGAATCTTGCCCGCGTGGTCCAGTTGCACCAGGCATACGCCGACCACGGTCAACACCTCGCCGCCAACCGGGATGTCCGCGCGCCATTTGTTGAGGAAGCCATCCTGCATGGGGATGCCCTCGACCTGCGTCCAGACCCACGCTGGATTGCGCGCCAACAGGCGCTCGAAATAGCCCAGCAACGCGGGCTTTCCCCGCAGCCCTTGGGGTACGGCAGGGTCGAGATAGAAGGCATCCTCCGAATAGAAGGCAGCCAGCCGCTGGGGATCGTTGCCGGTCCAGGCGGGCAGCCACGCCTGCGCAAAGCGCCGCGCCTGCTCCGCATCGAGGGCGTTCATCGTGATGTACCGGGCCGGGCCGGAACGCGCGTCATCGGTGCGCCGCCTTGCGGGTTCCGCTGTCGATGGCCTTGAGCAGCGCTGCACCAAGCACCGACTTGAGCACGCCGCCGAGGACGAAGGGGGCCACGCCCACGGCGATGGCTTTCTGCACGCCAACCATCGCGGCCAGCCAGGCGCCGCCGAGCAGCAGGCACAGGGCGTTGCCGATCAGCATCGCCGCGAAGGCCAGCGCGACGCGCCCGCCATGCCAGCCGCGTTCGACCAGCCAGCCGGTCAGCGCGCCGGCCACGGGAAAGGCCAGCAGGTAGCCGGCCGTCGGCCCCAGGAAGCGCGCCAGGCCTCCCGTGCCACCGGCGAACACCGGCAAGCCGAGCGCGCCCTGGGCCAGCCAGACGAGGATCGTCAGGCCACCCAGGCGCCAGCCGTACAGTGCGCCGACCAGCGTGACGGCCAGCGTCTGCATGGTCATCGGCACCGGCACCATCGGCACGCTGACGTGGGACGACGCGGTGAGCACGAGGGTGCCGAACAGCACCGCCAGCACCTTGGTCGCGTTGGACTGTCCGCGCAGCCAGCGGGTTGTGTCGAGGGTCCCGAGGGTTTGGGTCGAGGTTGGGGTCATGGGTTCTCCTTCATGAATGGCGGTACTGGCCGCCGAGCGCATCCTTGCGCGGACACCGGAAACGTCATCGATCCTGCTTGCCCTGCAGGCAGATCAGGGTCTGCTGGCCGAGCGCCACCTGGGCCCGTCCCTGCTCGGTGACGCCGAAGACTTCGAGCTGGCAGATGGTCAGGGTGCGTCCGGAGCGCACCACCGTGCCGACCGCTTCGAGGTAGTCGCCCTGCGCGGGGGCGAGCAGGTTGATCTTGAACTCGACGGTCAGCACGGAGCTGTCCGGGGGAAACAGCGTGAAGCCCGCGTAGCCGCCGGCCGAGTCGGCGATGGCGCTGGTGCCGCCGGCATGGAAGTAGCCATGCTGCTGGGTGAGGGTTTCGCGGAACGGCAACCGGATGCTGACCCGCCCGCGCGCAACCTCGTGCAGTTCTGCGCCCAGGTGGTGCATCAGGCCCTGGCGGGCGAAGCTGTCGCGGACGATTCGCTCGACCTCGGGATCGAGCGGCAAGGAGGGGGCGGCTTGGGTCACGGTGCGGAGGTTCCTTCTCGCTGTGGGGACGCCCCGGGGTGGCGGCGGCCGATGAGGTTCATGGCCTTGAAGCTCGCGACGACCTCGCCCTGCTGGTTGATCCCCTCGACCACGGTATGCACCATGCCGCGGTCGGGTTTGGAGCGCGATGGCGCCGCGTCGGCGATGGTCAGCCGCAGGTGCAGTTGGTCACCCGGGCGCACCGGCTTGAACCAGCGCACTTCATCGACGCCCGGCGAGGCCAGGCTTGCCACCGACGTCAGGTAGTGGTCGACGAACAGCCGCATCATCAGGCCGATGGTGTGCCAGCCACTGGCGATCAGGCCGTGGAACGGCCCGCGGGCCGCCGCCTCGGGATCGATGTGCATGGCCTGGGGATCGAATTGCCGCGCGAACGCGATGACTTCCGGCTCTTCGACCCCAATGGGGCCGTACTCGAACGATCGACCCTTTTCGTAGTCCTCGAAGTAGCGCTGATCCCTCGGTGTCTTGAAGTCGGACAGTGGCATGGCAAGGCTCCGGTGTCAGGAATGGGGGTTGAAGCGAGGCGGCCGCTTCTCCAGGAACGCCCGCATGCCTTCCTCGCGGTCGGGCAGCGAAAGGGTGTGGTGGAAGGCGGCCCGCTCGCGGCGCAGTCCTTCGTCCATGGGCAGGCTGGCGCTGGCACGCGCGGCCTGCTTGATCAGGACCAGCACCTCGCCCGACAGCGACGCCATGTCGGCGGCGAGCCGGCGGCCCTCTTCGAGCAGGTGATCGGCGGGCACGATGCGCGAGACCAGCCCGCTGCGTTCGGCCTCGCGGGCGTCCATGCGGCGCCCGGTCAGCAGCAGGTCCAGCGCCTTGGCCAAGCCGAGCAGGCGCGGCAGGCGCTGGGTGCCGCCCGCGCCGGGCATGGTGCCGACGCGAACCTCCGGGTGGCCGAACACGGCGTTCTCGGCCGCCAGCACGATGTCGCACATCTCGACCAACTCGCAGCCGCCGCCGAGCGCAAAGCCCTGCACCAGCGCCACCACGGGCTTGGGGAACGTGCCCAGCGGCGCGCAGCAACCGGCGAAGTCGGTGGCGCGCGCCTGCTCCGCGCTGATGCCGAGCATTTCCTTGAGATCGGCACCGGCCGCGAAGTGTTCGCCTTCGGCGCGCAGCAGGACCACCCGCACGGCGGCGTCGGCCGCCAGCCTGTCGAGGTGCGCGGCCATCGCATCGGTCAGTGAGCGGCACAGGGCGTTGCGGGCTGCCGGCCGGTCGATGACCAACTCGGCATAGCCGTCTGGGTGGGACGCGCATCGAATGAAATCGGAAGACATGGGTTCTCCTGCGAGGAACCGCCCGAAGTGCCGGGCCGTCATCGATTCGGCAGCGCCGGGCAGTACCTGCGAAGTCTGCTGCGCGATGACGCTTGCGGCCAAGCGCGAATATCTCAGGTGGGACTGAAAATTTCTCGCTGGAGCAACTGCCGACATCTTTGAAGAATGCCGGCCAACACATCGACAACGGAGGCGATTCCATGAAGGTCGTCCGTGGCCGGCAGGTCACCACCAACAGGCCCTGGGGTGCTGTCCCCATTGCCGAACTGTCGGGCCTGTCCGTGAAGATTCACTGGACCGACCAGGCCTATCGCTGGCACATCAACGACGGCGAGGAGGTCTTCGTGGTCCTGGACGGCACGGTGGACATGCACCATCGAGTCGATGGGCGGGAGCAGGTGATCGAGCTGGGCGTCGGCGATGCCTTCTTCGCGGAAGCGGGATGCGAGCACCGCGCGGTCCCTCGTGGCGAGGCACGCATCCTGGTCGTGGAAAGGGTGGGCAGTCCGTAGGTGGCGTCGGGCGCCCACAGAAATCTCAACGCCGGCTGAAAAAAACTCGCTGGAGCCAACGCCTTGCCCGGCCCAGAATCGATTCGCGGACGGGCCTCGTCTTTCCCTCAACGCTCCGGTACTCCCCGTCCCAGCGAATTCCCATGGAACACACCGCCTTCGTGGCGCTGATCGTCTACGCCTTCGTCATGTCGATCACGCCCGGTCCCAACAACGTGATGCTGATGTCCTCGGGCCTGCTGTTCGGCCTGGGCCGAACCTGGCCGCACCTGCTGGGCATCCCTGCGGGCGTGATGGTGCAGCTCGGGATCACCGGCGCCGGCCTCGGCGCGGTGTTCGCCCTTGAACCGCGCCTGCAGGTCGCATTGAAGGTCGTGGGCAGCCTCTACCTGCTCTGGCTGGCCGCGCGACTGTGGCGCGCGGCCGAACTGGAGGAGACCGAGGCCGGCCGGCCCATCGGCTTCATGCAGGCGCTGGCCTTCCAGTTCGTCAATCCGAAGGCCTGGCTGATCTCGGTGACGGTGGTGTCCACCTTCCTGCCGCCGGGCGAAGGCTACGCACTGCGCCTGCTGGTGGTCAACCTGGTGTTCGCCGCCATCGGACTGCCCTGCATGCTGGTCTGGGCCGTCTTCGGCGCCGGCCTGCGGCCCTGGCTGCGCGACCGCGCCGTTGCTCGCGCGATCAATCGTGCCATGGCGACCCTGGCCGCCCTGACCGTTCTTCTCTTCTGGATGTGATGCCATGACGACACTCTCTCATGATCAACTCCGGGCCCATGCGCTGGCCTGGATCGATGACTGGAACCGGCGCGACGTGCCGGCGGTGCTGGCGGCCTATGCCGACGACGCACTGTTCGTGAGCGCGCTGGCGCAGCCCTATACCGGTGGCACGCGGGTACAGGGCAAGGACGCGCTGCGCCGCTACTGGCTGGCCGCGCTCGCCGACAGGCCTGACCTGCGGTTCGAACTCATCTCGGCCATCTGCGACGTCGAGGCGCAGACCGTCGTCGTCCATTACGTGGCGCAGGCCGGCGGCAAGCGCACGCGCATGTGCGAGATCATGCGCTTCGAGAACGGGCGGCAGGTCCATGGCGAGGCCCTGCACGGCGTGCCCGCCGAGGAGGACACGCCATGACGGCGCTGCTGCGCGCCGTGCGGCCCGACGACGGCAACCGCTATGACTGGGGTGGGGTCTACCTGGGCTGGCGATTGCTGGAACTGCAACACATGCAGGTGCGGCAGGAATGGATGCCCGCAGGCGGCGCCGAGGCACCCCACTGGCACGCCAGGGCGCACCAGTTCTTCTATGTGCTCAGTGGCCACCTGCGCCTGAGCACGCCCGACCAGGACGTGCTGCTGGAAGCCGGTCAAGGCGTGCATGTCCCGGCCGGCACTCGCCACATCGCCGCCAACGGTGGCGACGAAGACGTGCAGTTCCTGGTGTTCTCCAGCCCCAGCACGCAGGGCGACCGCATCGAATCGACCTCGGCCGCCGAACCGGATCGCCATCGCGACGAGGAGTCTTCGTCATGACCGTTTTCGCCCTCGCCCAACTCACCATCCACGACCGGACCGCCTACGACCGCTACCAGGCGCGCTTCATGGAGGTGTTCCGCCACCACCGAGGACGTCTGCTGGCCGCGGACGAGCAGCCTCGCACCATCGAAGGCACCTGGCCGCACCAGAAGCTCGTGCTCATGTCCTTTCCCGACGAGGCCGCCTTCCATGACTGGGCGGAATCGGCCGAGTACCAACGCATTGCCCAGGATCGCAAGGCCGGCGCACAGGCCGTGGTGCTGCTGGTCCAGGGTCTTGCTGTGAATGGCTGAGCCCATCGACATTCGTGCCGCCGACGGCTATGCCCTGGGTGGATTTGCCTGGCGCCGCCCCTGCGATCCACGACGCCCGCATCCGGTCGCGGTCATCAACGCGGCCACCTCGGTGCGCTGCCGGTACTACGCGCGCTTTGCCGACTGGCTCCACGGCCACGGATGGGACGTGGTGACCTACGACTACCGCGGCATCGGCGAATCGCGACACCGTGGGCTGCGTCGGCTGCAGGCCGACTGGATCGACTGGGGGCAGCACGATTTCGAGGGTGTGCTGCAGTACCTCGCCTGGCGATTCCCCGGCCAGCCGATCGACGTGGTCGGCCACTCCGCCGGGGGCTTCGTGATCGGGCTGGCCGCGTCCGCACACCGCGTGCGGCGCATCTTCACCATGGAGGCGCAGTACGCCTACTGGCGCGACTATGCGCCCGCCGTGCGTCGCGCCATGTTCCTGCGCTGGCACGTGGCCATGCCGCTGCTGGCGCGGGTGCTTGGCTACGTGCCGGCCAAGCGCCTGGGATGGATGGAGGACACGCCCAAGGGCGTGGCGCTGGACTGGGCACGCATGGGTCCCCGCTTCGAGGGCACGGTGCGCCGCGGCCGGGAGACGCTGGAAGGCGAGCCCGAAGCCGAAATGCTGGCACGGCGCTTCGGCCAGGTGCGCGCACCGATCCTGGCGCTGGGCATCGAGGACGATCCGTTCGGCACGGTACCGGCGCTGGACCGCCTGCTGGATTACTACACCGGCAGCGAGCGTCATCACCTGCGTTTGGCTCCCGCGGCCATCGGGCAGGCCGAAATCGGCCATTTCGCCTTCTTCCACGAGCGCTTCCGCGAGGCGCTGTGGCCCCTGGCGCTGGACTGGTTGCGTACCGGCGAGCCACCAACCCACCCACTCGGCGCACTGAAGCATCGACCTGCGGACGATCCGCAAGCAGCGGGAGCCACGACATGAACACGAACCTCGCCCCCTCGACAGCATCGGCAAACGGGCGTCATTCGCTCTGGATTCCGATCCTGGCCGGAGGATTGATCATGGGTCTGGCCCTCGGTGTGCGGCACGTGCAAGGCTTGTTTCTGCTGCCAGTGACGATGGATCGCGGCTGGTCGCGCGAAATGTTCGGCTTCGCGATGGCGGTTCAGAACCTGACCTGGGGTCTCGCCCAACCCTTCACCGGGATGATTGCCGACCGCTACGGTTCGGCCAAGGTCATCGCGGGCGGGCTCGTGTTCTATGCGCTGGGGCTTTTCTTAATGGTTCAGGCGCACAGCCACGTGGCCTTTGTTCTGGGCGCTGGCGCGTGCGTCGGCATCGCGCTGTCGGGCACGGCATTCGGTGCGATCTACGGCGCGCTCAGCCGCCTCGTGCCGGCTGAGCGCCGCAGTTGGGCACTGGGGCTGGCCGGCGCCATCGGTGGACTCGGGCAGTTCGCCATGGTCCCGGTTGCGCAGGCCTTGATCGGCGATTGGGCCTGGACGGGTGCGCTGCTGATTCTGTCAGTGGTCATGGCGTTGCTGCTGCCGCTGGCGTTCCCGATGCGCGACGCAAGCATCTCGAACGCGGTGGTCGGCACGGAGCTGTCGATGAAGGCGGCGATCGGTGAAGCCTTCCGCCACCGCGGCTTCTGGCTGCTGAACCTGGGCTTCCTGGCCTGTGGCTTCCAACTCGCCTTCATCGCCACGCACCTCCCAGCCTACCTGCTGGACCGGGGCCTGGCCGCCACCGATGCCGTCGCCGCGCTGGCGATCATTGCGCTGACCAATGTGGCCGGCACCTACCTGCTGGGGCTTTGGGGTGGCACGCTGCGCAGGAAGTACCTGCTTGCAGGCCTGTACCTGGCGCGCACGGTGGCGATGGCCCTGTTCGTCCTGCTGCCGCTCAGCACCTGGGGCGTTTACCTGTTCGCTGCATTGATGGGGTTCCTCTGGCTCGGGACGGTTCCGCTGACCAATGGCCTCGTGTCTCAGATCTTCGGCGTGCGCTACATCACCACATTGTTTGGTTTCGTCTTCTTCGGCCACCAGTTGGGATCATTCTTCGGTGTCTGGCTTGGTGGCCGCATGTTCGAGGCCACTGGGTCGTACCTGAGCATCTGGCTGCTGGCGATTGCGCTGGGCCTGCTGGCGACGGTTCTGCACTGGCCGATCGACGACAGAACCATCGTTCGCGCCGATCCACGGTTGGCGACTTCATGAGGCAAGGCCGCGAATGGTTCAGGCGCTGGGCGCCGCTGGCTGTGCTGCTGGCTGCGGGCGTGCTGGTGTTCCGCGCCTGGCTGTCGATGGAACTGCTGTGGGTGTGGTTGGAGCAATGGTCCTTCTGCGGGTGAGCGGGACCTGACGAGAACTTCGCACGACCATGAGCGCTGATCGTGTCGCTGACTGGCCAAGGTCAAGTGGCTGGCTGTTGCCTCAACCACTCGACGACATCGTCGGCATTCCGGTCCGGCGGGAACACCGGATAGAACACATGCTCAATCACGCCATCGCGCGCAATCAGGGTCAGTCGCTTGAGCAGTGCCAGGCCTTGCACCTCTAAGACCGGCAGACCGAGCGCGGTTGCGAATGAAAGGCGGTTGTCGGACAGCAACGGGAAAGGCAGGTGGAGACGTGCCACCGCCTCGCATTGGTACGCGGTGTCCTGCGTCGACACGCCGAACAACTGGGCGACGCCCAAGGACTTCAGTTCGGCGAAATGATCCCTGAAGGCACAGGATTGCGGGGTGCAGCCCCGTGCTCCTGGAATCTCGTCCCAGCCTGGAGGCAGTGCGACATCCGGCCGGCCCGTCATCGGGAAGAGATAGAGCACCGTGCGCCCGCGCAGGCGCGAAGGATCGACACGGCCACCATCCGTCGATGCCAGTTCAAGCCTGGGCAGGCGCATGCCTGTCAGGTGGCGGGCGCCGCCATCATCCTCCGGCTGCGGAAGACGCGACCAATCGACCTGTTGCAGGTTGTTCATGGCTTCACCACCGCTCGTTACCGGCCAGCCAAAGGACGTAGCTCTTCCAGCCGGCGGGTTCGGCGAAGCGCGTGTAGGCCCGTATGGCATCGGGGTTGTCCTCGGGGACCAGCCAGCGCAGATGAATCCAGGCGCGTGATCGCCCGGTATCGGCGATGGCCGTGATGAGCCGCTGCGCGAGTCGTTTCCCGCGCGCGGCGGGCAGGACGTACAGGTCGTCGAGCTGGCCCGAACGCCCTCCGGAGATCGCTTCGGGCAGATCGAAGAACACCGCGAAGGCGACGAGTTCGTCGCCGAGAAAGCCACCCAGGACTTCCGCGATCGGATCGGCGATCAAGGCATCGGCACGGGCCAGTGCATTCGCCCCGGCTCCTTGCCCGTGGCGCATTTCGTCGCCATAGGCGGCCACCAGGGAGGCAAGCGCAACGGCGTCCTCGGCAACGAGCCGTCGAAGCGTCACACCGTCATCCGACAGGGCGTGCTGATCGCGCGGGTGTGCGGCTTTCATGTGTGTCATGCCGTCAAGGCCTTCGGATCGTCGGCGTCATCCACCGGTGGACAGTGTTCGCGCAGCCAGGTGCGCAAGGCGTCGAGGCGTCGGTCCTCGCCCAGGGCGGGTGGATACACGAGGTGGAAATCCCCACCGGCCGGGACCTCATGGTCGAACAAGGGCTCCAGCAAGCCTGCCCGCACCGAGCGCTCTGCGAGTTGCGCCACCACCAGGCACAGCCCCGTTCCTTCGCTGGCCGCCTGCAGCGCGAGGCCGCAGGAATCGACCTGGGTGATCAGGGCGGGGTGTTGCGGACCGGCCGGCAGGGTCTGCAGCCATTGCTCCCAGTGCAGGCCATAGCGGGAAACGAACAGGTGCGCCTGCGCCAGTTGCGCCAATCGTCCCTCGGGGGTGGCGGCGAGCGAGCCGGCCCTGGCATAGACGCCCAGGGTGCCGGCAAACAACGTCTCCGAAACCAGTCCGGGCCACGGCGGCTCGCCGAACCACAGGCCCACGTCGGCGGTGCCCGCCGCGAGATCGGCATGGCCTTGGACGGTGGTGATGTCGAGCGCGGATTCGGCGGTCCCGAACGGATAGGCGGCCAGCCGCGGCGCCAGCCAGTTGATGGCGATCGCCGGCAGCGTGTGCAGCCGCAGCGGGCCGTCCAGGCGCTCGTCCCGCAGCGCCTGGACGGAGGCGGCGATGTGGGAGAAGCCTGCATTCAGGGTCGGGGCCAGGCGGCGGCCGGCGTCGGTCAGCTCCACGGCGCCACCGACTCGCCGCAGCAACTCGACGCCCAGCAGGTCTTCCAGCGTGCGCAGTTGGTGGCTGACCGCCGAGGGCGTGACCGCCAGTTCCAGGGCCGCGTCCTTGATCGACAGATGGCGCGCGGCGGCTTCGAAGGCGCGCAGGGCATTCAGTGGCACGGGGATGCGCATGGGCCCCTCATCTTCCGCAAGGCGTCGGCGTCATCGTTCCGTCCCGCCGCATCCGGCGACGGCGGCAGACCGCCGCGCCGGGGCCGGGTCCCGCTGGGGGCGCCGCAGGTACCAGGCCAGCGCGGCAATGATCAGCGCGCCCCCGGCCAGGGCACCACTCCCGGGCGTCTCGCCGAAGGCCAGCCACACCCAGAGCGGTCCCAGTACCACGTCCAGCAGGCTG
Organism: Bordetella hinzii LMG 13501; assembly: GCF_001548475.1. Taxonomy (GTDB): domain Bacteria; phylum Pseudomonadota; class Gammaproteobacteria; order Burkholderiales; family Burkholderiaceae_B; genus Bordetella; species Bordetella hinzii. Next base: position 214,045 of record NZ_LRUJ01000001.1, read on the forward strand.
ATCAGTCCTGCTTCTCCCGCCGGAATGCGCCGGCCTCCTTCGAGGAACAGCAGGAAGGCCAGGGCCATGGCGACGATGCCCAGCAGCGCCAGGCTCGACAGCGCCTTCGGGTCCGGAACCTGCCGCGACATGAAGGGCAGCGCCGCCACGGCGCAGAGCAGGCACCCCAGCGTGTTGATCTTCACGATGTCCAGCCCGGGATGGCTTTTGACGACGATCAGGAGTCCACCGAACGCAGACGTCATCAGCAAGGCAAGCACGCTGCCGAGGAGATGGCCACTGCCGGTCGGCCCCCCCACGACGATCGCCACGCCCGCCAGGCAGCATGCGCCGGCGGCGAGGACGCGCGGGGAAAGCGGCTCGCCCAGGATCAACCGCGCCAGGCCGGCAGCGACCAGGGGCAGGCAGGCGTAGATCAGCAGGACGTTGACCACCGTGGTCAGTGTCAGCGCGGCGATGTACGCCACCGTCGCCGTCGATACGAGGAGGGTGGCCCCCCATCCAGCGGCACCGAACGTGCTGCCTCGTTCGCCGCGTCCGCGCAAGGCCAAGACCGCGGCCAGCGCTAGGCCCGCGAACAGGGAACGCCAGCCGACGATGGTCCATGCGTCCAGGTCCGTCAGCCGCACGAACAGCCCGGCCGAACTCCAGCAGACCGCCGAGAGCACAACCAGGACGAAACCGATCCATCGACGAGACACCCCACTTCCTCCCTGTCAGGACATTGAAGCCACCGGGCTTGCGCAGGCGGCAGCGGATCGAGGCTTCGCCGCCGGCGACGTGGTGCTTTGCGCGGGCCCGTCCTTGGCACTGCCCGCGTCGTCCGTCGTCCGCTCCTGCCCTCCGTGCCGGGCTTGCCCATCGACCTGCTCGCGCAGCCAGCCACGCAGGTTGTCCAACCGTCGGTCCTCGCACAGCGCCTCGGGATAGACGAGCCAGAAGCCGACGCCCGCGCTCACGGGGTGGTCGAAGACCGAGGCCAGGCGTCCGAGCCGGACGGCGCTCTCGGCCAGTTCGCAGACGGCGATCGACACGCCAGCCCCATCGGCGGCCGCCTGCATCGTCAGTCCGCCCGAATCCACGCGGGTCACGACAGCCGGCTCGAACGGCCCGCCGGGCAGGCTGTCCATCCAGCGCTGCCAGGTGAGGCAATGCCGCGACACGAACAGGTTGGCGCGCGCGACCTGCTTGAGGCGTTCCCGGCGCGAGCCGGTGGCAAAGCCCGGGCGCGCGTACAGGTCGATGGTGGCCTCGAACAACAGGTCGGCCTGCAGGCCGGCCCACTGGCCGTCGCCATACCAGATGCCGGCATCGGCCACGCCGGCGGCCAGATCCACGTCGTCCTGCGTGGTGGAGATGTCCAGCGAGAAGCCGCGCCGCTCGAACGGATACAGGCTCAGGCGGGGTGACAGCCAGTTGGTCGCGAAGGTCGGCAGCATGTTCACGCGCAGCGGCCCGTCGCGCCGCTCCTCGCGCAAGCTGCCCACGCCCTCGGCGATCAGGGCGAAGCCCTCGTTGAGGCCGGGTGCCAGGCGGCGGCCGGCGCTGGTCAGTTCCAGCCGCGTGCCAATGCGGCGCAGCAACTCGACGCCGAGCATGTCCTCCAGCGTGCGCAACTGGTGGCTGACCGCCGAGGGCGTGACCGCCAGTTCCAGGGCCGCGTCCTTGATCGAGAGATGGCGTGCCGCGGCCTCGAAGGCGCGCAAGGCGTTCAACGGGACAGGGATGCGCATGGGGGATTCACCCTCCTGGAAGTCATTGGTCGTTCATGGACTCATTAAACCGGAAATCGTCGTCTCCACGCTCGCCGGCGCGTGGACCAAAACTCAACATCGTCTGAGATTTGCTCACTCGTGCCGACGGCGAACCGGCCGCACACTGACGCCATCGACAACCTGTACAGCGGTGCGCACCATGCTCAATTCCCTTGATGATCGCGATGGCCTGATCTGGCTCGATGGCGAACTGCTGCCCTGGCGCGAGGCGCGCCTGCACGTGCTCACGCATGCGCTGCACATGGGCGGGGCCGTCTTCGAGGGGATGCGCGCCTATGGCGGCCATGTCTTCCTCAATGCGCCGCACTTGGAACGCTTCCAGCAGTCCGCCGCGCTGCTGGACTACCACCTGCCGTGGTCGCAAGGCGAACTGACACAGGCCATCGAGGCGGTGCTGTGGGCCAACCAACTCGACGACGCCTACATCCGCCCGGTGGCCTGGCGCGGCGCGGAGAGTGTTTCCATCGCTTCGCCGCGCGCCCGCATCCACGTGGCGATCGCGGCCTGGGACTGGCCCACGGCGGCGTCCCAGGGTCGCGCCGAGGAAGGCATCCGGCTGCAGCTGGCGAGCTGGCGGCGTCCCCGCCCCGACACCGCGCCCACCGCGGCCAAGTGTTCGGGGCTGTACATGATCGGTACTCTCGCGCGCCATGCCGCCGCAGCGGCGGGCTGCGACGACGCACTGCTGCTCGACAGCGAAGGCCGGGTCGCCGAGACCACGGCAACCAACCTGTTGATGGTCCATGACGGAGTGCTGGTGACCCCATTGCCGACCTGCTTCCTCGACGGCATCACCAAGCGGCACGTGATGGGACTGGCGCGCCAGCGCGGGCTGCGGGTCGAGGAGCGGACCGTGACGCTGGACGAACTGCGCACCGCCTCCGAGGTATTCACCGCCGGCACCTCGGTCGAACTGCAGCCGGTGGTGGCGCTGGTCGAGGATGCGGCGACCACCGAATGGCCCGTGGGGCCGGTGACGCGACAACTGATCCGGGACTTTCGCGCGTCCGTGACCGAGGCGAGCCAGGTCGGCCGGACCCTGCGGGAACGGGAGACCGGCTTGTTGGAACGGCGCCCGTGGCCCGCTCGCGTCGCCTCCGCCTTGCAGGCGCCGTAGCGCGCCATGGACCGGTACGCAGACGGACCCGCGAGAGGACAGGCACGATGCCATGCAGACTGGCTTCACACACGCCCCAGACAGTCGCGCAGTTGCGCGGCAAAGCGCGCCGCGTCCCCCGGTTCGAGCGTCGAGACCGTGACGCGCAGCGCGGGGGGCGCGGGCGCGATCGCGAAGGCATCGCCGGTTCGCACGGCCCAGCCGCAGCGTGCGAGGCTTTGCGCGGTGCGGTGAACGTCACGGCCTTCCGGCAGCGGAATCCACACATTGAACCCGTCGCAAGGCTGCCTGGCGGCGATGCCCTCGGCGCCGAGTGCATCGATCAGGGCCTTGCGACGCGTTGCGTAGGCGGCCTTGGCCGCATGCAGGCGCGCCGTGGCCGCGTCCGATCCGAGCAGGCCGCGCACGGCCGCCTGCAGCAGGTGGCTGACCCAGGTCGTGCCGGGAGCCAGTCGCATGCCGAGCCGTGCGGCGGTCCCCGCATCGGTAGCGATGAAGGCCAGCCTCAGGTCCGGGCCGAAGCCCTTGGACACCGAGCGCACCAGCGCCCGCCGCGTGGTGGCCGCGGGCGCGATGGAGAAGTACGGCGCCTCGGCCAGCAAGGCGAAGTGGTCGTCCTCGATCACCAGCACGTGCGGATGGCGGGCGAGCACGCGGCGCAGTTCGCGGGCGCGCTGCTCGCTCAGGCTGCAGCCGGTGGGGTTTTGCGCCCTTGGTGTGCACAGCACCGCCTGGGCGCCATTGGCCAGCGCCGCTTCCAGTGCCTGCGGGCGCATGCCGTGCGCATCCATGGCCACGGGCACCGCTGCCAGGCCCGTGCTGTGCAGGATGTTGAGGCTGCCGAGGAAGCACGGGTCCTCCACCGCCACCTTGTCGCCGGCGACGAGGTAGGCAGCCAACAGACGCTCGATCGCATCGACCGCGCCATGCGCCAGCACCAGACCGTCACCCTCCCGGAGATCCGCTCCGAACCACTGCCGCGCCAGCCGTTCGAGTGCCGGGTCGAGTACAGGCTGGCCATACAGCGCGGGCCGATAGCCGCTGGCTGCCAGCGCCAGCAATGGATCGAGCAGCCAGGCCGGGTCCGGATTGCCGCTGGCCAGATCCGCCAGCGCCGAGCCGGGCTGCAGGCCCTCCTGCTCGCCGAGACGCGCCGCAGGCCGGATCACCGTCCCGTTGCGCCCCAGCGTCTCTGCAATGCCTGCGGCCACCAGCTTCCGGTACGCGGCGGCGACCGTGTTGCGGTTGACGCCCAGTTGATCGGCCATCTCGCGCACGGACGGCAGGGTCTGGCCCGCGGCAAGCTGGCCCGCATGTGCCTCGCGGCGAATGCGCTCGAAGATGTCCGATGCGGTCTTTTCGGTCATTCCAGTTTGTCCCGTGACAATGTATATTTTGTCCTATGACAATGTTAGCAGCACGGAGAACCCCTTGTCCATGAACGCGCAGACGCATCCCTGGCCCACCGCACACAGCGTCGAGGACTTTCGGCGCAATCTGGCGGCGGTGCATCGGCGCATCGCCGATGCCTGCTCCCGCGCGGGACGCGATCCGTCCGATGTGCGCCTGCTGCCGGTCAGCAAGACCGTGCCGGAGGAGCGCATCCGTCTGGCCTACGCCGCCGGCTGCCGCGACCTGGGTGAGAACAAGGTGCAGGAGGCGCAGCGCAAGGCCGAAGCGATGGTGGATCTCGCCGACCTGCGCTGGTCGGTCATCGGCCACCTGCAGACCAACAAGGCCAAGGTCGTGGCACGCTTCGCCAGCGAGTTCCAGGCTCTGGACAGCCTGCGTGTGGCGGAGGCGCTGGACCGTCGCCTGCAAGCCGAAGGGCGCGCACTGGATGTGTTCGTGCAGGTCAACACCTCGGGCGAGGCCGGCAAGTTCGGCTTGCCGCCTTCCGAGGTGGCCGGCTTCGTCCGGGCGCTGCCGGGCTTCTCCACTCTGCGCGTGCGAGGCCTGATGACGCTGGCGCTGCTGTCGGCCGATCCGGCGCGAGTCCGTCCCTGCTTCGTGCTGTTGCGCGAACTGCGCGATCGGCTGCGCCAGGAGGCGCCGGCGGGCATCGGCATGGACGAACTGTCGATGGGGATGTCCGGCGACTTCGAACTGGCCATCGAGGAAGGCGCCACCGTCGTGCGCGTCGGCCAGGCCATCTTCGGCGCTCGCGCGACGCCGGACAGCCATTACTGGCCCGACGACGACCGGGCTGCGACATCGACCGCATCGGAGCAGACCGCATGAAGACCGCCCTGGCCCTGCGCCACATCCATTTCGAGGACCTTGGCACGCTCGAACCGCTGCTGCGCGAGCGTGGATTCGACGTGCGCTACCTCGACCCCGCGACGGACGACCTGACCCGTGAGGAGGCCGCGGCAAGCGATCTTCTCATTGCACTGGGTGGGCCGATCGGCGCCTTCGACGAGCGGGCCTATCCCTTTCTTGCCGACGAACTGCGTCTGCTCGAACGGCGCCTGGCCAGCGGCCGGCCGCTGCTCGGCATTTGTTTGGGCGCGCAATTGATCGCGCGCCTGCTCGGCGCCGCCGTCGCCCCCATGGGCTTCAAGGAGATCGGCTTCGACGCGCTGACACTGACGGATGCGGGCCGCCGCTCGGTGCTGGCACCGCTGGCTGGCGTGCCGGTGTTGCATTGGCACGGCGACCGCTTCGAACTGCCTGAGGGCAGTGAACTGCTGGCGAGCACCGAAAGCTGCGCGCAGCAGGCCTACGCGGTCGGCGACCGGGTGCTGGGTCTGCAGTTCCACCTGGAAGCCGATGCCAGCCGAATCGAACGCTGGCTGGTCGGCCATTGCTGCGAACTGGGCCAGGCCGGCGTCGATCCGAGCACGCTGCGCGCGGATGCCGAGCGGCATGGGGCAACGCTGAAGGCTGCGGCCCACCGCACGATCGGCGCGTGGCTGGACCGGCAGCAGGACACGGGGGTGCGTCCTGAATGACGGTGACCCAACCTGTGCCCATCGATGTCATCAGCATCCAGTCCCAGGTGGTCTACGGGCGGGTCGGCAACAACGCGGCGATTCCCGCGTTGGAAGCCTGCGGGCTGCTCACGGCCGCGGTGCCGACCGCGCTGCTCAGCAACACCCCGCACTATCCCTCGGTCCATGGCGGCGCGGTGCCCGACGCGTGGTTCGCCGGCTGGCTGGATGACCTGGAGGCGCGTGGCATCCCCGCGCGCGCTCGCGTTGTGCAGGTCGGCTTCCTCGGCGCGCCGTCGCAGGCACGGATCCTCGCATCCTGGTGGTCGACGATGCGCGAGCGCCACCCGCAACTGCGCCTGCATCTGGATCCGGTCATTGGCGACTACGACCAGGGCGTGTATGCGGCGGCCGGCATGGCCGAGGCCTGGCGCACGCTGCTGATTCCAGAAGCCCACGGCCTCGTCCCCAATCGGTTCGAGCTGGAACAGGTCACCGGCAGAACGCTGCAGGGTCTGGCGGATTGCCGCGAGGCTGCCCGCGCGCTGTTGCGCGGCCCCACCCAATGGGTGGTGGTGACCAGTGTCCAGGATGATCCCGAAAGCGCCGTCGTCCAGACGCTGCTGGAGACGCGGGACGGGGTATCGCGCCTCTTCGAGCATCCCCACGTGCCCTGCGTGGTGAAAGGGGCCGGCGACTACTTCGCCGCGCGCCTGACCGGCCATTGCCTGCTTGGCATAGAGGTGCCTCAGGCCGTCGAGCGCGCCTGCGGCGATACCGCCGAGCAACTGATCCGCACCCGGCGCCTGGGCTGGGAGGAGATGGCCATCCACGCGAGTGCCGGGAGTGTCCGGCCATGAACGCCTACCGCCTCGTGATTTCCCGGCATGGCCGGCTGCTGGGCCAGTTCGACAGCGAAACGCCCTGGGCGGGCGACGCGATCCGCGACCTGCTACAGCGACTTCCCGAATGCGATGGCTATCGCACCGAACTGTTCGTCGCGCGCGAAGAGCGCCGATTGCTCGAAAGCGGTCCTGGCGGCCTGAAGGTCCTCGGCCGCGAGCCCTTGTTCCAACCCTTGCCGATCACGGCGCTGCTGTCCGGCACGGCGCCCGAGGAGCCGCTCGCGTGAATCAAGCTCCTGGCCTCACGTACGCCTAGGTGGTGCGATGGAGCTGCGACACCTGCGCTGTTTCGTGGCAGTGGCCGAGGAACTGCACTTCACGCGTGCGGCGGTGCGGCTTCATATCGAGCAGTCACCGCTGTCGCGCACCATCCGGGAACTGGAGTCCGACCTCGGCGCCACGCTGTTCGAGCGCAATCGGCGCGGCACCCAGCTCACCTGGGCGGGCCAGGTCCTGCTGGAAGATGCCCGCCGCGTGTTCGCGGTGCTGGAACAGGCACGAACCAACGTCCGGGCCGCCGCCACGGGCTATCGCGGCATGCTGCGCATCGCGCTGTCGGACGGTATCGCGCCTACACGCCTCGCGGCACTCCTGGCCCTGTGCCGGGAGGAAGAGCCCGATGTGGAAATCCGCCTGTTCGAGACGCCGCTCGCATCGCAGGTACGCGGATTGCGCGACGACACTTTCGATGCCGGGTTTGCGCAGTCCGACGAGGCTGGAGAGGGCATCCTGTGCGAGGCGGTCTGGTCCGATCCCATCCTGGTGGCCATTCCGACGCGCCATCCTTTGCTGGCCTTCAGGCAGGTCCCTCTGGATGAACTGCTGCGCTATCCCCTGATCAAGTGCCACCCGGAAACCTGCGAGGGTGCGTATCGGCAGATCAAACGGCTGCTCCGGACGGCCGCCATCCAGCCACGGATCGCAGAGCGGGTCGCGACACTGGAATTGATGCTGACGCTGGTGGCCGCAGGCTACGGACTGGGCCTCGCCACGGCGGCGCAGATTTCGGTCTGCCGCCATCCCGAGATCATCGCGCGGCCACTGTCGGACCCGTCGGCATGCATGACCACCTACCTGTTGCGGCCGGACAGCGAGCCCTCGGAACCGCTGCAGCACTTCATCGAACGCGCCATGCTCTCGCGCGACGACAGTCCCGCCGTCGATCCGATCTAGCCCTGGGCAACCGCGTTCGTTGCAGCGCAGGCCTTCGTCAGGGACGCCGCGCAGGTACCATGGCAAGCCATGGGCGACCGAGCGGCTGAACGTGCCGCCGCCTCTACAGATGCAGGGTGCCGCTGGCGACGGTCACGGCCTGGCCGCCGACGCGCACCGTCAGTTCTTCTCCGTTGCGCGTCCATTCGACGTGGATCAGGCCATCGCGCCCCATCTCGATGCCTTGCTCCGCAAGGTAGCCCCCCTGGAGAGCCGATGCGTGCCGGTGCCTTGCCAGGAATGCCGCGACACACCCGTTTCCAGACCCGCAGACGGGGTCCTCGGCCACGCCTTCGCCTGGCGCGAACGTGCGCAGGCGCAAGCGTACCGGCGCGTCGGCCTCGTGTTCGGCAAAGACGGTCACGCCGACGGCACCCGATGCGCGGCAGCGTTCGGCGATGCGAGGCAGGTCGGGACGCAGCGACGCCAGGGCGGCGACGCTGCGCAGTTCGGCGATCAGCCACGGGATGCCGGTGGAGACGACTTCCACCGGCATCGCGGCCAGCATGTTCGCATCGCAGCCCAGCAGGGCCGACATTTCCCCAGGACCGACGGCCGTGCTGCGGAACTGCGGGCTGGCCTGGGTCATCCAGTAGATCGGCGAGCCCTCGGTCGGAACGACTTCGACAGGCACGATGCCGATGCCGCAGGCCTGCCGCAGCAGACTTGCATCGGCCAGGTCGCCACGGTGCGCACGCACCGCGCTCGCAGTGGCGATTGTGGGGTGCCCCGCGAACGGCAGCTCGCTGGAGGGCGTGAAGATGCGCACCCGATAGTCGGTGTCGGGCGATTCCGGGGCCAGCACGAAGACCGTCTCGGACAGGTTCATCTCGCGCGCGATCCGCTGCATGGTCCGCGCACCGAGGTCGTCGGCATCGAACACGACGGCAGCCGGGTTGCCCCTGAGCGGCTGGCTCGTGAACACATCGACTTGCAGGAAGGATTTGTTCATCGCTTCTCCAGGGTCGGTCGCACCGCCTGTGCTCGGTTGCGTGCGCGTGGCCGGGGACGAATCACGCGGCCAGGGCCTTGGCGCCGCTCGACGGCCTCCACAAAAGAATCCATGCGGCGAATCCGAGGAAGCCGATGCCCGCCAGGCGCGTGCAGCGCTGGCGCCAGACGGAAGTGCCCAATGCCCCGCGCACCCGGCTTGCGATGGCGGCATAGCCGCTCAAGGTGGCGCCGCTGAGGATCACGAAGATCGCGGTCAGGCCCATGAACTGAGGGATGAGCGCCTGGTCGGCCCGGATGAACTGGGGGAAGAAGGCGGTGAAGAAGAGGATCGACTTCGGATTGGATGTCGCCACCAGGAATCCTTCCTTCGCCAGCGCGAAGGCCTGCACCGGCCCTGCGTCATGGGCACCGGCGTCCGGCGGCCGCGTGTGTCTGCCCTGCACAAGCAGGCGAAGACCGAGGTACGCCAGGTAGGCGGCGCCGGCCAGCCGCAGTGCGGTCATCGCGTGGGCGGAGGCAAGCAGGAACAGGCCGACGCCCCACGCGGCCGCGACGGAAACCACGAGCAACCCCAACATGTTGCCCAGCGTCGACCACAGGCTCGCGACCACGCCCTGGCGAGCGCCATTGCGCATCGCCAGCAGGATGGCCGGACCGGGCGTAAGGATGGACAGCCAGGCCGCCAGGACGTAGGAAATCAGGAGCGGGATATCGGACATGGCGAACTCGGCGGGCTTCTTCGTCGGTTGTGAAGGAAGTGCACTTCGACGATAGCCAAGGCCATTCGAGCTGACCATTGAGCTTTTCTCGACGCTTGCTGAGACCTTCTCACTCGGCAATTCGACGCATCGGTCTTAAGGTTTCCAGCCAGACAACGTCACTCCGGATATCCGCGCACGCCACCATGAGCCACCTTCAGACCGTTCGCCTCTTGATGCTTCCCGGTATCGGCAATTCCGGGCCGGAGCATTGGCAGACGCGCTGGGCGTCGCGCCAGGAGCATGGCCGGCGATTCCAACCTGCCGACTGGGACAGGCCGGACCTGGCCGACTGGCTGCAGGCACTCGATGCGGCCATCGACGAGTGCGGCGCGCCCGTCGTCCTGGTCGCACACAGCCTTTCGTGCCTGCTCGTCGCGCACTGGGCATCGCGGCCGGGAATCGGGGAAAACATCCAGCATCGGATCGCCCAGGTCCGGGGCGCCTTCCTCGTTGCCGTCCCTGACCCCGGCGCACCGGCGTTTCCGGGCGAGGCGAGCGAGTTCGGCCCGCCACCGACCGAACCCCTGCCGTTTCCCGCGCTGGTGGTCGCCAGCAGCGACGACCCCTATGGCTCGCCGGAGCACGCCCGGCGCATGGCCATGGGTTGGGCAGCGGGATGCGTGGAAATCGGCGCCCTCGGGCACATCAATGCCGCCAGCGGCGTGGGCGACTGGGACACCGGCTGGCATCTGCTGCAGGCATTCGGAGCGGGGCTGCGCGTCCAGATGCCGGCATCGAATCGACCGGGAGGGTGAGCATGCGCGCGTATCGCTACCTGACCGGCATCGACGACGCGGCGTTCTGCCACCGCGTCACCGCGGCCCTGAACAGCGGCTGGGAGTTGTATGGCGCGCCGAGCCTGACCTACGACGCGGCGCGTGGCGCAGTGATCTGCGGCCAGGCCATCGTCAAGACCATCGAATCGACGACGTACAGCGAGTCACTGGACTTGTCTGTGCTCTGACGGAGATCCCCCCAATGGATGCATCGACCGCGATCCTGGGCTTCACGCTGACGGCGCTGCTGCTCACCTTGACCCCCGGCCTGGACACGGCGCTGGTACTGCGCACGGCCGCTGTGGAAGGGGGGCGCAAGGCGATGAGGGCGGGCGGCGGCATCGTGACCGGCGTGCTGATCTGGGGGCTGATCGCGGCCCTCGGGCTCGGCGCGGTGCTCGCGGTCTCCCGACTCGCCTACACCCTGCTGCAGATCGCGGGCGCGGCCTATCTGCTCTGGCTCGGCTGGAAGCTGATCTCTGGCGCGCGCAAGAGCCTCCCGACGCTGCCCGCAGACGATCCGCCGCTCGTGCGTGGCGAGCGCTGGTTCCTGCGCGGTCTGCTGACGAATCTGCTCAATCCCAAGGTCGGGGTGTTCTACGTGAGCCTCCTGCCACAGTTCGTTCCCGCCGACGTGCCGGTGGTCGGGTTCAGCGTGCTGTTGGCCGGCATCCACGCCGCGATGGGACTGCTCTGGTTCGCCGCACTGGTGCTGGCCACGCGGCCCCTGGCACGCTGGCTGCGCCGGCCCACGGTGATGCGCTCGCTCGATGCGCTCACCGGCCTGGCGCTGATGGGGTTTGGCCTGCGTCTGGCCCTGTCCAGGCCGACGAGCTGAGGTGCGAGCGGCATGGACATCGGAACCTTCCTGCTGCTGGCCGGTGCCAGCATGATCGGCGGCATCTGCAATGCGGTGGCCGGCGGCGGCACATTCTTCACCTTTCCCGCGCTGCTGGCTGCCGGCGTACCACCCGTGGTGGCCAACGCCACCAGCGCGGTGTCGATCTGGCCGGGGCATGCGAGCAGCCTGCTCTGCTATCGCAGCGAACTCGGGCGCCACCGCGCCGCGTTGCGGCGCAGCCTGCCCGTGGTCGGTGCCGGTTCGCTGGTGGGCGCCGCACTGTTGGTGTTCACCGGAGATGCACAGTTCAGCCGTCTGGTGCCGTGGCTGATCCTCGTCGCGACCGTTCTGTTCGCCCTGGGGCCCTGGCTGCGCCAGGCCATCGAGCGGCATGCTCGCGGTCAGGTGCCGCACCTGGTGGCTGCGGGGGCGGAGTTCCTGACCGCACTCTATGGCGGCTACTTCGGCGCCGGCCTGGGCATCATGCTGATGGCGATCCTGACCTTGCTGGGTGTGCGCGATGTCCAGGAGGCCAACGCCGTCAAGAATGCGATGGCTACCGTCGTGACCAGTGCCGCGGTGATGCTCTTCGTCGCCACCGGGTCCATCGCCTGGGCGCAAGGCAGTGCGGTCCTGCTGGGCGCGATCGTGGGGGGCTATGCCGGCGCGCGGTTGGCGCGCTGGATTCCGCCGCTGGCGCTGCGTTGGACGATCGTGGCGACCGGCCTGGCGCTCTCTGCGTACTTCGGGCTGAAGGCGGGCGCATGATGGATCGCTTGCAGCGGGCGCGCGACGCCCACGCCTGTGCGAATACGGCGCTCCCCGGCATCGCCAATGGCGCGCGATGCTGCTTTCCGCGGTCCGCTGCGTTTGCGGACAACGCGGCGCCGACCCTGCCTCCCGCCTGGATCTGCCAACCCGACTCGGCCGACGGGGTAGCGTGTCGATTCAGTTGGCGAACTTTCTGTGAGGAGTCCATTCGATGAATCCACTCGATGCACTGACTGCGCTCTGGTCGCTGGGCGGGCTGCCGCCGCAGGCGCTGGCCGGGATCGCGCTGACGGGCAGCGACCCGGTGTTCCCCTCGTCCTTCGCCGTCGGCACCGCCGCGCAGACCAGCATTGCCGCGGCTGCGCTCGCCGCCTGCGAACTGGGCCATGAGCGGGGTGCTCCGCGCCAGCGTGTCGCGGTGGACATGGCCCACGCCGCCGCCGAATGCACCGGCTGGTTCACGCTCGACGGCCAGGAGCCCGAGCTGTGGGACCCGTTCGCCGGCCTGTACCGCTGCGCCGATGGCCACGTACGTGTCCACACCAACTTCCCGCACCACCGCGATGGCGCGCTGCGCCTGCTGGGCCTGGACCCGGAAACCGCCACACGCGCCGACGCCGAGCAGGCCCTGCGGGGTTGGAAGGCGCTGGACTTCGAGCAGGCCTCGGCCGACCACGCGCTGGTGGCCACGGCGCTGCGCAGCTTCGCCGAGTGGGATGCCACGCCCCAGGGGCAGGCGGTGGCCTCGCAACCCTTGATAACCATCACCCGAATCGCCGATGCGCCACCGCGCGCACTGCCGCCCCTGGCGGCCGATGAGCGGCCGCTCGCCGGCCTGCGCGTGCTCGACCTCACGCGCATCCTGGCCGGCCCCGTCGGTGGGCGGGCGATGGCGTCGTTCGGCGCGGACGTGATGCTGGTCAACTCACCGAACCTGCCCAACATCGCCGCCATTGCCGAAACCAGCCGCGGCAAGCGCTCGGCGCACATCGACCTGCGCAGCGAGGCCGGACGCGAAGCGCTGTGGCGGCTCGTGGAAGACGCCCACGTGTTCTCGCAGGGGTACCGGCCTGGCGGCCTGGCCGCGCTCGGCTTCTCGCCCGAGGCCCTGGCCGCGCGCCGGCCCGGCATCGTCGCCGTGTCGCTGACCGCCTACGGCACGCAAGGGCCTTGGGCCGACCGGCGCGGTTTCGATTCGCTGGTGCAGACGGCAATGGGCTTCAACCACGCCGAGGGCGAAGCGGCGGGCGACGGCAAGCCGCGCGCGCTGCCGATGCAGATCCTCGACCAGGCCAGCGGCTTCCTGATGGCTTTCGGCGCCGCCGCCGCGCTGTGGCGACAGTCGCGCGAAGGGGGAAGCTGGCACGTGCAGGTGTCGCTGGCGCAGACCGGGCACTGGCTGCGCGGTCTGGGGCGCATCGAAGAGGGCCTGCGGGCCGGCAGGCCGGACCTCAGCCCCTGGCTCGCCGACGAAGTCTCCGGCTTCGGCCTGCTGCGCGCCGTGCGTCCCAGCGCGCAACTGGCGCGAACACCGGCCGGCTATGCGCGACCGTCAGTGCCGCCGGGAACGGATCGCCCGAACTGGTGAGAGCTTGTCCGCAAGCCGAGAGTTGATACGGCCGGACACCTTGAATGAGCAATATCCCAGGTCACCCCGGCGATGCATCGCGTGCCGCACCGATGCCTGCCACGTCAGCCTTGCCCTCCCATCTGCTGTGGACCATTGCCCTGGCGGCGGGCGCATCCGTGGCCAACAGCTACTACAACCAGCCGCTTCTCGGCGAACTGAGCCGGGAGTTCGTACTCTCTGCGGGGACCGTGACCTGGCTGCCTGTGCTCACCCAGGCGGGCAATGCCCTGGGCGTGCTGTTCCTGGCACCACTGGGCGACCGCCTGGAGCGCAAGTCGCTCATCCTGCGAACGCTGGCGACGCTGGTGCTCTCCCTGGTGATGACAGCCGCGTCCTCCGGCTTCGTTCAATTGATGCTGGCGAGCCTCGCCGTGGGTTTGTGCGCCACCGTGACGCAGCAACTGGTTCCCTTGGCCGTCCACCTGGCACCCTCCCACCGCAAGGGGCAGGTGCTCGGCGTGGTGACGGGCGGCATCCTGATCGGCATCCTGCTGGCCCGTGTGGTGAGCGGCTGGATGACCGAGCTCTGGGGCTGGCGGTCCGTCTTCGGCTTTTCTGCGGCACTGATGCTGGTACTGGGCTTTCGGCTGGCATGGACGCTGCCGGTGGTGCCACCGTCCACCAATCTCGGCTATGGACGATTGCTGCTGTCGATGTGGCATTTGGTGCGCAAGCACGCTTCCTTGCGCCAAGCTGTGGCCGTCCAGTTCCTGCTGTTTGCCAGCATGATCGGCTTCTGGGCAACGTTCGCGCTCTGGCTGGAGCGGCCGCCACTGCAGCTCGGCGCGGTGTCCGCCGGCCTGTTCGCGCTGGTCGGCGTGTGCGGCGCGTTGGCTGCACCGGCGGCTGGCCGTTTTGCCGACCGGCGCGGACATGACGCAGTCGTCCGTGCTGGCGCGGTGGGAACCGCAACGGCATTTGCCGTGCTGTACCTGGGTGGCTCATCGATCCCTGCACTCGTCCTCGGCATCTTCTTGCTCGACGTGACCGTGCAGTCAGTCCAGGTGGCGAACCAGACCATGGTCTATGCGTTGGACGCGGGTGCGCGCAGCCGGCTGAACACCGTGTTCATGGGCGCGATGCTGCTTGGCGGGGCCTTCGGCGCTGCTGCAGGCGGGTGGGCCTTCACTGCGCATGGATGGGCCGGGGTCTGCGCCTTTGGCATGCTTAGCGCCACCGTTGCGTGGGGCCTGTCTCTTCGGCAAAACCAATGATGACAAGTGAATTGACAAACCGTCTGCTGGTCGAAGCAAACCCTGACATGACGCCGATGCCATCTCAGGTGGTCATTTCGGGGTGCTCCGGCGGCGGCAAGTCGACCTTGCTCGGGGAGCTGCGGCGGCGTGGTCATGCGACCGTCGCCGAACCCGGGCGGAGGATCATCGCCGAGCAGATTCGACAGGGCGGCAACGCCTTGCCATGGACCGACATGGCGGCCTTTCTGCGGGAGGCGCTGCGCGTCGCCGCCATGGATCTCGAAGGCGCGGCACGGGACGCTGGTCCGGTCTTCTTCGACCGAGGGTTGATCGACGCCGCTGCAGCGCTTCAACGACTCTACGGGGTACCGTTGGCGCAAAGTCTGGGCGAATCCCGCCCTTATGGGCGGCTCGTGTTCCTCGCACCGCCCTGGCCGGACATCTATTGCGCAGACGAGGCGCGGCGGCACGGTTTTCCCGAGGCTGAGGCGGAATACGCCCACCTGGATGCAACCTACCGGGCACTCGGCTACGAAGTCAGGTTGCTTCCGCGCGCCAGTGTGGCCGAGCGGGCCGACTTCGTTCTCGAAGCGATTCATCGCTGCTGAAGGCGAGACCAACTTGCGGCGGTTGCCCTGGATGCTGATCCGAACGCGGCCCTGCAGCATGCGTACTCACGTGCACCGTTGTCGATGAGCACGCGACGACACGGGCGCGGGCTACTGTCGTCGACAGGTGATAGGTCGGAGAAAACTGCTGGACATGGCAACGGCCGCCCTGTCTGCCAAACCGCACGCAAGCGGAGCGTAGGGCAGAAACAGGAAGCGGGGCCGAAGGTGCTAGCCGAGCGAAGCGAGGGAACGATGGAAGCCCGACAGGGGCGAAGCCCCGAAGGGGGTTCGATGCAAAGCACGACAGCGCGACCGGTCATCTTCCTTGGCCGGGGAGGCCCAGACATCAATGCCCCCGTCTTTAGTCACGTCATCAGCTCACTTGCACCATTGGCTAGCCAGACTATATGATTCATATATGTTTCATATAGATCAAAGCACATGGGTATCGTGAACATCGACGACGATCTGCATGACCAACTGCGCAAGGCCAGCGCGGTATCGTGCCGGTCAATCAATGCGCAGGCGGCCTTCTGGATCAGGATCGGCATGCTGTGCGAAATGAACCCGACACTGAGCTTCAACGACATCGTCACCCGTGAGCTGCGGGCCGCAGGCGTTGTGGCGCAACCCATCAAGATGGGGTCGGCATGACCAAGCGCCCAGAAGAAATCGCGCTGATGGCCGAGTCAGGCCAGCTTTTGGCGCAGGTGTTCAGCCATCTTGATCGGCTGAACCTGATCGGCATGTCCACGATGCAGGTCAACGATCTAGTCGATGACTTCATCGTCTATGAACTCAAAGCGCGCCCGGCCAGCAAAGGGCAATACGGGTACGCCTACGCGCTCAACGCCTCCCGCAACCATGTGGTCTGCCACGGCGTTCCTTCCGCCAAGGACATTCTGCAGGACGGGGACATCGTCAATTTCGACATCACGCTGGAGAAGAACGGCTACATCGCCGATTCCAGCAAGACCTATCTGGTCGGCGAGGTGTCACACCAGGCGAAGCGGCTCGTGCAAGTGGCTTATGAAGCGATGTGGAAAGGCATCCAGGCCGTCCGCCCAGGCGCCACGCTCGGCGACGTGGGCCACGCCATCGAGCGGCATGCCCGCAGGAATGGCTATTCGATCGTCAGGGAATACTGTGGCCACGGCATCGGCCGTGAAATGCACGAGGAGCCGCAAGTGCTGCACTGGGGTAAACCGCGAACGGGTCTGGCGCTTCGGGAAGGGATGGTGTTTACCATCGAGCCGATGGTAAACAAGGGGCGGTCCGCCGTCCGAACAGAGGTCGATGGGTGGACGGTCGTCACGCGTGACGGGCAATTGTCGGCTCAGTTCGAGCATACCGTGGCCGTCACTGCGAGCGGTGTGCGCGTCTTGACGCTGCGCCCGGGCGAAAAGGCGTTGCACTGATTCAACGTAGTGGACAGGAACGCCTTGCGACGATCCAATGGCCGCGTCAAACAACGATCCGCCCGGCCAGCCGCTCATCGCGCGCACAGGCGCTCAATCGCTCCTCGGCACGGAACCACGGGTCGCGTTCGATCGGCAGGCCCAGCCGGCCGAGCACCGTCGCCAGTTCGCCCAGACTGACCCAGCCGATTTCCGGCGTCCCAGGCCCAGATCGCAAAGACCAAATGCGTGGTCATTGTCATCGCCGAGATCAATCTCGGTCAGCAGTCAAGCCACGTCGGCGTCCGGTGTGAACAGCTTGGCCACGAGACCGGATTGGCCCATACCCATCCACTGCACACAGTCAGCTTTTGGCAAGCGCGCAGGTCCGATCAGCGAGTCGGGGCGGACAGGGATGGTGAAAACGGGGCAAGGTGGTCTCCGCTTTGTTTGTCGCGTCGAGGCCTGGTTTCGGTTCGACTGTCACCGGATTGGCTTCCCTCCGGTGTTGTCTCATGGACCCTCGCGCTGCTCCTCAAGCCGCCCGTGCTCGCTCAGCATGGCTCGCTGCGGGCATTGCTATCCTGGCGTTGGCCACCCGAGCGGCTGCTGCGGAAGTATGGGTCGTTACCGACTCCCACCACTCGGTCCTTGGCCAGGCTGACCGACACGTCATCCTGGACGCTGCCGCGGTGCTTGAAGCTGACCTGGCCGCCAACCTACCCTCCGATTCAGAGCGCGCCAGCGCCATCGTCCAGCAGCGCCTGAAGCAGGGCGGTACGGACCTGCAGCGCAGGATCGGCACCGCCTACCAGGGCATTGCCGACGCCTGGAGCCTTGGCGTCACCAAGGTTCCGGCCATCTTGGTGGATCGCCGATACGTGGTCTATGGCGAGACGGACGTGGCCCGTGCGGTTGCCCGCATCGACCAATACCGGAGGACGCAGCCATGACGAGGCGTCCGTTCGCGCCATCCCGGCGCCAGCGGTTGGCCGTCGCAGCGCTGCTGCTGGGGTGTTCCGCATCGTCCTTCGCACTGAACACCGCCACCATCGTGGCCTCCACCCTGTCGCCGGATTGCATGGAATACCGCGTCACCGGCATCTGCTACTGGCTCTATTGCACCTGGACGGGTTGCACCGTGCGCACCTCGGTCAAGGTGCGCCACTACATTCCGGATGCCGTGGTATCGAGCTACTCGAACACCGGCGAGAACCCTTGGGTCGAGGTGCGGGCGATGAGCCTGCCGAACCCGACCGCGAAGGCCGGTGGCGACGGCACCACCAACGAGGATCACGAGAACAACCTGGCGAAGTTCAAGAACGCCGACGTCATCGGCCATCCCGGCGGCCATGTGTTCAGCCAGTTCGCCAGCGCCTCCGGCTACACCTGCGAGGGTGCCGGCACCGCCTTCATGCCCTATCTGCTGAGCACGCTCGACACGCTGGCATGGCGCTACAACATCCCCGAGGCGCTGTATCCGGAAGCACTGATTCCCGGTCGGCGCGAGATCGGCACGCGCACGGGCCTGAATCTCTGGGGCAACGTCTATCCGCGTGGCGGCTTCCTGCACCAGGTGGATGACCACAAGGCCGCGGCCGTGGTCGCCCAGCGCGCGGGTGACATCGTGACACGCCGCAACCAGATCCACGTGTACCAGCCGCTGCTCGCCAGTTCGCGCGATGGCTACTGGCCGGCCGGCGCCCTGATGGAAACCGATGCCGCCACGGGCAAGTGGCAGGAGCTGACCCCCACGCTGTCCAGCAGTTGCGCGGTATTCCCCCATAGCAATGCCAAGGTGCAGGCGCGGCAGGGCGGCTACGCCTGGGCATTGTGGCGCCCCTATAGCTGCTGCCAGCGCCGCGGCCAGGTGTTCCTCGGCAGCGTCGATTTCCAGTGAGGCCCGATGCCATGACGTCTCCGCTCCCGAATACCCGACGCCTCACGTCTCTCGCATTGGCCGTCATCGCAGCACTGTGCTGCTCCAGCGCCGGGGCGCAGACCAGCATCAATGAGTACGGCGTCCAGCATCAGGGCAGCGTGATCGGCGATGACGTGCTCTACAGCATTGGGGGCGGCCGCGCGGTATCCATGAGCGGTGCGGCCAACATGCACTCCATCGGCGTTGGCGTCGGCTGGAACAGCAACCTGATCTGTGGCGACATGAGCATCACAACCACGCTGCAGAACCAGTTGAACGGCATCACCAACGGCTTCCAGGCCATCATGTCCTCGGTGATCCAGAACGCCACCGCTGCCGTGGCGTCGCTGCCCGCCTTGATCATCCAGCGCGCCGATCCAGGGCTGTACAACCTGTTGACCAATGGGGTGCTGCAAGCCAGGCTGGACTTCGATCGCAGCAAGCTGACCTGCCGTGCCATCGCCAACCGCATGGCCGACATGGCGGGTGGGCAACTCGGCTGGGACCAACTCGCCGAAGGCATGGCGCTGAAGCAGGCGGTCGCGAGCACCGATGCGGTCTCGGCGATCGACGACGCCGAGGCGAACCGTGGCAACAACGGCGTTCCGTGGGTCGGCGGAGACAACGCCGGCGGCGCGGGCCAACGTCCGGTGCGTGTGGTCGGCGACGTGACCCGTGCCGGCTACAACCTGCTCAACGGCCGTGGCGTCGGCGATGCCAGTTCGATTCCGCAAGCCAGTTGCGGCGGCAACCTGGCATGCCAGACCTGGAGTTCGCCCGATGCCGCGGCGGCCTGGGCCATTCGCGTGCTGGGGGAGCAGGAGCAGCGTACCTGCGATGCCTGCACCAAGACCGTCACCACGCCGGGCGTTGGCCTGACCCCGCTGATCCAAGAGGAATACGAGGACAAGCTGCAGGCCCTGCAGGAACTGGTCGCCGGCAGCCGTCCGACCACGGCCCAGAACCTGCAGGCTGCGAGCAGCGCGTCGCTGCCCATCACCCGTGGCGTGATCGAGGCACTGCGCGACGAAACGGATCAGGACATCCTGGCTCGGCGCCTGGCCTCGGAGGTTGCGCTGTCCAGCGTGCTGGAGAAGGCGCTGCTGCTGCAACGCACGCTGCTGACCGGGCGCAAGGAGCCCAACGTGGCCGCCAACGAACTGGCCCAGAAGGCCGTCACCCACGAAAGCGACATCCTCGATCGCGAGATTCACAACCTGAAGACCGAACTGGAACTGCGCCGCGAACTGGCCAGCAACTCGCCGATGGCGATCATCCAGCGGCATAGCACCCGCGCCGCGGGTTCGCGCGGCATCTACGAAGGCGATCCGGTGCGCAACCGCATCGATGAACTGCAGCGGCCGCCGTCCGGCGGAAGCCATCCATGAATACCGTGGGGCGGTGCCTGCGCTGGCTGTCCAGCCGGCGTGCCATCCTGGTGCTGGTGTGGGTGGTGTCGCTGCTGATCGCCGCGACCGCCGTCAATGTGGTCGGCATCCGCATCGCAGGCGGCATCGACGGCTGGCAAGCATGGATGGCAGCGCAATCCGGAGCCTTCCTGGCCTGGCGGTTGTTGCTCTACGCCGCCACCGCCTGGGGTTGGCTCTGGATGCGACGTCGCCTGCGCGCGCGGGAACCGGAGCGCGCTGCCGGGCAGCGGCTGCTGCGCGCGGAGATTGCGGCCATCGTCGCCGTGATTGCCCTCGAAGCCAGCCTGCTGATGCAGGCGCGGTAGCGCGGGGGCCGCCATGACGCTGTTTACGACCGACTACCTGGAGTACTACCTGACGCTCGTGTCCTGGGTGGTCCACAATGGCATCTGGTCGGTGCTGGTCGCCAGCGGCATGTTCGCAATCCCGTTCCTGGCGATCGTCATCCAGGAATGGCTGAAGGCCCGCGCGGAAGGCGCCGACGAGGGCAACAAGGGCGTGCTGTCCTCGGCCCGCATCGAGAACCGCGTCTTCGTCGCCATCGTGGTGATCATGTTCGCGGGCATTCCCTTCATTGATGTCGATTTCAACACCATCAAGTACGACCGCTCGCGTTCGACCCAGTGCCAGGTGAATTTCCCGGAGCCGACCGATACCGGCTGGTCGCAATCGTTCAGCACGATCAACAACCAATCGGCCAAGGTGCCCGTGTGGTGGTTCGCCATGCACGCGATCTCGCGCGCGATCACCGGCGCCTCGGTCGCGGCCATTCCCTGCGGCACCGACCTGCGGCAGATCCGCATGGACATCGACGCGACCCGCATCGACGACCCGGTGCTGGCCCAGGAGGTCAGCGACTTCACCCGCGACTGCTACGGCCCCGCCCGCGCCAAGCTGTTCATGACCCGGCCCAGCCTGAGCGAGGTGCAGATGCACGACGTCACCTGGATCGGTTCCAGCTACTTCGTCGGCACCGCCGGCTTCTACGACAGCTACCGCTCCAGGACACCGCGCGATGCCTGGCCGTTCGACGCCACGCGCGACGCCGGCCTGGCCCAGGTGCCCGGCGGGGGCGGCTACCCGACCTGCCGGCAGTGGTGGTCCGACGGCGGCCACGGCCTGCGGGCACGACTGCTGGCCCAGGTCGATCCCAGCCTGCTGACGCGACTGGCCGGCTGGGCGGGCTTCCTGAGCCAGGCCGAGATCAACGACTCGGTGATCCGCGCCGTCGCCAGCCCTCGCCAGCAGAAGCTCAACCAGGGGGCGGTCTACACGGACTACGGTGGCCAGATCGACATGACGCTGCCCAACATCGTCACCCGCGCCGCCAGCGACGTGGGGCTGACCGTCGGATCACTGGGCTATTTCCCGGCGATGGACGTGGTGCGGCAGGCGCTGCCGATGGTGCTGTCCCTGCTCAAGATGGCGCTGGTCATCTGCATCCCGCTGGTGCTGCTGATCGGCACCTATGACCTCAAGACCGTGGTCACGGTGAGCGTGGTGCAGTTCGCGCTGTTCTTCACCGACTTCTGGTTCCAACTCGCCCGCTGGATCGACTCGACGATCCTCGATGCGCTCTACGGCTGGGGGTGGGGCTGGAACCGGCCGCACACGAACTTCGATCCGCTGGTAGGCCTCAACAACACCTTCGGGGACATGCTGCTGAACTTCGTGATGGCGACTATGTTCCTGGTGCTCCCGGCATTCTGGATTGGAGCATTGACTTGGGCAGGGATTCGGGCCGGAACTGTCGCAAACGCGTTCTCGGCAGGCACCAAAGACGCGGGCAACGCAGGCGGCAAGGGGCCAGGCGTCATGTCGAGGAAGCTGAAATGACTCAGCGATGAACGGCTTCAATCGTCTTCGCTGTACATCTCGTGAGAGGTGTCGTTGTAGAGGTTTGGATCGTAGCCAGGCGTTTGACGTAGTTCATCCAGACTCGCAGGAAATTGCAGATCGAAATCGTCGTCGCCCTCCGGCGTCTGCTCCGCCATCCTGGCAGCCACAACGACGGCGACCAGCAACAGCGCCGCCCAGACCGCGACGTACAGCAACACTCCGAGGATCGCCAGCTTGATCACCCAGATCAGCACCCTTGCACCGCCCGCCGGCAGTCCCTGCGCCATCAGCCACCGATGTGTCCGACGCTCCGCGCGCAGGCAACCGCCCCATACACCGCCCAGCCAGCGGCCGAGTCGCGCTGCGGTGGTCATGCGTGCGGTGTGCTTCATGGTTGGCTACCTCATGGTCGTTCCACGGTCGTTGGGCAAGGTGATGCCGGTTTCCTTCATGCCCGCCGCGCCGCGAATGCTTCGGCGGTCATGATCAAGCCGGGAAAGTCCTCTCGCATGGCGAGAATGTCTGCATCGCCCGTGATCAGCGCATCCGCCTTGCCGACATGCGCGAGCACCAGGAACACCTGATCCTTCTCGTCGCGGCAGACTGGCAGGTCTGGCCATGGCGCCGGCAGTTCCACCACATCGGCGTAGGGCAGAAAGTCCGCCAGCAACTCCTGCTGTTCCAAGTTCGACAGCTTGAACTTGGGATAGGCCAGGACGCGCAGCAGTTCGCTGGCCGTCTCCCGGCAGACCAGCGGCTGCAACTGCTGTTGCTGCCAGGCTTGCCGCATCCAGGCCAAGCGTCCTGCATTGAAGATCAGCGCCGACAGCACGATGTTGGTGTCGAGCACGACCCTGCGCATCAGCGCCGTGCCCAGGCCACGGCATCCTCGACGTCCTGCTCGGTGATCCCGAGTTGCTCCAGCTTCTCGCGCACGGCCTGGGCTTTCTGGACCCGCACGGGGGTCAGGACGATCCGACCGCCCTCGACGGTCACGTCGAAGTACTCCGCCGCATCCACGCCGGACACGGCCGCCTTGGGCAGTGTGATCTGATTTTTCGAAGTGAGCTTGGCAAGCATGGAAGGCCTCCGTAAGTTTCAAAGGAAATCTTACTTCCTTACTTCATTCTCGACAAGCAGCCTTCGGGCGCAGGGGTTTCAGGGCCTGCTGCGCTTTCAGCGCCGGTTGAAACGGCCTGATCCGGTGAAAACACAGTGCCTGTTCCGCCCGATCCTGGAGCGCACCGGCTCCACATTGATTGCGGCACACGAAGCCGACTGCCCCTATATCAAAGGGCTTGTCGAAGGCCAAAGGGCTGGGATGGAGCAAGGGAATGGCCTCAAGGGGAAAGGCCCTACCCGAAAAGGCCAAAAGGCTCCTCCGGCCAGCCCATCACCAGGATGTCGCCATGCTTTCGCTGTTCCAGCGCAAACGGGTGCCGCTGGCCACCGCCACCGCGCCACCTCCTGTCGAGCCTGCCAAAGGGCTGACGCCACCGCAGTCGGCCACATCGCTGCTGGCGGAGCCGCGCCGGCAGCGACTGCTGGAACACATCTGGCAGCGCACCTCGCTGTCGCGTCGGCAGTTCCGCTCGCTGTACCTGGCGCCGCTGGAGCGCTACGCCGAGTTGGTCCAGCAGTTCCCGGCCTCGGAGGCGCATCACCATGCCTGGCCGGGCGGCATGCTGGACCACGGCCTGGAGATCGTGGCCTACGCGCTCAAACTGAGGCAGTCCCACTTGCTCCCGGCCGGCGCCTCGCCCGAGGCCCAGGCCGCGCAAGCCGAGGCCTGGACCGCCGGGACCGCCTACGCCGCGTTGCTGCACGACATTGGCAAGATCGCGGTCGACCTGCACGTCGAGCAGGCCGATGGCCTGGTCTGGCACCCCTGGCACGGGCCGCTGCGGCAGCCGTACCGCTTTCGTTACCGGACGGATCGCGAGTACCGGCTGCATGGCGCCGCCACGGGACTGCTCTACACCCGTGTGCTCGATGCCGGCATCCTCGACTGGCTGAGCGACTACCAGGACCTGTGGTCGGCGCTGCTGTACGTGCTGGCGGGCCAGTACGAGCATGCCGGCACGCTGGGAGAGCTGGTCGTCAAGGCTGACCAGGCATCGGTGGCCCTGGCGCTCGGCGGTGATCCGGCCAGGGCGATGGCGGCGCCGAAGCATGCGTTGCAGCGCAAGCTGCTGGATGGTCTGCGCTACCTGCTGCGCGAGGAATTCAAGCTGAACCAGCCTGGCGGCCCGTCGGATGGGTGGCTGACCCCGGAGGCACTCTGGCTCGTCAGCAAGACAGTCAGCGACAAGCTGCGCGCACACCTCCTGTCGCAGGGCATCGAAGGCATTCCATCGAACAACACCGCCGTCTTCACGGTGCTCCAGGACCATGGCATCGTGCAGCCCGCCCCGGATGGGAAGGCGATCTGGCGGGCGACAGTCACGAGCGGCACCGGCTGGTCCCACAGCTTTACCTTCCTGCGCCTGTCGCCGGCCTTGATTTGGGAGTCGGGCGAGCGTCCCGCACCGTTCTCCGGCACGGTCACCACGGAAGAGCCCCTCCCTGGCGATGAGACAGCGCCGGCCTCCGCCGGCATCCCGGCCACCTCACCGTCTCCTGGGGTGGCGGATTCCCCGGCCGGGATCGCGGACCCGGTCTCCGATCTGCTGTCGATGCTTGATGCGTCCGACGCAGCCACCACCAGTGCATCGTCCGCCAGCGCGGAACCGCCATCACCATCCGCCGCCGCAACTGCGGCAGTGACTCATTTGTCGCCGACCAGTCCTGCCACCATGCCGGCTCCCACGAAGGCCACGCCGTCCGGGGAAGACTTCATTGCCTGGCTCAAGCAAGGCATCGAATCGCGCAAGCTCATCATCAACGATGCGAAGGCACTGGTGCATACCGTCGATGGCACGGCGTACCTGGTCAGCCCCGGCGTTTTCCAGCGCTACGTGCAGGAACATCCGGAGATCCAGGTGCTGGCCCGGCAGGACAATCTGCACGACTGGCAATGGGTGCAAAAGCGCTTCGAGAAGCTGGGACTGCACCGCAAACAGGACAGCGGCCTGAACATCTGGACCTGCGAAGTCACCGGGCCGCGCAAGTCGCGGCGGTTGCACGGCTATCTGTTGGCGACGCCTTCGACATTGTTCGCGGAAGTCCCGCCGGACAACCCCTACCTGTCCCTGGCGCGGAATTCAGCGCCCCCGGGCACAACGCATGCCAGATGCCTGCGACCAGATGACTGACCGGCCAAGCCCGCGTTGCCGGGCTATTCGATGGTGTCCTGTTCCCCGGACAGTCGCGATTCGGTCGCGGCCATCAGTGCCGCGGCCGAGCACCCCAGCCCCTTCGCGATCCGCAGGATCAACACCAGCGTGGGCATGTGCTCGCCGCGCTCGATCTTGCCCATGTGCGACCGGGCGATGCCCGCCTGTTCCGCGAGCACCTCCTGCGCCAGCCCCTGCGCAGACCGGGCCTCGCGCACGGCAACGCCGAAAGCGCGCGCTGGCTCGCTTTCATAGGTTCTTGTCCCTGCGGGTCTGCCGCGTTGCACCGATCGCTTCTGCATCAGCAGAAGCGTCACGCGCCAAGCGGATTTAAACCACGTTAAACTTATCTCATTGACTGGTCGTGCCCGGTTTTTTCCAGTGTCGGCGTTGTGCAGGTGACACGATGATCGCTTCCGATCCTTTGAACATTGCCCTGTCGGACTGCCTGGCCTATCCCCGGTTGTCGGTGCCGATGGCGGAACATCGCCGGCGCCATCCGAACCACCCCATTCGCCTTCATGAAGAACGCCTGGAGGATCTGCATCGAGGACTGCTCGCGGGGGCTTTCGAGGCAGGCCTCTGCCAGTCGCCCGCAGCACCGGAAGGCATCGATGTCCGCCCCGTCTGGCAAGACGCGCTGGCATTGGCCGTGTCGGCCCACCACCCCTTGCTGGCGTTCGCGTCAGTGTCCCTGGAGCAGGCCGCCGACAACCCGTGGATCGCCCTGGATGCCCGCGACTTTGTGGGCTACTGCGGGCAGATCGACACGCTGCTGATGGCGGCCGGCGTCTTCCCCTCGGACGTCACGACGGCCACCTCGTTCGGGTTGATGATGACCTTGGTGGCCGCCGGCTACGGTGTCTGCCTCGCACCCGTCGCCCGCATCGAGGGCCATCGTCCCCTGGGCGTTTTCCAGCGTCCGTTGCAAGAGGGAGCGCTGACGCTCACCACGTACTTCCTGAGCCGTCGAAATACGGACAGCACCCGCCTGGAGCCGTTCTTCCAAGCGCTCCAGGCAAACGCCTGACCGAACTTCGACGCGACCCTGGCTTCATCAGACTCTAGGCGTCGCTTCGGCGGCATCGGCAGCGACGGCTTCGCGCACCAGCCGCTGCACGCCTTGCCGGACCTGCTCAGGGAACTCGGTCGTCACGACTGGCTCGCTCGCCTGCATGCACTGTGCGGCCACCAACCGCGCGGCAAGGTGCAGGTTCGTTGGATTGACGGCTTCGATGGCCGGCCGTGTCCCGAGAGCCTCGTACGAGCGCAGAAGAGCGTGGTAGATGTCCCAGGTGTCGATACCCCGTGGCAGTTGCTTCAGGACGGACTGGACCAGCCTGCGCTTGAGCGGATCGAGTTGCCAGTCCGGCACCCGCTGCCCGCGATGCCCCATGTGGATCGACAGCAGGTTGCCGGCCTGGATCTCGTAGGTGATCCAGCGGCGCGACTTGCCCGCGAGCCTGGCGTAGTCCGCCACCGAGAGGTTGTGTGGTGCCTCGAAGGTCTCCAGCACTTGCAGGCGTTCGCGCTGCGCCTCCGACAGGCGCGGCCGTGCGTACTCGGGCATGCGCACGGCCGACAGCCGCTGCACCGATGCCGGCGCTTCAAGTTGGTCGGGCGTTGGCGCGGTCACGATCAGTTGCGGCGCAGTGAGGTCGACCACCGGAGACTGCACGGCCGCCTGGCCGGCGATGGTCGGCAGGCCCTGAAGCGTGATGGTCAGATGCCGGCTGGCAACCTCGACCTGGTTCTGCTCGAACAGGTCCAGGCGATCGGCCCAGTCCTGCATCATGACACGGCGCTGCTCGACGTATTCGGCATGGTTGTAGGTCGCGCTGATCCTGTCTGGATCGGCATGCGAGAGCTGGGCGTCCACCCACTTCTTCGGGTAGCCGAGTTCATTCAGCGCCGTCGAGATCGTTGCCCGGATGCCATGCCCCGTGAGTTGGTCCTCGTAGCCCATGCGCTTGAGCGCGGCGTTGAGCGTGTTCTCGCTGATCGGGTTCTTCAGGCACCAGTCGCCGGGGATGAGATAAACCTGGGCCGGCTTGAAGTTGTCGAGCAGGTGGCGAACGATCTCCTGCGCCTGCACCGACAGCGGCACGATGTAGGGTGGGATGTCGATCAGGCGCTTGCGCTTCTTCCTGGTGAGCAGCTTGCGCTGCTTGAGCCTGGCTACGGGGATGATCCACAGGCCCCGGTCGAGGTCGAACTGATCGGGCGTGGCAAAGCGAAGCTCGCCGGTGCGCACACCGGTGAGCATCAGCAGCCGGATGCCCAACTGCGTGTTCAGGCGCCCGCGGTACTTGCGCAGCGTCTGCAGCATGGCCGGCAACTCGTGCATGCGCAGGAACGGGTTGTGTTCGACCGGCGGCAAGGGCAGCGCGACCACTTCCAGGTCCCTGGACGGGTTCTCGCCCATGTTGGGGATCGCCACCGTTGCGTAGGTGAACAACTGGGCGAACCAGGTCCTCAGCTTTTCGGCCACCGACAGCGAGCCGCGCTTTTCCACCTTGCCGATGATGTCCAGCAGGTGCGCGCGGGTGATCTCGTAGATGGTCAGGTGCCGCAGCGATGGGAACACATCTTTCTTGAAGACGCGCCCGATCTGCTCCAGGCTGGTCTGCCGTCCTTCCTCCAGCGAGAGCCGGCGATGGGCCAGCCATTGCTCGTAGACGGCCATGAAGGTGTGCTCGCCGGCCAGGACGATCGCATGCCGCTTGCGCTTGCGTTCGCTGTGGGGATTGACGCCCTTGGCGAGCAGCGAGCGGGCTTCATCGCGAAGCGCACGGGCGTCCTTCAGCGAGAGCGCTGGATACGTGCCAAAGGACATGCGGTCGCGCTTGCCGCCCCACGAGAAGCGGAAGTGCCACGCCTTTGCACCGGTGGCTGAAACAAAGAGGGAAAGGCCGTCTGTGTCGGCCAGGGTGTACGGTTTGCCGGTCGCCTTGGCCTGGCGAACCGTGAGGTCCGAAAGCATGATCCCAACTCCTTGAAAGCGAGTTGAGTGCCATGTTTCCCGTCGGGCCCCGGCTCCCCCAGCAACAATGCGGAACTGGGAAGCTCCGCATTGCGATGTACCACTTAATGTACCGGTTTTGACCGGCTGTCAGTGGATTTCGCTGGACGTCACTGGAACGGGTTTTCCGAAAAAACCGAACCGTGACAATGACTTGCAGCACTCCATGGACTTCCTTGGAACACCATGGAAAGTTGAAGTGGAGCGGGTGATGGGAATCGAACCCACGCTTGAGGCTTGGGAAGCCGCCGTTCTACCATTGAACTACACCCGCCTTGGGGAGGCTGGCGCTGATGCCGGCAGGGCCGGCATCAGCGCAGGCGCGAATTATAGCCTGCCTTTTGGCCGCCTGGGGCCCCCGGCCCGCGCTATTCCACCCAGGGCGTCCGGGCCCAGATCTGGCGCAGGCGGGCATCATCGCCCTTCAGACGCTCCTGCCACTGCGGGCCGTCCACATAATCCATTTCCGTGAACTGCTGCTTCATCTGGGCCTGGAAGTCAGGGTTGGCGGCGACCTTGCCCAGCGCCTGCCGCAGCTTTTCGGCCACATCGGCGGGCAGCCCCTTGGGCGCGACGATGCCGCGCTCGGAGGCAAACACCAGGTTCACGCCCAACTCCTTGAACGTAGGCACATCCGGCCCCAGCGGCGAGCGTTTTTCGCTCGCCTGCGCCAACACCCGCATGTTCTTGCCGTTATAGGGCATGACTTCGCCCAGGTTCAGGCCCCCGATGACGGTATGCCCGCCCAGCACCGAGCTGCGCAGCGGGCCGGCGCCGTTGAAAGGCACGTGGTTCAGCTTGGTGCCCGTCAGGGCCTGGAACAGCACCAGCGCCAGGTGATCGTCGGTGCCCACGCCCGTCGACCCATAGCTGACCGCGACGGGTTTTTCCCGGGCCGCGGCGATCAGCGCATCCAGCGTCTTGTAGGGGCTGTCGCTGGCCACGCTGAAGGCGCTGGGGTCGCGCACCAGGTTGGCCAGATAGGTGAAGTCCTGGCCGGTGAAGCCGGCCTTGCGTTCGATCGGCAGCGAGACGAGCCCTGGCATGTTCGTCATGGCCAGCGTGTAGCCGTCGGGCTTGGCCCGCGCCACATAGGACAGCGCGATCGCGCTGGAAGCGCCCGGCTTGTTTTGCACCACCACGGTGGTGCCCAGCTCCTTTTCCAGGAACACGGCCAGCGAGCGGGCCGTCAGGTCCGTGCCGCCGCCGGGCGCAAAGCCGACGATGAGTTCGATCGGCCGGTCGGGCCAGGCCCAGGCGGGCAATGCGGCGCAAAAGCCGGCGACAGACAGCGCGACGCGCGCCAGGGTCCTGCACGATAAAGCCATTTTGTGTCTCCAGATATGGGATTTCAGGCCGGTCGGCCATCAAGCAAGCACGCAGGCCGCGGGGCGGCCTGCCAAGGCACCGCGCCGTCCGGGTCAGCGGACAGCACCTTGCCGGGGTTCATCACGCCTTGCGGGTCCAGGGCGCGCTTGATCCGCCGCATCAGGTCCATTTCCACCGCGCTCTTGTAGCGTTGCAGGTCCGCGACACGGCGCTGGCCGATGCCCTGCTCGGCGCTGATGGAGCCGCCGGCCTCGTGCACGCGGTCATGCACCAGCCGCTGGATGGCGGCCTGCGCCGCGCCCGCGGGCGGCAACAGGTTGTAGTGAAGATTGCCGTCACCCAGATGGCCGAACACGCGCATCGCCACGCCGGGAAAGGCGGCGGCCAGGGCCTGGTCGGTGGCACGCACGAATTCGGGAATCCGCGACGCGGGCAATGAGATGTCGTGCTTGACGCAGTCCCCGGCCTGGGCGAGCGCCAGCGTGATGCTTTCGCGCAGATGCCAGAACGCGGCGCTTTGCGCGCCGGACACCGACACCGCCGCGTCCAGGGCCTCGCCCGCCTCCAATCCCCCCGCCAGCACGGCCTCCAGCCGCTGTTGCGCATGCTGTTCGTCTTCGCTGTCGGACATCTCCAACAGCACGCACCAGGCGTCATCGGGCAGATCGGCAAATGGCAGGCGCTGCCGTGGAAATGCCCGGACCACATCGCGCAGGCAATGGACCGACATGACTTCGAAGGCGGTCAGCGCCGCTCCGAAGCCCGCGCGGGCGCGCCGCAGCAATTGCAGCGCCTGTGCCAGGCCCGGGACCGCGATCAGCGCGGTGCGCTGGGCGCGCGGCAAAGGAAAGAGCTTGAGCACCGCGGCGGTGATGATGCCCAGCGTGCCTTCGCTGCCGATATACAGGTCGCGCAGGTCGTAGCCGGTGTTGTCCTTGCGCAGGCCGCGCAGGCCATCCCAGATCTCGCCCTGTGGCGTGACCACCTCCAGGCCTAGCGCCAGCTCGCGCGCGTTGCCGTAGCGCAGCACCTGGGTGCCGCCGGCATTGGTGGCCAGGTTGCCGCCGATGGTGCAGCTGCCTTGCGCGCCGAGCGACAGCGGGAACAGCCGGCCCGCGCGGCGCGCGGCCTCCTGCACCGCCTGCAGCACGCATCCGGCCTCGACGGTGATCGTGTCGTTGTCCAGGTCCACGGCGCGCACCCGGTTCATGCGCGCCAGCGACAGCACCACGGCCGACGCGCTGGCGTCGGGCGTGGCAGCGGCCACCTGGCCGGTATTGCCGCCCTGCGGCACCACGGGCACGCCGGCCGCCGCGCACAGGCGCACCACTTGGGCGACTTCGCCGCTATCGGCCGGCCTGAGCACCGCGATGGCCCGGCCGGTGACGGCGCGGCGCCAGTCGGTCAGGTAAGGCTCGGCATCCGCGCCCGTCAGCACATTGGGCTGGCCCAGGCGGGCCGCCAGTTCAGCCAGCAGCGCAGCCCGCGTCATGCCCGCATCTCGCGGTCGGCGACCGGCGTGAGCAGCTTGCCGGTGCGCAGGAAAGACGCCACGTTGTCGAACACCAGGTCCGCCATGGCGGCGCGCGTCTCGCGCGTGGCGCTGCCCACGTGCGGCATCAGCGACACCTGGTCCAGTCCGGCGAACTCCGCCGCGTCCGTGGGCTCGCGCTCCAGCACGTCCAGGCCGGCGCCGCCCAGCTCGCCGGATCGCAGCGCCGCCAGCGCCGCGGCCTGGTCCACCACGCTGCCGCGCGCGATGTTGACCAAGATGCCTTGCGGCCCCAGCGCGCGGATGACCGGCGCATTGACCAAGTGCCGCGTGGCGGCGCCGCCCACGCAAGCCACCACCAGGAAATCCGCCCACGCGGCCAGCTCCTCCAGCGAAGCCTCGTAGCCGTAGGGCGACTGCGGCCTGGGGCGGCGGTTGTGATAGCGCACCTCCATGTCGAAACCCGCCCCGCGCCGGGCAATCGCCTCTCCAATGCGCCCCAGCCCCAGGATGCCGAGCCGTTTGCCCGACACCCGGGTAGCCAAGGGGAATTGGCCCAGCGCGCGCCATTGGCCCGTCTTCACGTAACGGTCGCCCACCGCCGTGCGCCGCGCCACCGACAGCAGCAGCGCCCAGGCCAGGTCGGCCACGCAATCGTCCAGCACGTCGGGCGTGACGCTGACGCGGACGCCGCGCTCGGCGGCCGCGCGCAGATCCAGCGTGTCGTGCCCCACCCCCCAGCTGCATACGGCCCGCAGGTCGGGCAGCGCGTCCATCATCGAGCGCGTAAACCCATGCCGCACCGAGGTCACCGCGACCCGCAGCCCCGGCAATGTCTTGCCGGACGCGGCCAGGCCCAGCGGATCGCGCCAGGCCTGCAGGACGCGGTAGTTCGCCGCGAGCCGCTCATCGAATGCCGGGCCCAGCGATGCCACCTGCACCACATCGTAGGCAGCCGTCACGCGCGGTCTCCTGCGCGGGCCGGGATGTAGTTCGCCGCCGCGGCCGCCTCGGCGAAGGACAGGCCGTCGCGTATGCCGCGCTCTACCCGTTCGTCCACCTCCAGGGCTTCCTGCGCGGCGGCCAGCACCGCCTGCAGGCGCGCGCGCGGCACGACGACCAGGCCGGTGTCGTCGCCGATCACCAGATCGCCCTCCGCCACCTGCACGCCGCCTATCGTCACCGGCTCGCCCATGGCCTGCAAGCGCAAGCGCGTCTTGCCGGTCAAGGGCGTGACATGGCGGCTGGCGAGCCACAGGCCCGTCTCCCGGATTTCGTCGACATCGCGGCAGGCGCCGTCGATGACCACCGCCGTGGCCTGGCGCCTGGAGGCCGCCAAGGACGCGATGCCGCCAAAGGTGGAAATGCAGGTCCCGCCCGCGTCCACCATCAGCACGCGCCCCGGCCCGGTGGCGGCGACCAGCCTGCCCACCGCGAAATCGGCGCGGTCGAAGTCTCCCAGTCCGCCCCACACATGGCGGGCCGTGGCGGCAAAGCCGGCAATGCGGCCTTGTCCGCTGCGGCGCGCGATGCCCTGCACCACGCCGGCGATGCCCAGCGTGTCCATGGCGTCGGCCCAGGTGCTGCTTGCAATGGCGGCACAGCGCGCCAGCAGCGCTTGATCGGTATGGCTCATTTGCGTGTCCTCTTGTCCGGATGGCCGCTCAGTCGATCTGCGCGCCCGAAAGCTTGACGCCTTCCGCCCAGCGCCGCGCTTCCTCGTTGATGAAAGCCTGGAATTGCTGCGGCGAACTGTTGTTCACCTCCCCGCCCATGTCCTGCAGCTTGCGGGTCATTTCAGGCGTGGCCACGACCTTGGAGACATCCTGGTAGATTTTCTGGCGCAGATCGTCCGGCATGCTGGACGGCGCGAACAGACCGAACCAGGTGGCCGCCTCGAAGTCCTTCATGCCGGCTTCCGCCATTGTCGGCACCTTCGCGATGGCGTCGACGCGGCGCGGATGCGCCAGCGCGATCGCATTGAGCTTGCCGGACTGGATATGCGGCAGGGCCGCCGACAGGGTGACGAAGGCCATCTGCACCTGGCCGCCGATCAGGTCGGCCAGCATCGGCGCATCGCCGCGGTAGGGCACGTGGACCAGCTTGATGCCCGCCTTGGCCTTGAACAGCTCGCCGGTCAGGTGCTGGGGCGTGCCATTGCCGGTGGAGGCCATGCTCAGGCCGTCGGGCGCCGCCTTGGCGTAAGCGATCAGTTCGTCCAGGTTCTTGACCGGCAGGGACGGCGCCGTCACCAGCACCAGCGGAATCGTGGAGGTCAGCGTCAGCGGCGCGAAATCCTTCAGGGGATCGTAGTTGAGCTTTTTGTACAGGCTGGCGCTGATGGTGTGCGCCGCCGTCGTCATGTAGAGCGTGTAGCCATCGCCAGGCGAGCGCGCCACCGCCTCGGCGGCCACGGTGGTGCCGGCGCCCGGCCGGTTGTTGATGATGACCTGCTGCCCCCATGCGGCCGGCAGCTTTTCCGCGATCAGGCGCGCAATGACGTCCGTGGCGCCTCCTGGCGGGTAGGGCACGACCAGTGTCACCGGCTTGTCGGGATAGCCCGCGGCCAGCGCCGCGCCTGCGCCCAGCGCCAGCCCCATGGCGATCAACACGCCGGCAATGCCATTGCGCTTCTTCATTGTCCTGTCTCCTGTGGATGTGGTTGTCCTGACGACTGAAGTACGTACTCGGCCCCGCTGCGCGCGCAGATATCGCGGATGTGCGCGTCCAGCCGGGCCGGTATCGGGATGCCTTCGCGCAGCCGCTGTTCGCGCGTGGCGTTCTCGGGATCGCCAGCCACCAGCACGGGCTTGCCCGGGTCGGCCGCCGCCGTGGCGTGCAGCGTGTCGATGACGGCGTCCAGGTCGCTCTCGAATTCGCCTTCGTCGCGGAAGGCATCCGGATCGATGGCCATGAAGAAATGACCGATGTTGTCGGGGTCGCCCGGCTTCTGTGTGCGGTTGCGAATGGGAGAGAACGATCCGCCGGTCAGCGTTCCGCCCAGGATGTGCACCATCATCGCCAGGCCGTAGCCCTTGTGGCTGCCCAGCTCCAGCGATCCGCCCAGGGGCGTGAGCCCGCCTTCGGGCCGCCTGAAGACATAGTCCATCCCCAATTGCGGATCGAGCACCGGTTCGCCGGCCGGATCCACCACCCAGCCCGGCGGCATGGGCTTGTCATTCAGCTGATAGACCTTGACCTTGTTGGCGGCCACGGTGGTCGTCGACATGTCCAGCACGAACGGCGGATTGCGTCCCGCGGGCGCCGCGAACGCCAAGGGGTTGGTGCCCAGCACGGGCGCCGCCGCGCGCGGCGGCACCATCGTCATGCCGCGTGTGGCGGTGGTGACCAGGCCCACGAGCCCGCGCGCGCTGGCCATGCGCGCATACAGTCCGGCCGCGCCGAAATGATGTGAATTGCGCACACCCACCACGCCCACGCCGTGCGCCAGCGCCTTGTCGGCCGCCAGCGTCATGGCCATGGACGACACCGGATGGCCCAGGCCCGCACCGCCATCCAGCAGCGCCGTGCAGCCCCGGTCGCGCACGACGGCAGGCCGGGATGTCAGCGACAGCATGCCCGAGCCGCGCATTTCCTCGTACATCATCAGCATCGACACGCCGTGCGAGTCCACGCCCAGCAAATCCGTTTCGACCATGATGTCCGCGGCGGTTTCCGCCAGATCGGCCGCCATGCCCCAGGCATCCAGGATGCCCAAGATCTGCCGCTTCACCCTTGCGGCATCCACGTTGATGACACGCATCTCCCCTCCTGCCTTGGTCGGCGGCGCGCGGCGCGCCGTCATTGCTTCTTCTGGCCGGCCGCGGCCAGCAGCTCGCCCCACAGCACGGTCTGTGCCGCGACGTAGTCATCAAAGGCCCGCGGCGTGCGCGGCGCGGCCTCCTGGCCCTGCTTGGCGAAAAAAGCCGACGCCTCCGCGCTTTGCAGCGCCTGCACGAACGCCTGGTTCAGGCGGTCGATGATGGGCGCGGGCGTCGCGGCCGGCGCGAACAATCCACCCCAGGCCACGAACTCGTAGTCGGGCAAGCCGGATTGGGCCAGCGTGGGCGTATCCGGCAAGGACGCGACACGTTGGCGCGGCGTGACGGCCAGTGCGCGCAGCTTGCCCGCCTCGATGTAGGGCCGTGTCACGGAGATGTCCGTGATCATGAAGTCCAGCCGTCCGGCCAGCAGATCGGTGATGGCTTGGGGCGTGCCCGCATAGGGCACATCCATCGCCTGGATGCCCGCCATGCTCTTGAGCATCTGCGCGGCGGCCAGGCTGCCGGTGTTCCCCGTGCCGTAGTTGAGCCTGCCCGGATGGGCCTTCGCATAAGCGATGAATTGCGCCACGTCCTGCACGGGCAGATCCGGCCTGACGACCAGCACCAGCGGGTTCATGGTGAATTGCGTGATGCCCGCGAAATCGCGGCCGGGGTCATAGGACAGCTTGTGGAACAGGTGGACGTTGGCCGATTGCGTGGAGTTGGTGCCCACCAGCAGCGTGTAGCCGTCGGGCGCGGCCCGGCTGACCTCGGAGGCGGCAATGCTGCCCTGCGCCCCGGCCTTGTTCTCGACGATGACGCTTTGCCCCAGCGTCCTGGCCACACGTTCGCCCAGGAAGCGGGCCATGGCGTCGGTGGTGCTGCCCGCCGGAAAGGGCACCACCAGGCGGATGGGGCGCTCCGGGTAAGCCGCCGCGGCGGCCGGCGCCGACACGCCCAGGGCCAGGCCCGCCGCCAGCAGCAGGGATGCAATCTTCATGATGATGTCTCCTCGTGTGCGCATCGGATCCGCTTTTTGCACTGCGGACCGGCGATGCGGGTCACTGCCCCGGCGCTCTTCGGCGCCGTGTGGCGGGTCTTTCCTGTCTGCCGCCGCTACGCGGCCTCCTGCGCTTCGCGCCAGGCCAGCAGCCGGGCCACGCCTTCGGCCATGCCTACCTCGGGCTGCCAGCCGATATGCTCGCCCGCGAGATCGTGGGGGATATGGAACGCGCCGCCCGAGGTCAGGCGCACGGTGCCCGGCGGGTCCGGCTTGATCTCGGGCTGCAGGTCGCTCTTGCAGTAATCGAGGACCAGGCGCACCAGTTCGCCAGTGGTGATGGGCGCCGGCCCCGACACATTCACGGCCACGTCGGTCGCCTTGCTCTGGAAGGCCGCGACGTTGGCTCGCGCCACGTCCGACACATGCACGAAGTGCTTGGTGTCCGTGCCGTCGCCCGGCAGCACGGGGCGCTCGCCCTTGCGCACCCGGTCATAGGTTTCCATGATGTACAGCGAATTGGCCGCGCGGTAGTGCTGGCGCTCGCCGTAGACGGTGGAGTAGCGCAGCACCACATAGTCCAGGCCGGCCTTCTGGTAGTACTGCCGGCACAGTTGTTCGCCCATGATCTTGGAGGCGCCGTACAGGATGGCGGCGGGAGGGGCGCCCACCGAATGGAAGGGTCCGTTCTCGGCCAGCGCGCCGGCGATGCCGGTGCCGTAGCCGTAGACGGCGTTGGACGAGGCGAAGACGATCTTTTTCACCTTGTTGGCGCGGCAGGCTTCGAGCATGTTTTGCGCGCCGCGGATGTTCACATCCACCGCCTGCCACGGCGTCTGGGCAAAACCCAGCGTCATGTAGGCGGCCAGGTGCAGCACGCCGTCCACGCCCTCGGTGGCCGCCAGCAGGTCGGGCAGGCGCATCAGGTCGCCGCGCAGCACTTTCACCCGCGGGTTGTCCTGCAGGTGGGCGATGGCCTCGGGCGTGCCGAAGGCAAAGTTGTCCAGCAGGATCACTTCCCTGGCGCCGGCCGCGAGCAAGGCGTCGGCGGTATGGGAACCCACCAGGCTGGCGGCGCCGGCGATCAGGATGCGGGAGTCGGGCAAGGACAGCGCCGCGCCTTTCTTTTCAGTCGTCATAGTTGTTCAAAGTCCCATGGGTTTGTCGTGCATGCCCCAATACAGGCTCTTGACCTGGCTGTAGAGGCGCAGGCCATGCAGGCCCTTTTCGCGCCCGATGCCGCTGGCCTTGAAGCCGCCGAACGGGGTGGCGATGTGCGATTGCTTGTAGGTGTTGATCCAGATGGAGCCGGCCTCGATCTCGCGCGCCACGCGCCAGGCGCGGGCGTAGTCGCCGGTCCACATGCCGGCGGCCAGGCCGAAGGCCGTGTCGTTGGCCTGCTGGACCACGTCGTCTTCGTCCTCGAAAGGCAGCGCCACCAGCACCGGCCCGAAGATCTCCTCCTGGCAGACGCGCGCCCCGTTGCCCAGCCCGTCGATCACGGTAGGCAGGTAAAACCATCCCTTGGCCAGTTCCGCCTGGGTGGGCGCCGACCCGCCGACCCGCACCCGGCCGCCTTCGGCGCGGCCGATGTCGACGTAGCCGGCGACCTTGTCGCGGTGCGCGCGCGACACCAGCGGCCCCATCTGCGTGGCAGGATCATCCGGCAGGCCCACTCGGACCTGCCGCGCGCGCTCGACCAGCGCATCCATGAAGCGCGTGTAGACGGACTTCTGCACAAAGAGGCGCGAACCGGCGACGCAGCTCTGGCCCGCCGAGCCGAAAATGCCCGACACGACGCCGGCCACGGCGCGATCCAGGTCGGCGTCCTCGAACACGATGTGCGGCGATTTGCCGCCCAGCTCCAGGCCGACCGGAATCAGGCGCTGGCCGGCAATGCCGCCGATGGCGCGGCCGGTCTCGGTGCCGCCCGTGAACGACACCATGCGCACGCCGGGATGGCGGACCAGCGCCGCGCCCACGTCTTCGCCGTGCCCGGGCAGCACGGTCAGCAGTCCCTCCGGCAAGCCGGCCTCGGTGCAAATGCGGGCCAGTTCCAGCGCCAGCTGCGGCGTTTCCTCGGAGGGCTTGATCAGCACCGCGTTGCCGGCGGCCAGCGCGGGCGCGGCCTTCTGCGCCTCGTTCATGATGGGCGAGTTCCACGGGGTGATGGCGGCGATCACGCCGAAGGGTTCGGCCAGGGCCATCGAAAAGTACTCGCCCCGGGGCGAGGTCATCTCGTTCTGCCAGGTTTCGCACACCGCGGCGTAGTACCGGAAATGCCCGGCCGCGCTGTCGACCATGTTCAGGCATTCCTTCCACGGCTTGCCGCTGTCCAGCATCTGCAGTCGCGCCAGCGGCTCGCGCTCGGCGGACAGGCGCCGCCCGATCTCATACAGCGTGGCCGCGCGCTGATCCGGGCGCAGCTTGCGCCAGGGCTTGTGCTGGTAGGCGTCCCAGGCAATGGCGACGGCCGTGTCCACGTCCTGCGGCAGGGCGCGGGTGACGATGCCGGCAATGCTGCCGTCGGCCGGGTTGATGGAGGTGATGACGGCGTCGCCGGCTTGGCTCAGGCGCCAACTGGCGCCCAGCCGGAAGGGCTTGTAGCTTGATGCGTCCATAAGGTCTTTGAATCGGGGGGCTTCGATAGACGCCATCATCGGCCGGCCAATTATTAGACACAAATAGATATTTATCTAATATTCTTAGCCCATGGCTATCAATATCAAATACCGGCCGCTCAAGGCCTTCCTGCTGGCGGTGGATACCGGCTCCTTCACGCACGCGGCCAACCAGCTGGGGGTGACGCAGCCGTCCTTCACGGCGCTCATCCAGGACCTGGAAGAGGTGCTGGGCCTGCGCCTGTTCGAGCGCACCACCCGCAGCATCAGCCTGACCTCGGCCGGGCAGGATTTCTATGCGCGCGTGCAGCGCCCCATCGCCGACCTTGAAGAAGCCTATCGCAGCCTGGCGGACCTGGCCGCCGTGCGGCGCGGCAA
The DNA here is from genome assembly GCF_001548475.1 of Bordetella hinzii LMG 13501. Taxonomy (GTDB): domain Bacteria; phylum Pseudomonadota; class Gammaproteobacteria; order Burkholderiales; family Burkholderiaceae_B; genus Bordetella; species Bordetella hinzii. The sequence continues at coordinate 252,995 of NZ_LRUJ01000001.1, forward strand.
CGTGGCGCTGGGCGCCCTGCCCTCGGCCGCGCTCAGCCTGCTGCCGGCCGCGACCGGCACCCTGCGCCTGGCGCACCCGGCGCTGAAGGTGCGCGTGGTTGAAGCGCACAACGACGAGCTGGTGACCCTGCTGCGCACCAACCAGATCGAGTTCGCGGTGGCCGCGCAGGCCGAGCCGGTGCCCGACCTGGCTTTCACGCCACTGGGCGAGGACTGTTTCTGCGCCGTCTATCCGGCCGGCCATCCGCTGGATGACGGCTCCGGCACGCTGCATTGGCGCGATGTGCTGCGCTATGACCTGATCCTGTTGTCGCAGGGCTCCAATGCGCGCCAGCAATTTGACCGCGCCGTGCGCGACGAGGTCAACGCGCCCGCCACCGCGCTGCGCTATGACGTGACCCATATGGGCACCGCCGCCGGCATGGTGCGCCAGGGGCTGGGCGTGAGCGTGCTGCCGCGCCTGGCGCTGCCCGAGCTGAACCTGTCCGGCTTGCGCTGCACGCCGCTGGGCGATGCATCCGCGCGCCGCTACATCGGGCTGCTGCACCGCCGCGACCGCTCGCTGTCGCCGGCCGCGCAGGCGCTGGTCGCGCAACTGGCAAACGCCATGGCCGACATCCAGCCGCGGCTGCTCCCCCTGCCCCCGCTTGCGCCCGCCGGCTGACACCGCGCCGCAGGCGCCCGCCGCCTTAGCCGGCGCGTTCGGAAATCTCGATCAGGTTCAGGTCGGAATCGCGCAGGTAGATGGAGCGCAAGGGATGGACGGCTCCCGTGCGGCGCACCGGGCCTTCGATGATGGCCGCGCCCTTGGCCTGCAGGCGGGCGATCACTTCGTCCAGCGGGACGGCCGCGATAAAGCACAGGTCCAGCGCGCCCGGCACGGGCAGGTGGGCCTTGGGCTCGAATTCGCTGCCCTTGATGTGCAGGTTGATTTTCTGGTTGCCGAACCGGAAGGCTTTGCGGCCCTGGCCGAAGGTCTCCAGCGTCATGCCCAGGAGCCCGACGTAGAAATCCACGCAGGCGGCCTCGTCCGTGGTGGTGAGGACGAGGTGGTCGAGATGGTCGATCATGATGGCGCCCTGAGTTGCTTGCGGGAATGGTAACCCGCCCCGCCGACGGCGGCGCAGCCTTCCGGAACCATGCGCCCCCATTTTTTGGAGGGTGGCGCCTCCCACTACAATCCGGGTTATGAATGCGAATACCCCGACGAATCCCCCCCCTGCCGCGGCCGATGCCGCGCCCCTGACGCCGGCGACCCAGGCCGCGCTGGAACCGGCCGCCCATGCGCCGGCCAGCCCCGGCGCCGCGCATATCCGCAGCTTCGTGCACCGCCGCGGCCACATCACGCAGCGCCAGCGCGATGCGCTGGAGCAGTTGATGGACAAATGGGCCATCCCCTATGCGCCGCGCCGGCTGGATCCGGCCGCCGTGTTCGGGCGCGAGGCCCCGACCATCCTGGAGATCGGCTTCGGCATGGGCGAGACGACCGAGAAGATCGCGCTGGCCCGGCCGGAGGACAACTTCCTGGGCGTGGAGGTCTTCAATGCCGGCGTGGGCTCGATGCTGCACCGGATCGAGACCTCGCAGATCCCCAATGTGCGCATCATCCAGCATGACGCGGTGGAAGTGGTGCGCGACATGATCGCGCCCGATTCGCTGGCCGGCGTGCATGTCTATTTCCCCGATCCCTGGCCCAAGAAGCGCCATCACAAGCGCCGCCTGCTGCAGCCGCCCTTCGTGCATCTGCTGGCCAGCCGCATCCGGCCGGGCGGGTATCTGCATTGCGCCACCGATTGGCAAGACTACGCGGTGCAGATGCTGGAAGTGCTGGGCGGCGAGGCGCTGCTCGAGAACACCGCGCAAGACTACGCCGAACGGCCCAGCTATCGCCCCCAGACCAAGTTCGAAACCCGCGGACTGCGCCTGGGCCACGGCGTCTGGGACCTGATCTTCAAGCGCAAGGCCTGACCCCTCACTGGAGAGTACGCCCCATGCTCTATCCCGCGATCGAGCCCTACCGCCATGGCATGCTGGACACCGGCGATGGCCACCAGGTGTATTGGGAGCTTTGCGGCAATCCGGAAGGCAAACCGGCCGTGTTCCTGCATGGCGGCCCCGGCAGCGGCTGCTCGCCAGTGCACCGCCAGCTGTTCGATCCCGAGCGCTACAAGGTGCTGTTGTTCGACCAGCGCGGCTGCGGCCGCTCCACGCCCCACGCCAGCCTGGAGCACAACACCACCTGGGACCTCGTGGCCGACATGGAGCGGCTGCGCGAGGAGGTCATGGGTGCGCAGCGCTGGCTGGTCTTCGGCGGTTCCTGGGGGTCGACGCTGGCGCTGGCCTATGCCGAGACCCATCCGCGGCGCGTCAGCGAGCTGGTGGTGCGCGGCATCTTCAGCCTGCGCCGCGCCGAGCTGCTGTGGTTCTACCAGGAAGGCGCCTCCTGGCTGTTCCCGGACCGCTGGGAAGACTATCTGGCGCCCATCCCGCCGCAGGAGCGCGGCGACATGATCGCGGCCTACCGCAAGCGCCTGACCAGCGATGATCCGGCCGAGCAATTGCGCGCCGCCAAGGCCTGGAGCCAGTGGGAAGACCACACCATCACGCTGCTGCCCAGCCCGCGCCACCAGCAAAGCCATGCGGCCGACCGCGCGGCGCTGGCCTTCGCGCGCATCGAAAACCATTACTTCGTGCATGCCGGCTTCATGGAAGAAGGCCAGCTGCTGCGCGATGCGCACAAGCTGCGCGGCATCCCCGGCACCATCGTGCAAGGCCGCTACGATGTCTGCACGCCGGCGCGCACGGCCTGGGAGCTGCATCGCGCCTGGCCCGAGGCGGATTTCCACCTCGTGCCCGACGCCGGCCACGCCTTCGACGAGCCCGGCATCCTGGCGCGGCTGCTCGAAGCCACCAACCGCTATGCAAGCAGCAAGGACTGATATGCAGATTACCCTTAACGGTCAGGCACGCGAGCTGCCGGCCGCCACCACCGTCATCGGACTGCTCGAAACCCTGGGCTATGCGGGCAAGCGCGTGGCCGTCGAACGCAACGGCGAAATCGTGCCCAAAAGCAAGCATGCCGCCACGCCGTTGGCCGAGGGCGACCAGGTCGAGATCGTGGTGGCCGTCGGCGGGGGCTGAGCCCCCCGGCTAGCAAGCTGTTACAACCTCGTCATTCCGCCGACATGCCCGCTTGCCCATAATCGAGCCTGGCGCCGGGGTCCGCGGACCCCGGCCTTCGTTGTCATCAACAACCGGAAAAGGGACAAGACCATGGGCCTGCTCAGTTTCATCAAAGATGTCGGCGAAAAACTCTTTGGCGCCAGCGAAGCCAAGGCCGCCACGGCGGAAGAACTCAAGAAAGAACTCGACAAGCACGGCTTGTCCGCATCCAACCTGAACATCAGCGTCAATGGCGACACCGTCACGGTGAGCGGCGAAGCCGCGTCCACCGAAGAGGCCGAGAAGATCGCGCTTGCCCTGGGCAACACCGTGGGCGTGGCCAAGGTGGACAACCAGCTCTCGGCCAAGAAAGCCGCCCCCGAAGCCGCCATGTACACGGTGCAAAAGGGCGACACGCTCTGGAAGATCGCCGAGGCGCAATACGGCAAGGGCAAGGGCGGCCAGTACAACGTCATCTTCGAGGCCAACAAGCCCATGCTGAGCGACCCGGACAAGATCTATCCCGGCCAGGTGCTGCGCATCCCGCCGCTGTCCTGAACCCATACCTGATCAAGCCGGCCAACCCCGCAGCGTTGATCGGCTTGTGCCGGTACTGGCCATCCCCGTCAGTGCCGGCTGATTCGGCCAAACGCAATGTTTGGCCGTTTTTTTATGCGCGTCCGACGCGCTAGGCGGCAAAGACCTCCAGCAGCCGGTCCAGGCCGCCGTCGTCGATGGCCACGCGCGCCTGCCCGCGCACGGCGGGCTTGGCCCGGTAGGCCACGCTCAGGCCGGCCACGCCCATCATGGCCAGGTCGTTGGCGCCATCGCCCACCGCGATGGCCTGCGCCGGGGCGATGCCCATGGCCTGGCAGGTCTGCAGCACCATGCGCTTTTTCTCTTCGCCATCGCAGATATCGCCCCAGGGCTGGGGCAACAGGCGGCCGGTGATGCGGCCATCGGCGATCTCCAGCACATTGGCGCGCACATCGTCCAGGTCCAGCCGGGCCGCCAGCCGATCGGTGAAACAGGTAAAGCCGCCCGTCACGAGGATGCAGCGCAGGCCCGCGGCCTTGCAGGCCGCGATCAGCGTCTCCACGCCCGGGTTCAGCCTCACCCGCTCGCGCCAGACGGTATCCAGCGCGCTTGCGGGCAAGCCCGCCAGCAGGGCCACGCGCTGGCGCAGGCTGGCCTTGTAGTCGGCGATCTCGCCGCGCATGGCCGCCTCGGTCAGCGCCGCGACTTCCTCCTTGCGGCCGGCGAAATCGGCCAGTTCGTCCAGGGTCTCGATGGCCAGCAGGGTCGAGTCCATGTCGAAGGCGATGAGCTTGAAATCCCGCAGCCGGGGCCGGGGGCCGCGCAGGCTCAGGCCGGGGGCAAGCGTCAATGCAGTCATGCGTACTCCTTGTTGGGACGGGCAAGCCAGTCCAGAAACAGCCGCGCCAGCGGCGCGGCCGGCGAATCGGGGCGGAACAGCCCATGCACGCCCGCATTGGGCAGGCGCGGTTGCTCGAAAATCGGTTGCAGGCGGCCAGCCTGGATATCCTCGGCCAGCAGACACCAGGGCGCCAGGGCCAGGCCCAGGTCATTGCTGGCCGCCTGCATGGACAGGAAATGATGGTCGAAGACCGGCCCGGGCAGCATGGAAGGCACCTCCACGCCCGCCAGGCCGAACCACTGGGTCCAGTGGTCCAGGCAGCCGCTGACCTTGAGCAGCGGATGCCCGACGCAATCGGCCGGCCGGCGCAGGCGGTGCCGGGCGATGAAGCGCGGCGAAGCCACCGGCACATAGCTGTCTTCCAGGCAGGGCAGGCAGACGTGGTCGGGCCTTTGCATGGGGCCATGCTGGATGATGAGGTCGTGGGCGGCGTCGGCGCGATCGATGAATTGCCGGCCCAGGGTCGAGACCTCGACATCGATCTCGGGATACAGGCGCTGGAAATCCGCCAGCCCGGGGATCAGCAGCTTCATGGCCAGCGAGGGCGTGGCGCATAGGCGCAGCTGCCGCGCCTGCCGCGGGCGTTTCAGGTGGGCGGTGGCCTGGGCGATGCGCTCCAGGCTGGCCTGGACCTCGGAGAAATACCCCAGGGCATCGGGCAACAGGGCCACCCCGCGCGCCTCGCGCGCGAACAATGGCTGCCCGATGAAGTCCTCCAGCGCACGGATCTGCTGGCTGACCGCGCTGTGCGTGATGTTCAGTTCCTGCGCGGCGGCGGTAAAGCTGCGCAGCCGCGCCGCCGCTTCGAACACCCTCAGGGCCTTGAGAGGAGGCAGGCTGCGGGCCATGGTCAGCGCCCGGCCTGCCTGCGTTTGCGATTCTTTCCCACTTGTGCGTTCTATCTCTGCGGCCGCCGATGCGTTGCCGGCGGCGCTGTTGCGGTTGCGGCCATTCTAGGGGATGCGGCGCGGCCCAGCCCCCAGAAAAACTTACAGCTGTGTTTAAAAATGCCCGCTGGTGGCGTGGCGGCCGCCTTTCTATGATGCGGGCAGCGAGAAGCAGGATCATCCATGGCATCCATCACTATCGACCGTATCGTCAAGGTTTTCGACGGCCAGAGCGTCCTGCGGGACCTGTCTCTGCACATCCCCGACGGCGCCTTCTACACCCTGCTGGGCCCCAGCGGCTGCGGCAAGACCACCTTGCTGCGCTGCATCGCGGGCTTTTACGAGCCCGACGGCGGCCGCCTGCTGTTCGACCAGGATGACATGACCCATGTCTCGGCGCACCGCCGCGATATCGGCATGGTATTCCAGGACTATGCGCTCTTCCCCGACAAGACGGCGTTCGACAACGTCGCCTATGGGCTGCGCGCCCGCGGCGTGGGCCGCGCCGAGATCAAGACCCGGGTGGCCGAAGCCCTGGACAAGGTCGGCCTGGCCGCGCTGGCCGGCCGCTACCCGGCCCAGATGAGCGGCGGCCAGCGCCAGCGCGTGGCCCTGGCCCGCGCCCTGGTCATCCGGCCGCGCGTGCTGCTGATGGACGAACCGCTGTCCAACCTGGACGCCAAGATGCGCGTGCAGATGCGCGACGTCATCCTGGACCTGGTGCGCGAGGCGCGCATCACCACGGTCTTCGTCACCCACGACCAGGAAGAAGCCCTGGCCATGTCCGACCAGATCGCCATCATGGACCGCGGCAACATCGCCCAGCTGGGCTCGCCCGAAGACCTCTACGGCACGCCGGTCAACGCCTATGTGGCGGACTTCATCGGCTCGGCCAATGTGATCCCGGTGCCCACCGAGATTGTCTCCGGCAGCGACAACGGCGGGCTTCCCCATGTGCGCTACCGGATCGGCGCGCACCCGTTCGACGGCGCCCAGGGCAGCCCGGCGCTGGGCGAGCGCGGCATCCTCATTGCCCGGCCGGAAGAGCTCAGCCTCATCGCCGCCGCGCCCCGCATCCCCAATTCCCTGCCCGGCCGCGTGCTGCGGCGCCAATACCTGGGTTTCAAGACCGCCTACCGCATCGTGCTGGAGGACAACAGCGAAATCCGCGTCGAACTGCATGCCGGCAATATGGTGGCCGACTTCCAGCCCGGCGATGCCGTGCAGGTGCTGGTGCCCACCGACAGCCGCGTGGTCAGCGAATAAGAGGCCGGCCATGAGCTTCAAGTGGTGGCCCTGGGGCCTTCTGACAGCGGCATGCCTGGCCCTGCTGCTGTTTTTCGTGATCTACCCGCTGGCCGTGCTCTTCGGCAACAGCGTGACCGGCGCCTCCGGCGGCTTTTCGCTCGAAGGCTTTGCCGCCCTGGCGCAAGACGGCGAATACCTGCAGGCCTTGCGCAACACCCTGGTATTGGGCGCGGTCGTCACCGCCTGCACGGTGCTGGTGGGCGTGCCCTTCGCCTATATGGTGGCGCGCTACGATTTTCCGCTGAAAAATCTCGTGGCCATCCTGCCCATCCTGACCATCGTGATCCCCGAGATCATCGTCGGCCAGTCATGGCTGCTGGTGCTGGGCAACAACGGCCTGCTCACCAATGCCCTGCGCGAGATCGGCATCGAGCTGCCCTCCTTCTACGGCTGGAGCGGCATGATCTTCTCCATGACGCTGGTCTATTACACCTATATCTACCTGGGTGTGCTGGCCGCGCTGCGCGGCTTCGACGGCCAGCTGGAGGAAGCCGGCCTGAGCCTGGGCACCCCGCCCTGGCTTACGCGCATCCGTGTCATGGTGCCGGTGATCGCGCCGGCCGTGCTGGTCAATGCCCTGGTGGTCTTCACGCTGGTGGTGGGCAACTTCGCGCTGTCCATCATGCTGGGCAGCCGCGTGCCGCTGCTGTCGGTGATGACCTACAACACTTTCGTCAACGAAATGGGCGGCAGCCCCACGCTGCAAAGCGCCATGTCGGTGGTGTCGATCGGCATCGTGGCCGCCGTGCTCTTCGTGCAAAAGCGCATGGTCGAGCGCAAGGTCTACACCATGACCCAGGGCCGCGCGCCGGCGCCGCGCCGCGTGCGCTCCTGGGCCGCGGCCGGCTATGCCGGCGGCGTCACGCTCATCGTGCTGCTGTCGCTGCTGCCGCTGGTGGTGGTCTTCATCGCCGCCTTCACGCATACCAGCGGCCCGGTCATGCATTGGGGCAGCTGGTCGCTGGCCAGCATGCAGCGCGCCCTGCATGGCGCGCCCGAACCCATCCTGAACTCGATCAAGTTCGCCTCGCTGGCGACGCTGCTGGGCGTGGCCTTCGCCGTGCTGGCCAGCTATCTCACGGTCAAGAAGCGCAACCGCGCCACCCAGCTGCTGGACTACATCCTGGTGCTGCCGCTGACGATTTCCGGCACGGTACTGGGCATCGCCCTGGTGCAGACCTTCAATACGGGCTGGCTGATACTGGCGGGCACCTCGGCCATCATGGTGCTGTGCTACACCGTGCGCCGCCTGCCCTTCGCGGTGCGCAACGCCTCGTCCACGCTGTTCAACATCCCCGACTCCATCGAGGAAGCCTCGATCAGCCTGGGCGTCTCGCCGCTCATGACCTTCTTCAAGGTGATGCTGCCTGCCATGAAGGCCTCCATCATCTCTTCGGCGATCCTCATGTGGTTGACCACGATCTCGGAGCTTTCGGCCTCGATCGTGGCCTATAGCGGCGGGCTGGAAACCATGCCCATCGCCATTTTCCGCCAGGTTGACGGCGGGCGCCTGGGCATGGCGTCGGCCTATGGCGCCGCGCTCGTCACCGTGATCCTGGTCCCGGTGGTGGTGTCGATCAAGGCCTTCAAGGTCAACCTGTTCTCCGGCAAGTAGCACTCTCAGAAAAAGGCCTTTCCATGCGCTTCTCTCATCTGCTGCAATCCAGCCTGCTGGCCGCCGCCCTCGCCGGCGGCGCCGCCCAGGCCCAGACCGTCATCCTGTATTCGTCCAACAATACCGACACCATCGACACCGCGCTGGAAGCGGTCAAGAAGACCATGCCCAAGCTGGATGTGCGGCCGGTCACCGGCGGCACGGGCACGCTGATGAAGCGCATCGAGGCCGAGGCGCAGAACCCGCGCGGCGACCTGTTCTGGAGCGGCGGCTTCGGCACCCTGGGCGCCTACCGGGCGCAGCTGGAACCCTATACGCCCAAGGACGTGGCCGCCATTCCGGCCGAATTCCGCGGCCCGGACAATCTCTGGATGGGCACCAATGTCCATGTCATGGTGATGATGGTCAATGAGCGCCAGCTCAAGGGCGCGCCCGCCCCCGCCACCTGGTCCGACCTGATGCAGCCGCAATGGAAGGGCAAGTTCGCCATCACCGACCCGTCCAAGAGCGGCACGGCCTATATGCTGGTCTACGGCCTGTACAAACAGTTCGGCACCGAGGGCCTGGACAAGATCGCCGCCAATGCCGTGGTCACCGGCTCCTCGGGCACGACGTACAAGGGCGTGGCCGCCGGCGAATACGCCGTGGGCCTGACGCTGGAATACGCCGCGCAGGAATACGTGGCGGGCGGCCAGAAGGAAATCAAGCTGGTCTATCCGTCCGAGGGCAGCTACCTGGCGCCCGAAGGCATGTTCATCATCAAGGGCGCCAAGAACGTCGAGGCGGCCCGCCAGCTGTACGAAGGCCTGCTCAGCAAGGAAGCCCAGACGGCCCAGCTGGTGAAGAACTTCCGCCGCCCCTCGCGCAGCGACATCGAAGTCTCCAAGCTCACCACCCTGCCGGAGCTGGCCTCGATCAAGATCTTCCCGGTGGACCAGCTCGAAGCGGCCGCCGACTACGAGAAGGTCGTCGCGGCCTGGAACGCCGCCGTGGCCAAGGCCCGCTGAGCGGGTGCCGGCCAAACAAAACAGGGTGCCTCGCGGCACCCTGTTTTGTTTGGGGCGAAGGCTGGCTCAGCGGCCGAATCCGCCGAAACGCCCCATGCCCTTCAGGCCGCCCATGGCGCGCATCATCTTGGCCATGCCGCCTTTTTTCATCTGCTTCATCATGCCCTGCATCTGCTCGAACTGATTGAGCAGGCGGTTGACCTCCTGCACCGGCACGCCGGCGCCGGCGGCGATGCGGCGCTTGCGCGAGGCCTTGATGAGCTCGGGCTTGGCGCGCTCGCCCGGCGTCATGGAATTGAGGATGCCCTCGGTGCGGCGCAGCTGCTTCTCGGCCTGGCCGCCCTGCAGCTGGCCGGCGGCCTGCTGGAACTGCGAAGGCAGCTTCTCCAAGAGGGAATTCATGTCGCCCAGCTTCTTGACCTGGCCCAGCTGCTCGCGGAAATCGTTCAGGTCGAACTTATCGCCCGACTTGATCTTCTTGGCCAGCTTCTCGGCCTCGGCGATGTCGATGTTCTTCTGCGCCTGCTCGACCAGGGAGACGATATCGCCCATGCCCAGCACGCGCTGCGCCATGCGCTCGGGATGAAAGGGCTGCAGCCCGTCGAGCTTCTCGGAGACGCCGACGAATTTCAGGGGCTTGCCGGTGATGTGGCGCACCGACAGCGCCGCGCCGCCGCGCGCATCGCCGTCGAGCTTGGTGAGGACCACGCCGGTCAGGGGCAGCGCCTCGGCGAAGGCCCGGGCGGTATTGACCGCGTCCTGGCCCTGCATGGCGTCGACCACGAACAGCGTCTCCACCGGCTTGACCAGGGCGTGCAGCGCGGCGATCTCGCGCATCATGGCCTCGTCGATACCCAGGCGGCCGGCCGTGTCGACGATCAGCACGTCATAGTGGTGGCGGCGCGCATGCTCGACCGCGTTGCGGGCGATGTCCTCGGGTTTCTGGCTGGGGTCCGACGGCAGGAAATCCACGCCCACCTGGGCGGCCACGGTCTTGAGCTGCTCGATGGCCGCCGGGCGGTAGACGTCGGCCGAAACCACCAGGACTTTCTTCTTGCCGGTCTTGCGCCCGCCCTGGGTGTGCTCGCCCTCGGCCAGCCAGCGCGCCAGCTTGCCGGTGGTGGTGGTCTTGCCGGCGCCCTGCAGGCCGGCCATGAGGATGACGGCCGGCGGCTGCACGGCCAGCGACAGCTCGCCGCTGCCCGGGCCGAGGTCGCCGCCCATCAGGGCGGTCAGTTCTTTATGGACCACGCCGACCAGGGCCTGGCCCGGCGTCAGGCTGGAGGACACCTCCTCGCCCAGGGCCTTCTCTTTGACGCGGGCGACGAAATCGCGCACCACGGGCAGGGCCACGTCGGCCTCCAGGAGCGCCATGCGCACTTCGCGCAGCATCTCCTGGGTGTTGGCCTCGGTCAGGCGGGCTTCGCCGCGCAGCGTCTTGACGACGCGCGACAGGCGTTGGGTAAGGTTATCGAGCATGAGAGGCGTTTCCGCTTAAACTAATTGATTGAACGGGACCGCGCGGGCCGCAAAGGCCCGCGGCGGGCGATGTCAGCGGGTGACATTTGCCCTGGCCCCACCCAGACAACGGTTTTTATGTCATCAGGCATTGTATTTCACGCCGTGGCCGCCCTGGTCTACGCCGTGCTGGGCGCCTCGATGTGGCGCCGCCTGCAGCGCGCCGGCAGCGTCGAGCAGACCGGCAAGATCGCCCGGCTCTGCCTGCTCGGGGCTTTGATCGTGCACGGCTACGCCCTGCGCGAATCAATGCTGGGGACAGATCACATCTTCATCGGCTGGGCCCTGGCCCTGTCGGCCGCCCTCTGGCTGGGCCTGATCATGTATTGGCTCGAAAGCCTGTTCATCCGCATCGACGGGGTGCAGCTGCTGCTCCTGCCGGCCGCCACCCTGGCCACCCTGCTGGCGGCCGGGTTCCCGCAAGGGGTGATCGTGCCCCATGCCGGCAATCCCTGGCTGCGGATCCATCTGATCATCGCCCTGGCCGCCTACGGCCTGATCACGATCGCGGCGCTGCACGCCATGCTGATGGCGCTGCTGGACCGGCACCTGCACCGCCCCCTGGACGCCCCGGCTTCCCGCAGCATCGTCGGCCGCGTCCTGGACGCCCAGCCGCCGCTGCTGGTGCAGGAGCAGCTGCTGTTCCGCATCATCTTCATCGGTTTCCTGGTCCTGAGCGCGGCGGTTGCCACGGGCTCGGTGGCCTCCATCCTGCTGACCGGCCGCATCCTGCCCTTTGACCACAAGACCATCTTCACGCTGCTGTCCTGGCTGACCTTCGGCGGCCTGCTCGTCGGGCGCCAGGCGCGCGGCTGGCGCGGCCGGGTGGCGCTGCGCTGGACGGTGGCCGGCTTCTGCTTCCTCATCCTCGCCTATACCGGCAGCCGGTTCGTGCTGGAAATGATTCTGCATCGGAGTTGACCCCAGGTGGGCAAGATAATTTTCTGGTTCTTCGCCATCCTGGTCGTGCTGACCGCCTGGCGCATGCTCAACGCGCGCGGCAGCCGCCGCGACGCCCCCCGCAAGCCCGCCGCGCCGCCGGCCGCCCGGGCCGCCGAGCCCATGGTGCGCTGCGCCCATTGCGGCATCCACCTGCCGCGCTCGGAGGCCTTGCTCCTCAACGGCCGGACCTGGTGCGGCCAAGAACACGCCCGCCTGGGGCCGGCGCCATAGGCAAGCGGCGGCGGGGCCTGCATAATGCGGCTTGCCCTTGATCCGCCATCCGCCATGACGCTGCAACTGGATCGCCACGGCTGGCTGCGCCCCGCGCCCGCCGTCACGCGACTGCCCTCGCCCAATGTCGATGCCCGCCCGCCCGGCGCGCAGGTCTCGCTGCTGGTCGTGCACAACATCACCCTGCCGCCCGGCGAGTTCGGCGGCCCCTATGTGGCCGATCTCTTCCTGAACCGGCTCGACCTCGGCGCCCATCCCTGGTTTGCCCGCCTGGCGGGGCTGCGGGTCTCGGCCCACTTCTTCATCCGGCGCGACGGCGGCATCGTGCAGTTCGCCTCGGTATACGACCGCGCCTGGCATGCCGGCGTCTCGCGCTTCGAGGGACGCGAGCGCTGCAATGACTTCTCGGTCGGCGTCGAGCTGGAGGGCACCGACGACCTGCCCTACACCGACGCGCAATACGCCGTCCTGGCCGAACTGGCGCAGCGCCTGCGCGCGCGCCTGCCCATCCGCGCGGCCTGGGGGCACGAGGATATCGCGCCCGGGCGCAAGACCGACCCGGGCCCCGCCTTCGATTGGCCGCGCTTCGCGCGCGGCGCAGGCTTTCTGCGGCGCGACCTGCCGCCGCGCTGACGACGAGGACAGCAATGCTGAAGATCTGGGGACGGCTGAGTTCCGTCAACGTACAGAAAGTGGTCTGGGCCGTGCGCGAACTGGCCCTGCCCCACACCCTGACCGAAGCCGGCGGCGCCTTCGGCGGCCTGGACACGCCCGAGTACGGCCGCATGAATCCCAACCGCCGCGTGCCCGTGATCGACGACGGCGGCTTCGTGCTCTGGGAATCCAACGCCATCGTGCGCTATCTGGCCGCGCGCTATGGCGCGGGCTCGCTGTGGCCCGCCGATCCCTGTGTGCGCGCCGATGCCGACCGCTGGATGGACTGGCAGGCCACCGAGTGGCAGCCCGCCCTGGGCCCGGCCTTCCTGGGCCTGATCCGCACGCCCGAAGCACAGCGCGACCCCGCCGCCATCGCCGCCGCGGTCAAGCGCTCGGCCGCCTGCGCGCTGCTACTCGAACAAGCGCTGCAAGGCCGCGACTTCATCGCCGGCTCGCAGTTCACCATGGGCGACATCCCGCTGGGCTGCGCCGCCCATCGCTGGTTCGGCCTGCCCATCGAGCGGCCCGAGACGCCCAACCTGGCCGCCTGGTACCGCCGCCTGATGATGCGCCCGGCGGTCCAGGGCGTGCTGACCCTGCCCTTGAGCTGAGCCCGGCGGGCGCGCCGCCGGGCCGGCCAGGGCCCGGCGCTACATCCCCAGATAGGCCTGGCGGACCTCGTCGGAAGCGGCCAGCTCGGCCGCCCCGCCCTCCAGGGCCACACGCCCGCTTTGCATCACATAGGCCCGGCTCGCGACCTCCAGGGCCTGGTTCATGTTCTGCTCGACCAGCAGCACCGACAGGCCGTCATCGCGGTTGAGCGCGGCCAGCGCATCGAAGACCTGTTCCACCAGCAGGGGCGACAGGCCCAGGCTGGGCTCGTCGATCAGCAACAGGCGCGGCCCGCTCATGAGCGCCCGGCCGATGGCCAGCATCTGGCGCTCGCCGCCCGACATGGTGCCGGCCAGCTGCGTCTCGCGCTCCTTCAGGCGCGGAAACAAGCGATAGACCCGCTCCAGCCGCTCGGCGAACACCGCCTCGTCGCGCACGGTGTAGGCGCCCAGGCGCAGGTTCTGGGCCACCGACTGGCGCGCGAACACCCGCGCGCCCTCCGGGATCAGGGCGATGCCCTGCGACACCAGGTGCTGGGGCGGCGTGCCGGTGATGTCGCGCCCTTCGAAGCGCACGCGGCCGGTCTTGGGCCGCACCGCGCCCACGATGGCCATCAGCGTGCTGGACTTGCCCGCCCCGTTGGCGCCCAACAGCGCCGTGATCTCGCCGGCCCTCACCTGCAGGGACAGCTCGCGCACCGCCTGCACGCCGCCATAGGCCACGCTCAGGTTCTCCACTTCCAGCATCATGTCAGGCACGGTGCTTTCTCCCCAGATAGGCTTCGATCACGGCGGGATGGCGCACGATGTCCTGCGGCGGCCCCTCGGCGATCGTCTGGCCGAAATTCAGCACCAGCACGCGCTGCGCCAGGCGCATCACGACTTCCAGCACATGCTCGACGATGATGAGCGTGACCCCGGCGGCATGGATGCCGCGCAGGATCTCCGCCAAGGCGATGGCTTCGGCCGGGTTCAGGCCGCCGGCCACCTCGTCGAGCAGCAGCATGCGCGGTTCGGTCGCCAGCGCGCGGGCCAGCTCGACGCGCTTCTGGCCGGCGACATTCAGGCCCGCGGCCTTGACGTCATGCCGATCGGCCAGGCCCACCAGCTCCAGCACGCGCAGGGCCTCGCGGCGCGCGTCGGCCAGGCGGGGATGGCGCAGCAGCGCCCCCACCATGGCGTTCTCCAGCACCGTCATCTGGCCGAAGCTGCGCGGGATCTGGTAGGTGCGCACCAGGCCCAGCGCGGCGACCTGCTCGGGCCGCTTGCCGGCCAGGGACTCGCCCTTGAAGCGCACCGTGCCCGAGGTCGGCTCGTGGTGTCCCACCAGGCCGTTGAACAGCGTGCTCTTGCCCGCGCCGTTGGGCCCGATGATGGCGACGATCTCGCCTTCCTCGACCGACAGCGAAATATCCTTGTTGGCGACCAAGCCGCCGAAGCGCTTGGTCAGGTCCTTGACTTCAAGCAGTGCCACGACGCCTCCTCAGGGTCACCAGGCCACCCGGCAGAAAGAGTGTGACCAGCAGAATCGCCAGGCCGAAGATCAGCAGATCCAGCCCCAGCCCTGAACTGCCCCAGGCCACCCGCGTGCCCTCCGACAAGGGCAGCAGCACGGCCGCGCCCAACCAGGGCCCGACCAGCGTGCCCACCCCGCCCAGGATGGCGACCAGCACCACCTGCACCGACATGGTCAGGCTGAACATGGACTCGGGATCGATGAAACCCACGTACATGGCGAAAAAACCGCCCCACACGCCCGTCATGCCGGCAGACAGGACGAAGGCCAGCATCTTGTAGCGGTCGGCCGGCACGCCCAGGCTGCGCGCGGCCGCCTCGTCGCCGTTGATGGCGCGCCAGTAAAAGCCCGTGCGCGAATGCACCAGCAGATAGGTGGCGAGAAACGTCAGGAAAGCCAGCGCCAGCGCGATCCAGTAATAAGGCACCTTGGTGCGGAACAGCAGCATCCACGGCGCATCGGCGATCGGCGCCTCCAGGCCGACGGCGCCGCCGGCCCAGTCCCAGTTCACCATGAGCAGCAGGCCGATCTGCAAGAGCGCGATGGTCGCCATGGCGAAATAGTGGCCCGACAGCCGCAGCGTGGGGCCGCCCACCAGCCAGGCCAGCGCCGCGCTGATCAGCCCGCCCAGCGGGATGCCCAGCAGCGGCGTGAGCTTGAGATGCTGCAACAGCAAGAGCGTCGTATAGCCGCCCACGCCGATGAACACGCCGTGCCCGAAGGAGATGCGGCCCAGAAAGCCGCCCACCAGGTTCCAGCAGGCGCCCAGCGCCCCGAACATGATGGCCAGCAGCAGCACCTGCAAGGTGAAGGCGTCGCGCACGGCCAGGGGCACCAGGGCCAGCAGCGCGGCCGCCAGCAGCGCCACCGCGATCGGCCATTTGGGCAGGCCGGGGTGGCCGGCCGCCGGGATTTGTTTATCTGTCATCTGCATCTCACCACCGCCCGAACAGCCCGCGCGGGCGATACCACAACACCAGGATGAAGAGGATGAACACGCTCACGGTCTTGAGCGCCGGGGCCACGAAATAGCCCGTCATCGCCTCGATGATTCCGATCAGGATGCCGGCGATGAAAGCGCCCGGCAGCGAACCGAAGCCGCCCATGCAGACCGCGACGAAGGCCAGGAGGCCGAACACCGTGCCTACCGAGGGAAACACATAGAAGAAGGTCGTCAGCAAGGCGCCGGCCAGGCCCACCGCCGCGCTGCCCAGCATCCAGACCTGGGCATTGACGCGGTCCGGCGAAATCCCCACCAGCGCGGCTACCTGGCGGTCCTCGGCCACCGCCTGCAGGGCATGGCCCCAGCGCGTGCGGTACACCAGGAAGAACAGCGCCACCACCAGGGCCAGGGCCACCAGCCCGGTCACGACCTGGGGCCGTCCCAGCGAGATGCCGGCCAGCGACACACTGCCGGACACCAGGGTGTCGGGCAGGCTGCGGTAGTCGGGCGAGAAAGCGATGAAGGCGAGCTGGCGCAGCACCAGGCCCAGGCCGAAGGTCGCCAGGATGACGGCCATGGCCGGGCCCTTCTGCAGGCGCTTGATGATGAGGGCGTAGGTCAGGAAACCCACGAAGCCCAGCAGAATGGCGACCAAGGGCGCCGACAGGGTCGGATCCAGGTGGCCCAGCGTAAACATCCAATAGGCCGCATACATGCCCAGCATCAGGAACTCGCCATGGGCGAAGTTGATGACGTCGGTGATGCCCCAGATCAAGGCCAGGCCCACGGCCACGGCGGCGTAGATCAGCCCGTTGAACAGGCCCGCCGAAAGCGCTTCAAACATATCGAACTCCCCGAGGCGGCCCCGCGCGGCCGCCTCCGTCACGCAACAGGTTTATTTCCAGCTGAACGGCAGCGTGGGCAGGCTCTTGTCGCTGCGATACTTCTCGGGCCACACGGTCTGGTAGCTGTTGCCCTTGAGTTCGAGGATGAGGCCGGCGCCCTTGGTGTTCTGGCCCTTCTCGTCGAACTTCACGCCGGCCCAGGGCATGGCCACCTGGGCCTCGGCCAGGTCGGTGGCCACCAGGGCCTTGCGGATGGCCTCGGGATCGGTGGAACCCGCCCGGTTGATGGCATCGGCCAGCACCAGCACGCCTTGCATGGAACGCGCGTTGTTGCCGTTCAGGTCCTTGCCGGTCTTGGCCTTGTACATATCGTTGATCTTCTTCAGGCCCGCCTTGGCCGCCGCCACGTCGTTGCCCCAGACATCGCGCGACAGCACGCCCTGCACCTGCGGCCCGACTTCCTGCACGAAGCGCGAATCAATGAAGCCCGCGTCATTGGCCAGGAACACCGGCGGGGCATACTTGCTCTCGCGCATGGTGCGCACGAACAGCATGGCGTCGGAGGTATAGCTGGCGAAGATGGCCACATCCGGCTTGGCCGCGGCCAGCTTCTGCACCTCGGCCGTGACCGATGCCGAACCGGCGCTATAGGCGATATTGGCCACCAGCTGGCGCTTGTACTGCTTGGCGAATTTCTCCACCGCCTTGTACGTGTTCACGCCGAAGTCCGTGTTCTCGTACACCACGGCGATCTTGGCCGTGGGCACGGCCTTGATGCCATCGAGAAACTGCATCATGTTCTCGACGAAGGTGTCGTCATTGGGCGACGTGCGGAAAAACCATTTGTAGCCGCGCTCGGTGAGGTCCGGGCTGCTGGATTCGCCGTTGACGTAAGGGATGCCGCGCTGCTCGGCGATGCGGCTGGCCGTCTTGGTCACCGCCGACTGGTAGGCGCCGGTCAGGGCCACCACTTTTTCCTGGTCCAGCAGGCGCTGCGCGTCGGCCAGGCCCACTTCGGGCTTGCCCTGGGAGTCGCCGAACACCACCTCGATCTTGGCCCCGCCCAGCGCGGGCAGGCCGCTGCCGGCGGCCAGCGGGATGCCCTCCAGCTCCGGATGCGGATTGTTGACGATATCCACCGCCAGCTCGATGGCCGCCTTGATCTCGGCGCCCGTGGAGGCCAGCGCGCCGCTCAGCGGATAGATGGCGCCGATGCGCACCGTCTTGTCCTGGGCCTGGGCCCCGAAGGCGGCGCAGGCCAGCGCCAGAATCGCGGCTGCGCCCGCGTAGCGTTTCATCTTCATCACTCGACTCCTGAAAAATACTTCTGTGTAGAAAGCAGATCGGGAGCGCCGCGCCGCCAACCGGCGCGGCACTTCGCCGCGGCCGTGCCGCGGCATGAAGCCTTGTCGCCTCTCGTCCTCTGGAGGACTCTTGGTTTATGAAAAGCGGATGAAACAGACGGCCCTTGGGCCTTCAGCACTCAAAGAATGGCCACGCGGCTGTTCAGCCAATCGGTGACCAGCATGTGGCCCGGCGCGTGCGTGATGCAGAACTCCGGCCGGACGGCGGCCACCACGGATTGCGGTGTCACGCCACAAGCCCAGAAGACCGGGATTTCCCCTTCGCGGATTTCGACCGCATCACCATAGTCGGGCCGATTGATATCGGCAATACCGATAAGCGAGGGGTCGCCCAGATGCACCGGCGCGCCATGCACGGACGGAAAGCGCGAGGTCACCTGGATGGCGCGGATGGCGTCGGCGGCCTTCAAGGGGCGCATGGAAACCACCAGCGGGCCGCCGAACGGACCGGCCCGTTCGGTCGGCACATTGGTGCGGTACATGGGCACGTTGCAGCCCTGCTCGATATGGCGCACCGGCAGGCCGTTGTCCAGCATGGCCTCCTCGAACGAGAAGGAGCAGCCGATCAGGAAAGACACCAGGTCGTCGCGCCAATAGGCGTGCACATCGGTGGGCTCGGCCACCAGTTCGCCGTGCTTCCAGACGCGGTAGCGCGGCAGGTCGCTGCGGATGTCGATGTCCTCGCCCAGGAGCGGCAGGCTGGGGTCGCCCGGCTCGGACATCGCGAGCAAAGGGCAGGGCTTGGGATTGAGCTGGCAGAAATGCAGAAAATCGGCGGCCAGCGCGCGCGGCAGGATGGCCAGGTTGGCCTGCACATGGCCCGGCGCGACATTGGCCGTGGGACCGGTATGTTTGCCGTTGCGCGCATCCAGGCGCGCCTGATACGCAGGCTTGGCGGATGAGGCCATGGTTTTTCCCTTGTGATGTCTGTTGTTGGGCGGCATTGCACCTCATGCCGCCGCCAGCGTCCAATCACATGTTGCGATACCGCCCGATCAACTTTTCTTATCAGGGTTAAACCCTTAAGGGAAAACGCCAGGAGAAGGCCTAGCGCGGCGCCGCGCTGGCCCGCCGCTGGCTGTCGGCATGCGCGATCTCCTGCGCCATGCGCGCCACCACCTCCGGCACATGGCTGTCCGGCCCGCGCATCCAGCTCGCGGTGTAATGCAGCGGCGGCAGGTCCGGCGCCTTGACCTGCAGGATGCGCAGCTCTCCCTGGTTGAGCTCTTCGCGCAGGAAGATGGGCGCGATCACGGCGGTGCCGATGCCGTCCATGGCCATGCGCACGATCACGCTGAGCGCCGAGCTGCCATACATGCGCGGCGCCTTCACGCCCGCCTCCTGCAAGGCGTGGCGCACGGCGCGGTGCGGCTCCGTGGTGGCGCTATAGGTGATGATGGGCCACTGCGCCAGGTGCTTGAGCGCCACCGGCTGGCGGCCGACCTTGAGCTTGGGGCTGGCCAGCCATGACAAGGGGTAATCGCAGAGAAACAGATTCTCGGCGCGCTCATCCCTGAGCGGGCCGAGCAGAAACGCCAGGTCGATCTGGTGCGAGGCGAGCTGGGCTTCCAGCGCGGTGGTGGTATCGACCTGGATCTCCACCATGAGCGCCGGATAGGCATCATGCAGCCGCTCCATGAAGCGCGGCAGCCAGGTATGCACCAGGGTTTCCGACACCCCCAGGCGCAGCGTGCCGCTCATCACATTCTTGGCCACGGCCGCGGCCTGCATGTCGTGGCGCAGCTGCAGCATGCGCTCGGCATGCGAAAGCAGCTCCTGTCCCTTGGCCGTGAGCCGGATGCCGCGCGTATCGCGCTCGAACAGGCGCACCTTGAGGTCGGCCTCGAGGCTGGCGATGCGCTGCGAGATCGCCGGCTGGGTGGCGTTGAGTTTCTCGGCCGCCGCGCGGAAACCGCCCAGCGTGGCGACCCAGAAGAAGGTCTCGATATTGCGCAGGTCGATCATCGCGGCGGAAACGAAGTCCAGGAACCCGCATTCTAGAGCCTCGCGCGCCGGCTCAGGCGCGCGCCACCTGCCAGCCCAGCTCGGCGGAAATGCCAGCCGCCGCGCCCTGCACCACGGCGACCATCTCGTGCATGCGCTCCATCGGCATATAGGGCACGGTGCTGGAGACGCTGATGGCCGCCACGATGGCGCCGCCCGCGTCGCGCACCGGCGCGGCCACGCAGCGGATGGAGGGCTCGTTGTCCTCCAGGTCGAAGGCATAGCCCTTGGCGGCGTACTCGCGCATGCGCGCCAGGAAAGCCTGCGCCGTCTGCTTGCCGCCAGGCGCATGCGAGGCCACCGGCGCGCCGATACGGAACAGCGCCTGCCATTGCGCCGCGTCGGCATCGAGCAGCAAGGCCTTGCCCACGCCCGTGGCCGTCAGGGGCATGCGGTGGCCCACGCGCGAACGCATCTCCAGGCCTTTCTTGCCGGGGATTTTCTCCAGGTAGAGCACCTCATCCTTGTCGCGCACGGCCAGATGGATGGTGTCGCCCGTCTGCTCGGCCAGGCGCGCCAGGAAAGGCCGCGCCAGGGTCGCCAGCGGAAAGGCTTCGCGCGCCTGGAAACCCAGTTCGATCAGCCGCGGGCCCAGCACATAGCCCACGCCCGGCATGGTGCGCAGATAGCGCTCCTGCACCAGGCAGGCGGCCAGGCGGTGCGTGGTGCTACGCGCCACCCCGATGCGCGCGCATATGTCCTTGAGGTCGCGCGCGCCGTCGGCCACGGCCTGGATGACGGCCAGGCCGCGCACCAGGGTCTGCGTGCCGGCGGGTGCGGCGCTGTCCTGAGAAGAAACAACAAGCGTCATGGCGAAAACAAGAAAAAAAGCCCGGAAGCGCTCAAGCATAGCGCCTGGCGGCGCCGTTAAATCCCTATATGTGGGATTTGATTCTATATTTTGAGATTTTTCAAGCGCTGCTCTAGAATTTTCCGCAAGGCGCCCTCCGCGCCCGACAACAAGGCCAGACGCCGCCCGCCGGCCCGGCCCGAACGAGACAGCAAGACCTCATGACATCAGCAACACCCAAGCAGGCGGCCCTGGTCGCGCTGGACTGGGGCACCTCTTCCCTGCGCGCCTATCGCCTGGACGCGGCCGGCCACACCCTGGATGCACGCCATCTGCCCTGGGGCATCATGCGCCTGCCGCAACCCCTGCAGGACGGCGCGGCCACGCCCCATTCCCTCGGCGGCTTCGAGCTGGCCTTCGAACAGGCCTGCGGCGACTGGCTGCGCGCCGAGCCGGCGCTGCCGGTGATCGCCTGCGGCATGGTCGGCAGCGCCCAGGGCTGGCAAGAAGCGCCCTATCTGGACGTGCCCGTGGACCTGGACCGCATCGCCGCCCGGCTCACGCGCGTCGAACGCGCCGGCGCGCCGCTGCATATCGTGCCCGGCCTCATCCAGCGCCAGGGCCTACCCAATGTGATGCGCGGCGAAGAAACCCAGGTCGTCGGCGTGATGGCCGGGCGGCAGGACGAACGCCTGCTGATCGGCCTGCCCGGCACGCACTCCAAATGGGTGCATGCCGAGGGCCGGCACGTCAGCCGCTTCGACACCTTCATGACCGGCGAGGTCTATGCCGCGCTGCGCGCCCACACCATCCTGGGCCGCACCATGAGCGACGCGCCGGCCGCCGATATGCAGGCCTACGCGCGCGGCCTGGCCGTGGCGGGCGAGACCGCCGGCCAGGCCGGCGTGCTGTCGACCATCTTCAGCAGCCGCACCCTGGGCCTGACCGGCGAATTGCCGCCGGCCTCCCAGGCCGACTATCTCTCGGGCCTTTTGATCGGCCACGAAATCGCCGCGCTGGCCGGCCTGCTGCGCGGGCAGGCCCCGCGCATCGTGCTGTGCGGCGAAGCCGCGCTATGCGAACGCTACGCACAAGCGCTGCGCCACTACGGCCTGGGCGCGCCCGCGCTGGCGCAACACGCCACCGAACGCGGCCTGTGGCACCTGGCCGCGCGCGCCGGTCTCGTCACCCCTTCCGCCCATCCCGAGGAAACGCCATGAACCATCCCGGTCTACAGACAGCCATGGCCCATTGCGGCCTGATCGCCATCCTGCGCGGCATCACGCCCGCCGAGGCCGCCGCCGTCGGGCTCGAACTCTATGCCGCGGGCTTCCGGCTGATCGAAGTGCCCCTGAACTCGCCCGAACCGCTGGCCAGCCTCCGCGTGCTGCGCGACGCCCTGCCCGCCGACTGCCTGGTCGGCGCGGGCACCGTGCTGGATCCGCAAGACGTGGCGCGCATTCAGCAGGCCGGCGGCGAACTCATCGTCATGCCGCATGGCGACCCCGCGCTCATCCGCGCCGCCAAGGCCGCCGGCCTGGCCTGCTGCCCCGGCGTGGCCACGCCCACCGAAGCCTACGCCGCCCTGGCCGCCGGCGCCGACGTGCTGAAGATGTTCCCGGCCGAACAACTGGGCCCGGCCGTGCTCAAGGCCTGGCGGGCCGTGCTGCGGCCGCCCCTGGCCCTGGTGCCCGTGGGCGGCATCACCCCCGACAACCTTTCCGCCTATGTTCAGGCCGGCGCCACCGGCTTCGGCCTGGGCTCGGCCCTCTACAAACCCGGCCAATCGGCCGCCGATACCGGCAAGCGCGCCGCCGCCTTCATCGCGGCCTGGCGGCGCGCCGTCCAGGAGACGCAAGCATGAAAATCACCAAGCTCACCACCTACATCGTGCCGCCCCGGTGGTGCTTCCTGAAGATCGAGACTGATGAAGGCATCGTCGGCTGGGGCGAGCCCGTGGTCGAAGGCCGCGCGCACTCGGTGGCCGCCGCGGTCGAAGAGCTCTCCGACTACCTCATCGGCAAGGATCCCCGCAACATCGAAGACCACTGGACCGTGCTCTACCGCGGCGGCTTCTATCGCGGCGGGGCCATCCACATGAGCGCGCTGGCCGGCATCGATCAAGCGCTGTGGGATATCAAGGGCAAGCACCTGGGCGTGCCGGTCTCGCAGCTGCTGGGCGGCAATGTGCGCGACCGCATCCGCGTCTACTCCTGGATCGGCGGCGACCGGCCGGCCGACACGGCGGCGGCGGCCAAGAGCGCGGTCGAACGCGGCTTCACCGCCGTGAAAATGAACGGCACCGAAGAGCTGCAATACATCGACTCGCACGACAAGGTCGAGAAATGCCTGGAGAACGTCGCCGCGGTGCGCGACGCCGTCGGCCCCAACGTCGGCATCGGCGTGGACTTCCATGGCCGCGTGCACAAGCCCATGGCCAAGGTGCTCATCAAGGAACTCGAGCCCTACAAGCTGATGTTCATCGAAGAGCCCGTGCTCAGCGAACACTACGAAGCGCTCAAAGAACTGGCCCCGCTGTCGTCCACGCCCATCGCCCTGGGCGAGCGCCTGTTCTCGCGCTGGGACTTCAAGCGCATCCTGGCCGACGGCTACGTGGACATCATCCAGCCCGACCCCTCGCATGCCGGCGGCATCACCGAGACGCGCAAGATCGCGGCCATGGCCGAAGCCTATGACGTGGCGCTCGCCCTGCACTGCCCGCTGGGCCCGATCGCGCTGGCGACCTGCCTGCAGATCGACGCCGGCTGCTACAACGCCTTCATCCAGGAGCAGAGCCTGGGCATCCATTACAACGCCGCCAACGACCTGCTGGACTATGTCAGCAACCGCGAGGTGTTCGCCTACCGCGACGGCATGGTGGCCATCCCGCAGGGCCCGGGCCTGGGCATCGACGTCAACGAAGACTACGTCAAGGAACGCGCGGCGGTCGGCCACCGCTGGCGCAACCCCATCTGGCGCCATGCCGACGGCAGCTTCGCCGAGTGGTAAATCCTAAAAACATCGAGGAGACAGCCTTGCCCGCCACCCCCCACGCCGGCCTGACGCCACCGACGCGCAGCCGCTACCTCATCATGGTGATGCTGTTCATCACCGTCGTCATCAACTACCTGGACCGCAGCAACCTGTCCATCGCCGCCCCCGCCCTGAAGGACGAGTTCGGCCTGGACACGGTGCACGAAGGCCTGATCCTCTCGGCCTTCGGCTGGACCTACGCGGCCATGCAGATCCCCGGCGGCTGGCTGGTCGACCGGGTCGCGCCGCGCGTGCTCTACGCCGCCGCGCTCATCCTCTGGTCGGCCGCCACCTTTTTCATGGGCTTTGCCGGCAGCTTCGTGCTGCTGTTCGTGCTGCGCCTGGCCGTGGGCGCGCTGGAAGCGCCCGCCTATCCGATCAACAACCGCGTAGTCACCACCTGGTTCCCGGAGAAAGAGCGCGCCACCGCCATCGGCTTCTACACCTCCGGCCAGTTCGTCGGCCTGGCCTTCCTCACGCCGGTGCTGGCCTGGCTGCAGCATCACTACGGCTGGCACATGGTGTTCGTGAGCACCGGCCTGCTGGGCATCGTCTGGGGCGTCGTGTGGTTCCTGGTGTATCGCGAGCCGCGCCAGTTCAAAGGCGCCAACGCGGCCGAGATCGACCTCATCCAGCAAGGCGGCGGCGTGGTCGACCTGGAACGCCGCGTGACCGAAAAAAAGACCCCCTTCAGCTGGGGCGACCTGGGCCTGGTCATGTCGCGCCGCAAACTCTGGGGCGTCTACCTGGGCCAGTTCTGCCTGACCTCCACGCTGTGGTTCTTCCTGACCTGGTTCCCGACCTACCTGGTGAAGTACCGCGGCATGGACTTCATCAAATCGGGCTTTCTGGCTTCCGTGCCCTTCCTGGCCGCCTTCATCGGCGTGCTGTGCTCCGGCGTGCTCTCGGATTTCCTGATCCGGCGCGGCGCCACCGTCGGCCTGGCGCGCAAGCTGCCCATCATCCTGGGCCTGCTGATCTCCACCTCCATGATCGGCGCCAACTTCACCGACTCCACGGGCTGGGTGATCTTCTTCCTGGCCCTGGCCTTCTTCGGCAACGGCCTGGCCTCCATCACCTGGTCGCTGGTCTCGGCCCTGGCGCCGGTGCGCCTGCTGGGGCTGACCGGCGGGGTGTTCAACTTCGTGGGCAACCTGTCCTCGATCTGCACCCCCATCGTGATCGGCTTCCTGGTGTCCAAGGACAACTTCGCCCCCGCCATCGTCTACGTCTCGTCGCTGGCGCTCCTGGGCGCGCTCTCCTACATCCTGCTGGTGGGCAAGGTCGAACGCATCGACGCCTGATGCCGGCCGGGGCCGGCCAGCCTTGCCCCGCCGGCAAGGACAGGGCCTGCCCCGGCGTGCGAGCCGGCATCGCACCCGCGCAAATGGCCTTCGCCGCCCTGGCCGCCGCCCTCCTGTGCTATCCGCTGTCCACACTCCTGGTGGGCCGTCGGCCCCTGGCATCGCCCACGGTGGCGCGCAGCCGCTTCCACCCACGCCAGAACCGCGCGCCGGCTTGGGGCGCCAGGGCAAAAAAACGGCCGCGAGGGGCCGTCCGCTTGCCAGGGCTCAGACCTTGAGCAGGAGCGCGTTCAGGCGCTTGACGAAGGCCGCCGGATCGGCGATCTGCGCGCCCTCGGCCAACAGCGCCTGGTCCAGCAGCAGCTGCGCCCAGGCGCCGAAATCGGCCTGCGGCACATCGCGGATGCGGGCGATCAGGGCGTGCTCGGGGTTGATCTCCAACACCGGCTTGACCTCGGGCGCCTCCTGGCCGGCGGCCTTGAGCATGCGCAGCAGATGCGGGCTGAGGTCGTTCTGGCCCACCACCACGCAAGCCGGCGAATCCACCAGGCGCAGCGTCACGCGCACCTCCTTGACCTGCTCGCCCAGCGCGGCCTGCAGACGCTCGACCAGCGGCTTGAAGGACTCGGCCACCTCGGTCTGCTTCTTCTTTTCTTCCTCGTCGGCCAGATCGGCAAGATCCAGGCCGCCCTTGGCCACCGACACCAGCGACTTGCCATCGAACTCGCGCAGATGCGAGAGCATCCACTCGTCCACGCGGTCCCACAACAACAGCACCTCGATGCCCTTCTTGCGGAAAATCTCCAGGTGCGGGCTATTGCTCGCGGCCGAGAAACTATCGGCCGTGACGTAATAGATCTTGTCCTGGCCTTCCTTCAGGCGGCCCAGGTAATCGGCCAGCGACACCGTCTGCGCCGCGTCGCCCGACTGCGTCGAGGCAAAGCGCAGCAGCTTGGCGATGCGCTCCTGGTTGGACGGATCCTCGCCCACGCCCTCCTTCAGCACCTGGCCGAACTCGCCCCAGAAAGCCGCGTAATCGTCCTTGCGGTTCTCGGCCAGGTCCTCCAGCAGCGACAGGACACGCTTGGCCGAACCCTCGCGGATGGCGCGCACATCGCGGCTTTCCTGGAGGATCTCGCGCGACACATTCAGCGGCAGGTCGGCCGAATCGATCACCCCGCGCACAAAACGCAGATAAGCCGGCAGCAACTGCTCGGCATCATCCATGATGAACACACGCTTGACATACAGCTTCACGCCGCGGCGGGCATCGCGGTCCCACAGATCGAACGGCGCGCGGCGAGGCACATACAACAGCTGCGTATACTCGCTGCGGCCCTCGACACGGTTATGCGTCCAGGCCAGCGGATCCTCGAAATCATGCGAGACCGTCTTGTAGAACTCGCGATACTGCTCATCGCTGATATCGCCCTTGCCGCGAGTCCACAGCGCATTGGCCTGGTTGACCGTCTCCCACTCATCGCGGGTGACCTGCTCGCCCTTGTCCGCGTCCCACTCCTCCTTGCGCATCTGGATGGGCAGCGAAATATGATCGGAATAACGGCGCAAAATCTCGCGCAGCTTCCAGCCGCTCAAAAACTCATCCTCGTCGGCGCGCAGATGCAGCACCACATCCGTGCCGCGGCCGGCCTTCTCGGCCGGCGCGATCGAAAACTCGCCCTGGCCGTCCGACTCCCAGCGGATGGCCTCGTCCGAACCGGCGCGGCGGCTCAGCACGCTCACCTTGTCGGCCACGATGAAAGACGAATAAAACCCCACGCCGAACTGCCCGATCAGCTGGGCATCCTTCTGCTTGTCGCCCGTGAGCTGCGAGAAAAACTCGCGCGTGCCGGAACGGGCAATCGTGCCCAGATTGGCGATGGCCTCCTCGCGCGACAGGCCGATGCCATTATCAGAAATCGTGATCGTGCGCGCGGCCTTGTCATAGCTCACACGGATGGCCAGCTCGCCGTCGCCGGCCAACAGATCAGGCTGGTCGATGGCTTCAAAGCGCAGCTTGTCGCAGGCATCCGAGGCATTCGAGACCAGCTCGCGCAAGAAGATCTCCTTGTTGCTGTACAAGGAATGGATCATCAGGTGCAGCAACTGCTTGACCTCGGCCTGGAAGCCCAGGGTTTCGGACGTGGCGTCTTGAGTCATGGTGGTGATGGTTGGCTAGATAAAGGGTTGGAACATCGATGGCGGCGGCCCGCCGGGCCTCCCCGACATGGGGACAGCCCCGGCCGATTTCAAGAGTCTAGCCTCCCCCCTCCCGTCCCCCGGGCGGCCCCAGGGGCCCGAGCCCGGTAAAATCCCGCACTTTGGCCGGCCCAACCACCGCTCTTTCCGACCATGAGCTCCGCTCCCCTCTCCTCCTCCCCGACCGCCCCGGCCGGCCAACAGGCCGCCCCCGACCTCGTCTACGGCCCCGATGACCGCCCCTCCGCGCCGGTCACCTTCATCGCCGCCCTGCAACACCTGCTGGCCATCCTGGTGCCCATCGTCACCCCCGGCCTGCTCATCTGCCAGGCCCTGGGCGTCTCCAGCCGCGACACCACCCTCATCGTCTCCATGTCGCTGGTCATCTCCGGCATCGCCACCTACGTCCAGTGCCGCCGCTTCGGTCCCCTGGGCGCCGGCCTGCTCATCGTCCAGGGCACCAGCTTCAACTTCGTCGGCCCCCTCATCGCCGGCGGCAGCCTCATGGTCAAACAAGGCACCCCCGTCGAAGCCGTCATGGCCGCCATCTTCGGCGTCGTCATCGCCGGCTCCTTCGTCGAAATGGGCATCTCCCGCATCCTGCCCTTCGTCAAACGCCTCATCACCCCCCTGGTCACCGGCATCGTCGTCCTGCTCATCGGCCTGACCCTCATCAAAGTCGGCCTCATCAGCATGGGCGGCGGCTTCGCCGCCATGCAGAACGGCACCTTCGCCAACAGCGAAAACCTCCTGCTCTCCGGCCTCGTCCTGGGCACCATCATCGTGCTCAACCGCATCCCCATCGTCTGGGTGCGCAGCGCCGCCCTCGTCATCGCCCTGGCCATCGGCTACCTCGCCGCCGCCTCCCTCGGCCGCCTCGACCTCACCGGCGCCCGCGAAGCCGCCCTCTTCCAAGTGCCCGTGCCCCTGCACTTCGGCCTATCCTTCTCCTGGCCCCTCTTCGTGCCCATGCTGATCATCTACCTGGTCACCTCGCTCGAAGCCATCGGCGACATCACCGCCACCAGCCAAGTCTCGCGCCAGCCCGTCCAGGGCCCCGTCTGGATGCAGCGCATCAAAGGCGGCGTGCTCGTCAACGGCGCCAACTCCCTGCTGGCCGGCGTCTTCAACACCTTCCCCAGCTCCGTCTTCGCCCAGAACAACGGCGTCATCCAACTCACCGGCATCGCCAGCCGCCGCGTCGGTATCTGGATCGCCGCCATGCTCATCCTCCTCGGCCTCTTCCCCGCCGTCGCCGGCATCCTCCAAGCCGTCCCCGAACCCGTCCTGGGCGGCGCCGCCATGGTCATGTTCGGCGCCGTCGCCGCCTCCGGCATCAACATCCTGGCCGGCATCCGCCTGGACCGCCGCGCCCTGCTCATCATCGCCGTCTCCCTCGCCCTCGGCCTGGGCGTCTCCCAAGTGCCCGAATTCCTCGCCCACATGCCCCACGCCCTCAAAAGCGTCCTCGAATCCGGCGTCGCCACCGGCGGCATCTGCGCCCTCGTCATGAACTGGTTCCTCCCCGAACCACGTCGGGACTGACACCCCCGGGGCCAAGGCCCCGG
>NZ_LRUJ01000002.1 GCF_001548475.1 Bordetella hinzii LMG 13501
ATCCCCCCGCCACGGCCAACCCCAACGGACAACCGCGCGCGCCAATCCCCACCCCTACAAAACCCCCGCCTCCCTCCCCCCATGACCTCTTGGGCGGGGGCAGTTATCAACGGGGTGACGACGACGGCGACCGCACAACGACAGTGCTGCCGCCGGCGGCAAGGCCGCTGTCTCCTCCGTCAGCCTGCCCGCATTTCCAGTGGTGTGCGGTCCAAGAAGCGTTCGAAGGCGAGGACAAAGGCCTGCTCGGCGGCGCTGAGTTTGCGTTCTTTGTGCCAGGCGAGAAAGACGTCGATTTCGGCGATGGCCTGTTCGGGAGGCAGGCGCTTGAGATCGCCCGCGAGGACGTCCTGGCCGATGAGGTGTTCGGGCAGGCAGCTCAGGCCCATGCCCGCGATCACCATGCGGCGGATTTCTTCGACGTAGGCCGAGGTGCCTACGATGCGGCCGGTAAAGCCTTCCTGGTCGCGGAAGATGGTCAGCGGCGAGAGGGTGTCGCCCAGCTGGTCGCTGGCAAAGCAGACAAAGCTCTGGTCGCGCAGTTCGTCGAGCTGGACGTTGCGGCGCGAGAAGAGGGGGTGGTTGCGGCCGCAGACCAGTACGTAGCGGTGCCGCAGGAAAAGGCGCCGCTCGAGGTTATCGATTTCCTTGCGGCACAGGCACAGTCCCAGGGCAGGTAGTCGTTTGCTGAGGGTGTCAAGGATGGCGGCGCTTTGCATGACGTCGACGTCGAATTCGACCTTGGGATAGCGGCGGTGGAATTGGCAGAGGAATTCGTCATAGGCGGCGCTCTGGATCTTGCTCATGACCAGCAGGCGCAAAGGGCCGGCGACTTCATCCTGTTCCTGGGCCGCGGCTTCGTCGATGCGGGCGACCATGCCGTACATGTCGCGCGCGAGCTGGTAGATTTCTTCGCCCAGGCCGGTGAGGCGGAATTCGCCGTTGCGCCGGTAGAGCAGCAGCCCGCCCACGGCGGTTTCCAGGCGTTTGAGGGCCTGGCTGACGGCGGGTTGGCTCAGGTGCAGGGCCGTGGCCGCGCGGCTGACGCCGCGTTCTTGCACGACAAACATAAAGGTCCGCAGCAGGTTCCAGTCCATGCGTTCGGGAGCCAGCGGGGAGGTGTTTGTCTTGCGCGCGGTGGACATAGGGCAGGGATGTGCAAAGAAAAAGGCGGCCGAGGCCGCCTTTTTCTTTGCCGGGGCGCGTCAGGCGCGGGCCAGGCCGGTGAAGAAGCGCTCGGCGTTGTTTTCGAGACCTTCGATATAGTAGCCGCCTTCCTGGACAATCAAGGTCGGCAGGCCGAAGGCGCCGACGGCCTGGCCGAGGCGATCAAAGCCGTCGGAGCTGACCGCGACCATGGCTTGCGGGTCTTTTTCGAAGACGTCAAAACCCAGCGAGAGCACGAGCGCGTCGGGCTGGAAGAGCTCGATGGCGCGGCGCGCCTGATCCAGGCGGTCGAAGAAGACGGCCTCGGGCGAGCCGTGCGGCATGGGCAGGTTGATGTTGTAGCCCAGGCCTTCGCCCGCGCCGCGTTCGTCTTCGTAGCCGGCCACGACGGGGTAGAAGTTCTCGGGGTCGCCATGGATGGAGACGTAGAGCACGTCGCTGCGCTCGTAGAAGATCTCCTGGATGCCCTGGCCATGGTGCATGTCGGTGTCCAGGATGGCCACGCGCTTGTACTTGCCGGTGAGCATCTGGGCCGCGATGGCGGCGTTGTTCAGGTAGCAGAAGCCGCCGGCCGCGTCGCGGCGGGCGTGGTGGCCGGGCGGGCGGCACAGGGCGTAGGCCTGGCGGTCGCCGTCAAGCAGCGCCTGGGCGCCGCTGATGGCGCACTGCGCGGCCCAGTAGGCCGAGCGCCAGGTGTTGGGGCCCACGGGGCAGCTGCCGTCGGCCAGGTAGCGGGCCGCCTGGGCCAGCACGCCGCGCAGGGCGTTGGGTTCGCGCACGAAGACGTTGGAGACGACTTCGTTGCCCCAGTCGTCGGGCAGTTGTTTCCAGCGGGCGTGGGCTTCTTGCAGGAAGCGCAGATAGTCCAGCGAGTGCACGGCGCTGATGGCGCCGGCGCCGGCGTCAGCGGGCTCGATGACGTCGAACTTGAGTTTGCGCACGCCTTCGACGAGCGCGTCGAGGCGGGACGGCACTTCTTGCGGGGTACGCATCATGCCGCGCGAGAAATAGGTTTGCGGATGGTGCAGTTTCTGGTCGGGATGATAGAAGGCTTTCATGGCGTGTTCCAGAACAGCTTAGACGGCGCCGCCGTGGCGGCGATTGGCAAGGAAGACCACCGACAGCATCGACAGCAGCGAGATGGCGGAGAACAGCAGGGCGAGCGGCCACCAGTGGCCCTGGAACTTCTGGGCCAGGATGGTGCCCAGGATGGGCGTCAGGCCGCCGAAGATGGCGCCGGAGAGCTGGTAGGCCATGGAGATGCCGGTGTAGCGGATACGGGTCGGGAAGCTGTCGCTGACATAGCCGGCGATCACGGCGTAATAGGCGCCCATGAAGAGCACGGCGGTGCCCACGCCCAGGGTCAGCGAGGTGCGCGAGCCCATGTCCACCAGGTTGAACATCACGTAGGGCGTAAGGATGGACAGGAAGGAGGTGATCAACAGGAAGCGGCGATTGCCGATCTGGCTGGCAATATAGGCCGATAGCGGGGTGATGAAGAACTGCATGATGGACACCAGCAGCAGCGAGTCGAGGATGACGGCGCGCGACAGCCCGACGTATTGCGTGGTGTAGGCCAGCATGAAGGTGTTGGTGAAGTAAAAGCCGGCAATGCCCAGCACGTTGGCGCCCACGGCCAGCGCAAGCAGGCCGGGCGCGCCGCGCAGTACTTCCATGAGCGGGGTCTTGTCTGCGGCGGCCTTGGCGCTTTGCTTGGCTTTCTTTTCCTGTTCGGCCAGGAAGTCGGGCGATTCTTTCACGCTCAGGCGGATGGCAAAGCCCACGATCAGCAGCGCGGCGCTGAACAGGAAAGGCACGCGCCAGCCCCAACTCATGAAGGCGGCGTCATCCATGGAGGTGACGAGCTTGAACATCAGCATGGACAGGATGAGGCCGGCCGGGCTGCCCAGCTGGGCAAAGGACGCGAAGAAGGTGCGCTTGTTCTGGTCGGGGGAGTGTTCGCCGGCCATCAGCACGGCGCCGCCCCATTCGCCGCCCACGGCGATGCCCTGGATGAAGCGCAGCAGCACCAGCAGAATGGGCGCCCAGACGCCGATCTGGGCATAGGTGGGCAGCAGGCCGATGAGCACGGTGACCGTGCCCATCATGAGCAGGGTGATGACCAGGGATTTCTTGCGGCCGATACGGTCGCCGATATGGCCGAAGACGGCGCCGCCCAAGGGGCGGGCGAAGAAGCCCACGGCAAAGGTGCCGAAGGCGGCCAGCGTGCCGTAGAAGCCGTCAACGGAGGGGAAGAACAGCTTACCGAAGACCAGTGCGGCGGCGGTGGCGTAGATATAGAAGTCGTACCATTCGATCATGGTACCGACGAAAGCGGCAGTGGATGCGCGTACCGGCTGGTGACCGGCCGTTTGGGGATTCCCCTTCATTTCTTCTCTCGAAAGCAGACAGGCCGGCGGGATTGCTGCATGGCCGCCGACTTTATACGTCTACCCTCGGATATAAGAAAAATTCTATTTATTTATTCTTCATATTCGCCGGAATTATGGGTGGGTGCAAAGCGCGCCCGCCAGGGTCCGGCCGGGTTCGGGTGGAGTTAAAAAACTGCTTTTGTTTCAGTGGCTTATGGTGGAGTTTGCGGCGCGATAACAGGGCGTGTGTGACCCGCGGCCGCGCTGGGGTAGAGCGTCCGCCGCGGCGTCATATTAGTGAAAACCCCGGGGTCAGACGATGCCCAGGGCACGCAGAAGTGGCCGCCGGGTGTGCTGGAAAGCCTCGGCCACGGTACGCAGTTCGGCAAGGTTGCCGGCCTCGTCCGCCAACGGCTGGCCGTCTTTCAGGAGGACCTGCCCGCTGCTGTTGAGCCGCTGCCAGGCGTAGTCCACCCAGTCTTCGGGCTTATCGCTCGCCTCGGCCGCCGTGAGCATCAGGCGGTTGACCTGGTCCACCGCGATGCCGCCGCCGGTGACGGGGCTGGCGAGGTATTGCAGGATGTCGCCGCCCTGGCCCAGGATATGGCGATTGAGGGCCCGCGCTTGTGTCCGCGCCTGTTCGGCGCCGTCCTGGACGGGATGCAGGTGGCCGCTGCCGGCCAGCACCAGGATGGCTTCCCGGGCCTGGGCCTGGGTGATGCCCCGGGGCAGCAACCGCGATTGGAGCTCGCCTATGGTGATCGGTTCGTGGCTCTCGAGCAGATCGAGCAAGGGGCGGTTGATCTCGTCTTTCATCGTGGCTTCGCGCGTGGCGCCTTGCACGGTCATGGAGATGTTGGGACGCGGCGTGCACAGGATGACGCGCTGGCTTTCGATCAAGTCGTCACGTTCGGCCCCCGTCAGCGGCCGGGCGCCCTTGATCCAGCAGTCCTTGCGGAAGCTCCTGCCCAGCATGAGGTCACGGACGTCCTGGCGCAGGATGGGGTCGCCAAGCTCGCCCAGCACGGCCTGTTGCTCGGCCGTGGTGTGCAAGGCCTCGACCTGGTCGAAAGGATCGGCGCTGCAGGCATAGTCGAGTTTGGCCTTGTCCATCCAGCCGGCAAATTCGCTGAAGGACTGGGGCTCCCATCGCTGATTGAAGTACTCATGCAGCAAGTACTCTACGGGATGCTCGCGCAGGGCGGCCAGGCGCTCCTTGATCTGCGGGGCGAGGCGCAGGTAGAGCGGCTCGCTGTCCAGCAGCCGGTGGCAGAAGTCCAAGGCTTGCTGCGCCCGCTCGCGCATGGGGCCGCCCGAGCGGCGGGCGTGCTCGACCAGCAGATGGCGGATCGGCATCATCGGCGCCCACCCGGGCATGGTGTTGTAGCTGATGTAGACCACGCCGCCGACTTTCAGTTTACGGCGGATGAGATCGAGGATGGCGTGGCGGCTTTCGTCGCGGATCCAGGACCAGATCCCATGCAGCGCGATGACGTCGAAGTCGGGCAGGTCGCCACGTGCGGCGAATTCCTCGAAGGAGTCGTCGCGCAGCAAGGCTGCATGGCCAGCCTGCCTGGCCAGGGTGTGGGCAAAGCCCACCTGGGCGGGGTTGAAGTCCGTCCCATGCCATTGCCAGGCCGACGCGCTGGCGTGGATGTTGATGGACACGCCCTGACCGAAGCCGAGTTCGCAGGCATGGCCGGTGTCCGGAAAGCCATAGCCGGCATGGGCCATGACGAACTTCAGCCACAGGGGATTGAGCTCCCGGTAGTAGCCGTGGGTGTAGGGGACTTCAGTGATGTAACCGTCGTTCCAGGCGTGCATACTCGACAACCGCGAAAAAGCGTTGATCATGAGTGCCTGCCGAAGCCGGCTCGAGTTCTGCGCGATAATTCGGGCATATCCTAGGCGGTGACAAGGTATGCACAATCAAGAGGAGACGGTGGCGCATTGGTCCGCCGTGGCCCGCGCCATGGCGCGCGAAGCCATGCAGGCGGATCCCGCCCACGATCTGAGCCATCTGGACCGGGTCTGGACGAGCGCCCGCGCGCTGATGTCGGCCTATCCGCAGGCCGATGGCGTCGTGGTGGCGGCGGCCTGCTATCTGCATGACTTGGTGAACCTGCCCAAGGACGATCCCCGGCGCGCGCAGGCATCGCGCCTGTCGGCCGAACGGGCCCGCGCGCTGCTGCAGCCGGCGGGGCTGGACGCGCGGCGCCTGGCGGCGGTCGAGCATGCCATCGTGGCCCACAGCCACAGCGCGGCGGTCGCGCCGCGCAGCATCGAAGCCTGTATCGTCCAGGACGCCGACCGCCTCGACGCCTTGGGCGCCGTGGGCCTGGCGCGCATGTTTTCCATCGGCGGGGCCCTGGGCCGCGCGCTGGCGCATCCCGAGGATCCGCTAGCCCGCCACCGCGAGCCCGATGACCGGCGCTATACGCTGGACCACATCGAAATCAAGCTGGCCGGGCTGCCCGCGACGATGTGCACGGAAGCGGGCCGCCGCATGGGCCAGGAGCGTCTGGCCTGGATGCGGGCGTTCTGCGAGCGCTTTGCGCAGGAGTGGGCCTAGTCCGCGGGACCGAAGAGCGCGTCCAGCAGGATGTCGGCCGTCTGGCGCAGCCGGACTTTGTCCTGGTAGAGACGCTCGATGACGACCAGGCCGCGCGTGGCGGTGATGAAAAGCCGCGCGGCGTCGTGCGGCGGCAGGCGCAGTTGCCCGGAGGCCGCCGCCAGCCGCCGGGCAAACAGGGCCTCCAGTTCGTCGAGCAGATGGTTGAGCGCGCCCCGGATGACGGGGTCTTCGATATCCGGCCCCATGGCGGTCTTGGTCGACATGCAGCTGCGGGCCGGCGTCTCGTTGGTCAATGAGTCGATGAGCAGATCGAGAAAGCCGTCGAGGGCGTCGCGCGCATCGGGGACGTCCAGCACCCGGCGGGCCGACTCGACCCAGTAGCGGTGGTAGCGCTCGAAGACACGCAGAAACAGCGTCTCCTTGTCGCCGTAGGCGTTGTAGAGCGAGCCGCGCTGCACACCGGTCGCCGAGGCCAGCTCTTGCATGGTGGTGTTCGAGTAGCCATGCTGCCAGAACACGGCCAGGGCCTGTTCCAGCATCCGCTCTTCATCGAATTGGCGCACACCTGCCATCGCGTCCTCCTATTGTCTATGTCCCCGTAGGGGCATTAGACGTCATTCTTGCCACATCTGTCAAACTTGACTACAGTGTCAAACATGCCGGTGTGCCTCGGCGCTTTCCTGTGGCGGTCTCTATGTCTTTCCCTGCCTTCTCGCGCGAGCTGCGTGTCGCGGCCTGCCTGGTGTTTGCCGGGTTCTGTGCCAGCCTGATCAGCATCGGTCTGGCACGTTTCGTCTACACCCCTTTGCTTCCCGCCCTGATCGAGGCGCACTGGTTTTCGGCGGCCGACGCTGTCTACCTGGGCGCGGCCAATCTGGCGGGCTATCTGCTGGGCGCGGTCAGCGGGCGGGCCATGGCCAGGCGCTGGCCGGACGTCAATGTCCTGCGGCTCATGCTGGTCCTGGTGAGCTTGTCCTTCGTGGGCTGTGCCTTTCCCTTGTCCCTGGGCTGGTTTTTCGCCTGGCGGCTGGTTTCCGGCATCGCGGGCGGCGTGGTCATGGTGCTGATCGCTGCCACGCTCCTGCCCCATGTGCCCGCCGCCCGGCGCGGCCTGGCCAGCGGCATGATCTTTGTCGGCGCGGGCCTGGGGATCGTGGCGTCGGGCACGCTGGTGCCGGTGCTGATGCACTGGGATCTGCGCGCGACCTGGCTGGGGCTGGCGGCGTTCACAGGGCTGTTGACCCTGGCCAGTTGGCGCGCCTGGCCGCCGGCCGCCACCCGCGCGGCCGCCGCGCCCGTCCGCCAGGCGCAGGCCGGCCATGCCGCGGTGGGCCTGCTGTATGTCCAGTACGCCCTGATGGCGGCGGCCTTCGTGCCGGTCATGATATTCCTGGTCGATTACATCGCCCGCGGACAGCGCCTGGGCGCCGGCGAAGCGGCGTATTTCTGGGTGTTGTATGGGGTAGGGGCCGTGCTGGGGCCGGCGCTGTACGGCATGCTGATCGACCGTTTCGGTTCGACGCCGACCCTGCGCATGATGCTGTTGTCGCAGACCGCGGCCATGCTGGCCCTGGCCCAGCTGCAGGATCACACGGCCCTGGCGGCACTGACGCTGGTGCTGGGCACTTTCCCTTCGGGGATCGCGCCCACCGTGCTGGCGCGCATCCAGCATTGGCTGCCGGGCGCGGCGCAGCAGACCGCGGTCTGGAGCCGCGCCACCACGGCTTTCGCGGTTTTGCAGGCCGCCAGCGCCTATGGCTATTCGGCGTTGTTCAACCAGACGGGCGGGCAGTACCGGCTGATCTTCGAACTGGGCGCGGCCTTCATGGGCTTGACGCTGTTGCTGGATTTCTGCCGGCCTCGCCCGGCCCGGGCGCAAGCTTGACAAAAAGTCTAAAAATGGACAAATATTCTTTATGTCCAAGACGCCTCACGCGGTCGAGCACCAGGCCCTGCTCGACCAGCTCCAGCACATTGCCCTCGGGCTGAGCCAGACCTTCGCGCCCTTCTGCGAGGTGGTCCTGCATGATCTGCGCGATCCCCAGCATTCCATCCTGGCCATCCACAACAATCTGTCCGGGCGGCAAGTGGGCGATCCCACCACGGAACTAGGGCTGGCCCGCATCGCGGACCCGGACTATCCCCAGGTGCTGCCCAACTATGCCAATCAGTTCGCCGACGGGCGCCAGGCCAAGAGCACGTCCATCGGCCTGAAGGACAGCAACGGCAACTATGTCGCCGCCCTATGCCTGAATGTGGACCTGACGCTGTTTCGCAGCATGC
The DNA here is from genome assembly GCF_001548475.1 of Bordetella hinzii LMG 13501. Classification (GTDB taxonomy): domain Bacteria; phylum Pseudomonadota; class Gammaproteobacteria; order Burkholderiales; family Burkholderiaceae_B; genus Bordetella; species Bordetella hinzii. The sequence goes on from NZ_LRUJ01000002.1 coordinate 8,398, forward strand.
AGAGCATGCTGGGCCAGTTCAGCAGCATCGATGACGGCGCCGCGCCCCAGGAGTCGCTGGATCCGCCCGGTGCGCAAGCCTTGCGCGGCCGCATCGACCAGTTCGCCGCGCGGCTGGCCAGCACGCCGCGCTCGCTCAAGCCGGAAGAGCGCCGCCAATTGCTGCGCGAACTGAAGGAAGAGGGGTATATGGATGTGCGCCGCGCCATGGAAATCGTGGCGCAGCATCTGGGCGTGTCGCGCGCGACGGTGTATAGCGACGCCAAATGATTGCCGCGCCCCGGCGGGCGCCGGGGCGGGTTTCCGTTAATGGTTGCAAAACTTCAGATGACCTCGATCATGCAAAATCTTCCCACCTATGCCGATGTGGCCGCCGCCGCCGAACGCCTGCAGGGCCATGCGCACCGCACGCCAGTGGTCACGTCGCGCCGCCTGAACCAGGAGCTCGGCCTGGAGCTGTTCATCAAGTGCGAGAACCTGCAGCGCATGGGGGCCTTCAAGTTCCGTGGCGGCTTCAATGCGCTGTCGCGCCTGGACCCGGCCCAGCGCCGCGCGGGAGTGGTGGCTTTTTCTTCGGGCAATCATGCCCAGGCCGTGGCGCTGTCGGCTTCGCTGCTGGGAATCCCGGCCACCATCATCATGCCCGAGGACGCGCCGGCCGCCAAAGTCGCAGCCACGCGCGGCTATGGCGGCAATGTGGTGTTCTACAACCGCTACACCGAGGACCGCGAGGCGATCAGCCGCAAGTTTTCCGAAGAGCAGGGCTTGACCCAGATTCCCCCCTATGACCACCCGGATGTCATTGCCGGGCAGGGCACGGCGGCCAAGGAGCTGTTCGAGGAAGTGGGCGAGCTGGATGCCCTGTTCGTGAGCCTGGGCGGCGGCGGCCTGCTGTCGGGTTCGCTCTTGTCGGCCAAGGCGCTGTCGCCGGCCTGCAAGGTCTATGGCGTGGAGCCCGAGGCCGGCAACGATGGGCAGCAGTCGCTGCGCTCGGGCAAGATCGTGCACATCGAGACGCCCAAGACCATTGCCGACGGCGCGCAGACCCAGCACCTGGGCCATTACACCTTTGAGATCATCCGCCGCGACGTGACCGACATCGTGACCGTCGGCGATGCCCAGCTGGTGGCCGAGATGCGTTATCTGGCGCAGTTCCTGAAGCTGGTGGCTGAGCCCACGGGCTGCCTAGGGCTGGCCGCCGCGCGCCAGGCCCGCGAACAGCTGGCGGGCAAGCGCGTGGGGGTGATCATCAGCGGCGGCAATGTGGACATGGCGCGCTTTTGCGAGCTACTGGGCGCCTGAATCCGGCGCGGCATAGGCCTGGCGGTCGATGCCGTGACGCTGCAGCTTGTCGTAGAAAGTCTTGCGCGGCAGGCCGAGCGCAGCCAGCGTGGCCTTGACCTCTCCGTGATGCGCGGCGAGGGTCTGGCGGATGATCTCGGCTTCGTAGCGCTCCATGCGCTGGGGCAGGCTGAGCCCGGTCTCGGCGGGATCCGCGGCCGGCGGCGGATTGAGCACGCCCAGGACGAAGCGCTCGGCAAAGTGGGCCAGTTCGCGGATATTGCCTGGCCAGCTGTGCTCGGCCAGGTGATGGCGGATGGCCTCGGTGACGGGCGGCACCTCGCAATGGAAGCGCCGCGCCGCCTGCCCGGTGAAGTGCGCGAACAGCAGCGGGATGTCCTCGCGCCGCTCGCGCAGGGGCGGCAGATGGACGGTGACCACGTTCAGGCGATAGAACAGGTCTTCGCGGAAGCGGTCGCGCATGGCCGGGTCGCCCAGGTCGGCCTTGGTGGCCGCGACGACGCGCAGATCCACCTTGCGGACTTCGTTGGTGCCCAGCGGGGTGACCTGGCGGGTCTCCAATACCCGTAGCAGCTTGACCTGGACGGCCAGCGGCATGCTTTCGATCTCGTCCAGGAACAGGGTGCCGCCGCTGGCGTATTCGATGCGTCCGATGCGTTTTTTCTGGGCGCCGGTGAAGGCGCCCGGCTCGTGCCCGAAGAGCTCCGACTCGATGACGGTTTCGGGCAGCGCGCCGCAGTTGATCGCCACCAGGGGATGATCGCGCCGGCGCGACAGCCGGTGCAGCACCGTGGCCACGACTTCCTTGCCCGTGCCGGTTTCGCCCTCGATGAGCACGTCCACGTCGGCGTCGGCGATGTGGCGCAGTGTCTGCTTGATGCGCTGCATGGCCGGTGTGATGCCGATGAAGGGAATGTCTTCATTCATGGCCTGCGCGGCGGCTTCTCGCAGCCGCCGGTTGGCCAGCACCAAGCGGCGCTTTTCGGCCGCGCGGTCAATCGCGGCCAGCAGCAGGTCGGTGGGGTAGGGCTTGGACAGGAAGTCATAGGCGCCGTCGCGCATGGCCTGCACGGCCATGGGGATGTCGCCATGGCCGGTGACCAGGATGACGGGGATGTCCGGATCCAGGTCGCGCAACCGCCGGAAAAACGCGATGCCGTCCATGCCCGGCATGCGCACATCGGTGACCACCACGCCGCCGAAGCCGGCGTCGATATCGGCCAGCGCGGCCTGGGCTGATTCGTAGCCGCGCGCCAGCATGCCGCGCAACTGCAGCGTTTGCAGGCCGGCGCGCAGCGCGTCGGGGTCGTCATCGACCAGAATGACCTCGGGGGGAGGATCGCCGGCCGGGGGGGAGATAGGCAGCGTGCTCATGCAGGGGATTCCGTGTTGTCGGGCGCGCGGCGCAGGCGCATCAGAAAGACCGCGCCGCCGTGCTCGCCATTGCTTGCGGTCAGGGTGCCGCCGCATTCGGTCAGGATGTCGCGGCAGATCACCAGGCCCAGGCCCAGCCCTTCGGGCTTGGTGGTCTGGAACGGCGTGAAAAGTTTCTCCAGCACCTGCGGCGCGATCCCGGGGCCGTTGTCGGCCAGGCTGAGGCTGACGGCCTGGTCGTCGGCCTGGATGCGCAAGGCCAGGCGCGGGGCCTGCCCGGCCGCGTCCAGCGCGTTCTGCAGCAGGTTGACCAGCACCTGCTCCAGGCGCATGCGGTCGGCCCAGACGCGCAGGCCGGGCGGCGGGGGCGTGTAGTCGAGTGCGGCCTCTTGGCGGCGCAGGCGCGGGCCCATGAGAAGCAGGGCGCCGTCGATGGCCTCGCGCAGCGGCAAGGCGGCGACATGGGCGGTGGCCTTGCGCGAGAAAGCCCGCAGCTCGCCCGTGATGCCGCCAATTCTTTCGGTCAGGCGCGCAATGGCGCGCAGATTGTCGCGGGTGTCTTGCGTGTCGCCGCGATGCAGGAAGGCCTCGGCGTTGTCGGCATAAGCGCGTATGGCGGACAGGGGCTGGTTGATCTCGTGGGCCACGCCCGCGGCGACCTGGCCCAGCAAGGCCAGTTTGTTGGCCTGGACCAGTTCGTCCTGCATCTGGTGCAGGCGGGTTTCGGCGCGCTGGCGCTCGTCGATCTGGGCCAGCAATTGCTCGTTGCTCTGGCGCAGCTGGCGCGTGCGCACGCGCACCTGCCTTTCCAGCCGGGTCTTGGCGAGGACCTGGGCCCGCGCGCGCTCGCGCAGCAGGCGGCGGCGGTAATACATGAAGCCGCCGCCGGCGTAGACGGCGGCCATGACCAGGAGCACGGTCAGCTGGATATTGGACACCGCGCGCCGCACGGCGGCCTGCACCGGCACCAGGATGTGCAGCGTCCAGTTGGGGGAGGCCGGCACCGGCAGGGCGCTGTGCATGAGCAAGGTGCCCGATGGCAGTGTCGGCGTGGCGGCGGTATTGCGCGTAAGCGCGTGGGCCCCGGCATCGGGCAGGCCGGGCGACAGCGGCAGCTCGGCGACGGCCGCCTGGCCGAATTGCAGGCTCTCGCGCAGCCGCTCGGCCAGGGCGGGGGGCAGGGGCGCCATGGAGCGGAATTGCCATTGCGGCACATTGCCGATCAGCACCACGCCCTGTTCGTCGGTGACGAAAAGGGGATCGGGCAGCGCCCGCCAGTCGGATTCCTGTTGCTGGAAATCCATTTTCAGGACGATCACGCCCAGCGGCCGGCCGTCACCGCCGTCGATGCGGCGCGACAGATAAAGCCCCGCCTCGTGGCTGACCGTGCCCAGCGCGAAGTACTCGGCCTGTCCCTCGCCCATGGCCTGCGTGAAGTAGGGGCGGAAGTGATAGTCCACGCCCACGAAGGTGGCGGGTTCGCGCCAGTTGCTCGCGGCGATGGCCACGCCCTGGACGTCGAGCAGATAGATGGCCGAGGCGCCCACGCCGCGACTCAGGTCGGCGAGCTTGTCGTCCAAGGCCTCGATGGCCGCATCGCCGCGCACCGACAGCACATTGCGCACTTCCGGGTCGCGCGCCAGCACCTCGGGGACGGCGCGGAACTTCTCCAGGCTGCTGCGCAGCGCCACGGTATTGAGCTGCGCCGTGGCGTCGGCGCGCGCGGCGACTTCGTGCAAGGCGCGGCTTTCGGCCCATTGGGTGGCCAGCAGCAGGACCAGCACCATGAGCGCCAGCGCGGCCAGCATCCCGGCCGCCGCGCCGGACCAGCGCGGACCCCGCTGCGCCGCAACATTCGAGGGGCCGAGGCGCGTGGGCGGCGAGGGAGGGGGAGAGGCTTTCACGTTGCGAAAGTGTGCGGGATTCCGCACATTCTACTCCGGCTTTGTGCGATTGCCCGCCAGGTGTTGATACGCTTTTTCCGGGGTGCATCAAAAAATGATGTCAGATCAATCGCTTGGGGCGGACTTGCGCCGGGCCGAGGTTGGCATGGAACTTGCAGATAAACACGATAGGGCCGCGCATGGCGCGCGGCCGAACCATGTCAAAAACAACCGCGTCGAATTATGGTGCATCGCAATAAGCTTCGCGGAAACTGGTGGGGACAATCCCGATGATCGACGTTGATCAAAACGCCGGCACGCCCGCGCGCAAGCTGAAGTTCTATCAAATCCTGTATGTGCAAGTGCTGTTTGCCATCGTGGTGGGCATCCTCCTGGGCTATTTCAAGCCGGATCTGGGCGAGGCCATGAAGCCGCTGGGCGATGGCTTCATCAAACTGGTCAAGATGATCATCGCGCCGGTGATCTTCCTGACGGTGACCACGGGCATTGCCGCCATGAGCGACCTGAAGAAGGTCGGCCGGGTGGCGGGCAAGTCCATGCTGTACTTCCTGGTCTTTTCCACGCTGGCCCTGATCGTGGGCATGCTGGTGAGCCATATCGTGCAGCCGGGCGCCGGCCTGCACATCGACCCGGCCACGCTGGATCACAAGTCGGTCGCCGACTATGTGACCAAGGCACATGATTCGACCATCACGGGCTTTCTGCTCAACGTCATTCCGAACACCATCTTCAGCCCCTTTGTGTCGGGCGATATCCTGCAGGTGCTGTTCGTGGCGGTGCTGTTCGGCATCGCGCTGGCCGTCGTCGGCCCGCGCGCCAAGCCGGTGACGGATTTCCTCACCGCGCTGGCCCAGCCGGTGTTCAAGCTGGTCGCCATCCTCATGAAGGCCGCGCCCATCGGCGCGTTCGGCGCGATGGCCTTCACCATAGGCAAGTACGGCATCAAGTCGGTCATCAACCTGGCCATGCTGGTGGGCACGTTCTACGCCACGTCGGTGCTGTTCGTGGTGGTGGTGCTGGGCCTAGTGGCGCGCTACAACGGTTTTTCCATTCTCAAGCTGGTGCGCTATATCCGCGAAGAGCTCTTGCTGGTGCTGGGCACGAGCTCCTCGGAGGCCGCGCTGCCCACGCTGATGCAGAAAATGGAGCGCGCCGGATGTTCGAAGTCCGTGGTCGGGCTGGTCGTGCCGACAGGCTATTCCTTCAATCTGGACGGCACCAATATCTACATGACGATGGCGGCGTTGTTCATCGCGCAGGCCTGCGATATTCCGCTGTCGCTGGGCGACCAGATCCTGCTGCTGCTGGTGGCCATGCTCAGCTCCAAGGGCGCGGCCGGCGTCACGGGCGCGGGCTTTATCACGCTGGCCGCCACCTTGTCCGTGGTGCCCACCGTGCCGGTGGCCGGCATGGCGCTGATCCTCGGGGTGGACCGTTTCATGTCCGAGTGCCGCGCGCTGACCAACCTGGTGGGCAATGCCACGGCTTCGGTAGTGGTGGCGCGCTGGGAGGGCGAACTGGACCGCGATGCGCTGGATGCGGCGCTCAATGGCGCGGAGGCGCCTGCGTCGGCGGCCTTGCCGGGGCACGAAGCCAAGCATGCCGGCTGAGTCCGCGCGGAAACCGGGCCATGGCCCGGTTTTTTTTTGCGCTGCCTCAGGGCAGCGCGATGCCCGCGCGGCGCAGCAGCTCCGCCGTCTCGAACAGCGGCAGGCCCATCACGCCGGTATAGCTGCCGCTGATATGGCGGATGAAGCTGCCGGCCAGGCCCTGGATGCCATAGGCGCCGGCCTTGCCGTAGGGCTCGCCGCTGTCGCAATAGCGCTCGCGTTCGGCGGGCGTCAATTCGCGCATGCTGACCTGGGTGATGGACACCGCCTCGTGGAGATCGTCGCCCTGGGCCACGACCACGGCGGTGTGGACTTCGTGGGTGGAGCCGGACAGGCGGGCCAGTATGCGCAGGGCGTCCTGCCGGTCCGCCGGCTTGCCCAGCACCTGGCCATGGAGAATGACCGTGGTGTCGGCGGCCAGCAGCGGCAGCGCCGGCAGACCCTGATCCTGCATCCAGGCCAGGCCGCGCTGGGCTTTTTCGCGGGCCGTGCGGCGCACATAGTCGGCGGGGGCCTCGCCGGCGAGTTGCGGTTCGTCTTCGCCGGCCGGCGCCGGGACGCGCAGCACGGTGTGTTCGAGGCCGATCTGGGCGAGCAATTCTTGGCGGCGCGGGCTGGCCGAGGCGAGATAGAGGCGGGCAGGGCGATCCATGGACACTCAGGCGCGGTGATAGGGATGGTGGGTCATGATGGCCCAGGCGCGGTAGAGCTGCTCGGCCAGCAGTACGCGCACCATGGGATGCGGCAGGGTCAGCGAGGATAGCCGGACCAGGCCGTCACAGGAAGCCTTGAGCCCGGCGTCCAGACCGTCCGGGCCGCCCACCAGGAAAGCCACGTCGCGGCCGCCGCCGCGCCATTTTTCAAGCTGCTGCGACAGCGCCATGGTGGTCAGGTCGCGGCCGCGCTCATCCAGCGCGATGCGCAGCGTGCCCGGGGGCAGGGCCGTCTCGATGCGGCGCGCTTCGGCGGCCATCATCTGCGCGGGCGTCTTGCCGCTGTTGCGGGGCTCGGGCTTGATTTCGCGCAGCTCCAGCGCGCAATCGGCCGGCAGGCGCTTGGCGTAGTCGTCCCAGGCGGTCTGGACCCAGTCTGGCATACGGGTCCCGACCGCGGCGACGATCAGTTTCATGCCGGTTCGTCGTCGCTGTCGGCGGCGCTATAGCCGCCCGGGGCCGCGCGGGTGGACTCCGGCAACAGCTTGACGCGCACAGGCTTGCCGCCCCAGATCTCTTCCAGGTTGTAGTACTGGCGGATGGCGGGCTGCATGAGGTGGACGACGATGTCGCCGAGGTCGACGACGACCCATTCGCCGGTGTCCTCGCCTTCGACGGTGATGCCGGTCAGGTTGAGCGCGCGGCCGCGGTCGGCCACGCTGGAGGCCAGCGCGCGGGTCTGGCGGTAGGACGTCGCGCTGGCGATGACGACGCGGTCGAACAGGCTGGTCAGGTGGGTGGTGTTGTACACCTTGATGTCCTGGGCCTTGACGTCTTCCAGGGCGTCGATGACGGCGCGTTGTAGTTTTTGAATATCCATGGCTGAAATAATAACCCGCGAGGGTGAAAAGAAAGGCCGCAGGTCAGGCGGCCAGGTAAAGGCCGCGTTCGGTGATATAGCGGGACACGCTTGCGGGCAGCAGGTCCGTCGTGGGCAGGCCGCGGGCCAGGCGCTGGCGGATGTCGGAAGCCGATACCGCCATGGGCGTGAAAGGCAGTTCGCGCAACTGCCTGCCGGTTTGCGCCAGCAGGGCCGCCAGCGGGGCGGGCGCCCGCAGCGGGGTGCCGGGCCGGGTGGCCACGGCCAGGTCCACGCGGCGGGCGATATCCTGCCAGTCGCGCCAGGTGCAGAAATTGGCCAGCTGGTCGGCCCCCAATATCCACGTGTAATGGGCGCCAGCTGGCAGGGCGCGTACAGTATCGACCGTATAGGTTGCGCCGCCGCGTTCGATCTCGCTGGCGTTGACGGTCAGGCCGGCATGGCCGGCAATGGCGGCCCGTATCATGGCCAGGCGGTCGGCGGGGCTGGCGGTCAGGGGGGCGCGCTGCCAGGGATTGGCCGCGGGCACGAATTGCACCTCGTCCAGGCCCAGATGGGCCAGTGCGCTTTGCGCCAGCGCCAGGTGCGCCAGATGGATGGGGTCGAAACTGCCCCCCAGGAGGCCGATCTGCTTCACACCCAGTCCCGCGGGGTGAGAAAAGCCGCCAGCCCGGCCTCGGGCGTGCCGGGCTCGGGGTGCCAGTCATAGCGCCAGTGCGCCACCGGCGGCATGGACAGCAGGATGGACTCGGTGCGCCCGCCCGATTGCAGGCCGAAGAGCGTGCCCCGGTCAAAGACCAGGTTGAACTCCACATAGCGGCCCCGGCGATAGGCCTGGAAGCCGCGCTCGCGCTCGCCGTAGAGCAGCGCGCGGCGCCGCTCGACGATGGGCAGGTAGGCGCCCAGGAAGCTGTCGCCCACCGAGCGCATCAAGGCGAAGCTGGCCTCGAAGCCGGGTTCGTTCAAGTCGTCGAAGAAGATGCCGCCCACGCCGCGGGTTTCCTGGCGGTGCTTCAGATAGAAATACTCGTCGCACCAGCGCTTGTAACGCGGATAGTAATCCGGGCCGTGCGGGGCCAGGGCGTCGCGGCAGGCGGCATGGAAGTGGCGGGCGTCTTCCTCGAAGGCGTAATAGGGGGTGAGGTCCAGCCCGCCGCCGAACCAGAACACATCCTGTTCGTCGTGGCCGGGACGGGCCTGGGCCACGAACATGCGCACGTTCATGTGCGTGGTCGGCACATAGGGGTTGCGCGGGTGCAGGACCATGGACACGCCCATGGCTTCCCAGGAGCGGCCGGCCAGTTCGGGACGGTGCGCGCTGGCCGAGGGCGGCAGGCGCGAACCGGTGACATGGCTAAAGAGCACGCCGCCGCGCTCGAGCAGCTGGCCGCCTTCGATCAGGCGCGACAGGCCGCCGCCGCCCTCGGGGCGTTGCCAGCTGTCGCTGCGGAAGGACTCGCCGCCGGCGGCCTCCAGGGCCGTGACGATGCGGTCCTGCAGGCCGAGGAGGTATTGCTTGACGGCGGAAGTGTCGACGGTCATGCGCGGATCAGGCCTTGGCCTTTTGCTGGGAAGGCTTCAGGGCGCGCCAGCCGATGTCGCTGCGGTACTGGCGGCCGTCGAAATGGATGGCGTCGACGGTTTCGTAGGCCCGTTCGCGCGCGATGCGCACCGAATCGCCCAGCGCGGTGACGCACAGCACCCGGCCGCCCGTGGTCTTGACCTGGTCGCCGTCGCGGGCGGTGGCGGCATGGAAGACCATGCAGTCATCGGCTTCGGCGGGCAGGCCGTTGATCACGTCGCCCGTGCGCGGCGTGCCGGGATAGTTGTGCGAAGCCAGCACCACGCCCAGCGCGGTGCGCCGGTCCCAGGTGATGTCGGCCTGGTCCAGCGTGCCGTCCACGGCATGCTCCAGGGCGTCGAGCAGATCGCTCTTGACGCGCATCATGATGGGCTGGGTTTCGGGGTCGCCCATGCGACAGTTGAATTCCAGCGTCTTGATGGGGCGGTCGGGGTCCTCGCCCGGGGCGATCATCAGCCCGGCGTAGAGGAAGCCGGTGTACGGAATGCCGTCGCGCGCCATGCCCTGCACCGTGGGCAGGATGATTTCGCGCATGATGCGGTGGTGCAGCTCGGGCGTGACGATGGGGGCGGGCGAATAGGCGCCCATGCCGCCCGTGTTGGGGCCCTGGTCGCCGTCCTGCAGGCGTTTGTGGTCCTGGCTGGTGGCCAGCGCCAGCACGTTGCGGCCGTCGACCATGACGATGAAGCTGGCTTCTTCGCCGACCAGGCATTCTTCGATCACCACGCGCGCGCCGGCGTGGCCCAGCGAGCCATCGCCCAGCATGGCGTCGATGGCGGCATGAGCCTCCTCGAGGGTGGCGGCGACCACCACGCCCTTGCCGGCGGCCAGGCCGTCGGCCTTGATGACGATGGGAGCGCCTTCCTGGTCGACATAGGCATGGGCCTGGACCGGGTCGGTGAAGGTCTGGTAGCGCGCCGTCGGGATGTTGTGGCGCACCATGAAGGCCTTGGCGAAGTCCTTGGAGCTCTCCAGCTGGGCGGCGGCCTTGGTGGGGCCGAAGATCTTCAGGCCGCGGGCGCGGAAGACGTCCACCACGCCGGCGGCCAGGGGGGCCTCGGGGCCGACCACGGTCAGCGACACGCCCTCGCGCTGGACGAAGTCGGCGAGTTCCTCGGCATTGGTGAGCGGGATGTTCTCGAGCAGGTCGCCCGTCTGCGTGCCGCCGTTGCCCGGTGCCACATAGACCTTATGCACGCGCGGCGAGCGGGCCAGACGCCATGCAAGGGCATGTTCGCGGCCGCCCGAGCCGATTACCAGGAGTTTCATGTTGCGGTGAATCTGAAAGGTGTTGCCGCCCGGCGAGGGCGCGGGAGCCAGCCGGTCCCGTCGGGATAAAAAAGCCCGACCCGGCCAGGCCGGGACGGACTTCTCTCGTTACTGCGCTTCGTCGAAGACGACGTTGGTGTAGACCTCTTGCACGTCGTCCAGGCCTTCGAGGGCGTCGAGCAATTTCTGCATCTTGATGGCGTCGTCGCCGGTCAGTTCGGTTTCGTTCAGCGCCTTCATGATGATGCCGTCGACCTCGGCCTTCAGGCCGGCGGCGTCGAAGGCCTGGCGCACCGCGGCGAAATCGGCCGGCGCGCAGATGACCTCGATGCCGCCTTCGTCGTCGGTCACGACATCTTCGGCGCCGGCTTCCAGGGCCACTTCCATGACCTTGTCCTCGGAGCTGCCGGGGGCGAACAGGAACTGGCCGCAATGCTTGAACATGAAGGCCACCGAACCTTCCTGGCCCAGGTTGCCGCCGTTCTTGGTGAAGGCGTGGCGCACTTCGGCCACCGTGCGGGTGCGGTTGTCGGTCATGCAATCGACGATGACCGCCGCGCCGCCCACACCATAGCCTTCGTAGCGCACTTCTTCGTAGTTGTCGCCGTCGGCGCCGCCCGCGCCACGCTGGATGGCGCGCTGGATGTTGTCCTTGGGCATGTTGGCGTCCGTGGCCTTGTCCCAGGCCAGGCGCAGGCGCGGATTGCTATCCGGATCCGCGCCGCCGGCTCGCGCCGCGACGGTGATCTCGCGAATGATTTTGGTCCAGAGCTTGCCCCGCTTGGCGTCTTGGCGGCCTTTGCGGTGCTGGATATTGGCCCATTTACTATGTCCGGCCATGGCTTCCCGATGAAAGATCTGCAAAGCGGTATTTTACCGTGCCCAGGGCGGGCCCGCCGGGGCGTTACGCTTCTGTGTCTCGGGCGCCACGCCCGCGACCGCCGCGCAGGCTCTAAACTTGACGCTCTTTCAGGGAATTCCGGAGGCCCGCCATGCCCGATCCTATCGTCATCGCCAAGAATGCCAAGACCGAGCTCGCCCTGCTGCCCGGCCTGGCCAACCGCCATGGCTGCATCACCGGCGCCACGGGGACGGGTAAGACCGTCACGCTGCAGGTGCTGGCCGAGTCGTTCTCCCGTATCGGGACGCCGGTGTTCATGGCCGATGTCAAGGGCGATCTGACCGGCATTTCGCAGGCTGGGGCCTCCTCGCCCAAGCTGCAGGAGCGCCTGAACAACCTCGGGCTGCCCGAGCCGGCCTGGGGCGCCAGTCCGGTGGCGCTGTGGGACGTGTTCGGCGAACAGGGGGCGCCGGTGCGCGCCACGGTCTCCGATATGGGTCCGCTGCTGCTGGCGCGCATGCTCGAGCTCAACGACACCCAGGAAGGGGTGCTGGCCCTGGTTTTCAAGGTGGCCGACGACGAGGGGCAGCTGCTGCTGGACATGAAGGATCTGCGCGCCATGCTGCAGAACGTGGCGGACCGCTCGGCCGAACTCAAGGTGCGCTACGGCAATGTCTCGGCCGCTTCGGTGGGTGCGATCCAGCGGGCCTTGCTGCAGCTGGAGTCCCAGGGCGCGGACCGTTTCTTCGGCGAGCCCATGCTCGATGTGGCCGACCTGATGCGCACCGACGCCCAGGGGCGCGGCGTGGTCAATATCCTGGCGGCCGACAAACTCATGCAGGCGCCCCGGCTCTATGGCGTCTTCCTGCTCTGGCTGCTGGCCGATCTGTACGAAAAACTGCCCGAAATCGGCGACCCGGAGCAGCCCAGGCTGGTGTTCTTCTTCGATGAGGCGCACCTGCTGTTCAACGATGCCCCCAGCGCCCTCTTGACCAAGATCGAGCAAGTCGTGCGCCTGGTCCGCTCCAAGGGCGTGGGGGTCTATTTCGTGACGCAGAATCCCCTGGACATCCCGGACAGCGTGCTGGGCCAGCTGGGCAACCGGGTGCAGCATGCCCTGCGCGCCTTCACCCCGCGCGACCAGAAGGCGGTCAAGACCGCCGCCCAGACCATGCGTCCGAACCCCGGGCTGGATATCGAGGCCGCGATCACCGAACTGGGGGTGGGCGAGGCGCTGGTGTCGCTGCTGGACGCCAAGGGCCGGCCGACGCCGACCGAGCGCGCCTGGATCCTGCCGCCAGGCAGCCGCATCGGCCCGGCGACCGACGGCGAGCGCGCGGCCTTGCGCCGCGCCATGCCGTTGGCGGCCAAGTATGAGCAGGCCATAGACCGCGAATCGGCTTACGAGAGGCTCAACGCCCGCGCGAGCGCGCAGCCCGCGCCCAGCCCGACGGCGGCGCCGGCGGGTGGAGAGGGCGGCGGGGATGGCGGCCTGGCGGGCGGCCTGCTCAAGGGCCTGAACGACGTGCTGTTCGGCTCGACCGGTCCGCGCGGCGGCAAGCGCGACGGCATGGTGCAGACCGCGGCCAAGTCGGCGGTGCGCCAGGTCACGCGCGACCTGGTGCGCGGCGTGCTGGGCTCGCTGCTGGGCTCGCGCCGGCGCTGAGCCTTGCCGTATCGATTGTCAGGGATGCTCACCAGATCCCTGACAGTGTGTGACAGCGCGGGGGCAGGCATTTCGGGTGATTTCAGGCCGGTATCCGCGCGCGCGGCGGCGGCGCATCATGGCTTCGCCGGCATTTGCCGGGATGGAGCAGGTCATGAACACGATGATGCGCGCCGCAGCCGCCCTGGCGCTTCTGGGCACCCTGGCCGGGTGCGTGGTGGTGCCCGCCAGGCCCGCGCCCCGGCCTTACTACTACGGGCACCCCTATTATTACTACCCGGCCTATCCCGCGCCGTATTACCGCTGATGCTCCAGATGCGCGGCGGTATCGTCCAGCACGCGGGCAAAGCGCGCCACCATGTCGCGCACCTGGGCCGCCGTGATGATGAGCGGCGGGCAGAAGGCCACCGTATCCTGGATGCCGCGCACGATCAGCCCGTGGTCGTGCGCGCGCTCGTAGGCATAGGCGCCGGCGCTGCCCAGGGGATCGAAAGGCGTGCGCCGGGCCTTGTCGGCCACCAGCTCCACGCCGGCGATCAGGCCGACGCTGCGGATCTCGCCCACCATGGGATGGCCGGCCAGGGCATGCAGCTCCTGGCGCAGGATCTCGCCCATTTCGGCGGCATGGGCGATCAGGCCGCGCTCGTCGATGATGCGCAGGTTCTCGAGCGCCACGGCCGTGGCCACGGGGTGGCCGCTGGCCGTGTAGCCATGGCCGAAAGTGCCCAGGCGGCCGCTGTACGCCTCGATGGCGTCGGCCACCTTGGCGTTGAGCAGCACCGCGCCCAGCGGCTGATACGATGAGGTGATCTGCTTGGACAGGACCATCAGGTCCGGCTCGATGCCGAAGACTTCGCTGCCGAAGCGCTTGCCCAGCCGGCCGAAGCCGGTGATGACTTCGTCGGCGATCACCAGGATGTCGTACTTGCGGCAGACGGCCTGGATCTTTTGCCAATAGGTGCGCGGCGGCACGATGACGCCGCCCGCGCCCATGACCGGCTCGCCGATGAAGGCGGCCACGGTGTCGGGGCCTTCGCGCAGAATGAGCGCTTCGAGCTCGTCGGCCATGCGGGTGGCGAAATCTTCTTCGCTTTCGCCCGGCAGGCCGTGGCGGTAGTAGTGCGGGCAGGCGGTATGCAGGATCTGCGGCAGGGGCAGGTCGAAGCCCTTGTGGTTGCCCGCCAGCCCCGTCAGGCTGGCCGAGGCGACCGTCACGCCGTGATAGCCGCGCTGGCGCGCGATGATTTTCTTCTTGCCTTCGCGGCCCAGCGCATTGTTGTAGTACCAGACCAGCTTGACGACGGTGTCGTTGGCCTCGGAGCCGGAGTTGGTGAAGAAGGCGCGCGCCATGCGGCCTTCGGTGTAGTCGATCAGGCGCTGCGAGAGTTCGATCACGCTGGGGTGCGATTTATGCGTGAAGGTATGGTAGTAGGGCAGCTCCTGCAGCTGGCGCGCGGCGGCATCGACCAGGCGCGGCTCGCCGAAACCCACGGCCACGCTCCACAGGCCCGACATCCCCTCCAGGTAGCGGTTGCCTTTGTCGTCGTAGACATAGATGCCTTCGCCGCGCGTCATGATGCGCGGCCCGACCTGGGCGTGCTTGACCGCGTTGGTATAGGAATGCAGTTGATACTGGACGTCTTGCTGTTGGGCCTGGCTGAGGTTGGACATGGGAGTTTCCGGAGACGGCCGCGCGAAGCGGCCCGTGGCATGGCTTTCGGCCTGTTATATGATCGGGACATTATCCAACAATCCCGCGCATTGCACCGCGCCGAGCCTACCGTGAAGATCATTTTTTCCTCCAGTCACGAAATCGAACCCGCCGAATGGCTCCAGCCCCTGGCCGAGGCCGTGCCGGGCGCCGAAGTCGTGATGTGGCACGAAGACCTGCCGGCGCAGGATGCCGAGATCGCCGTGGTCTGGGGGCCGCCGGCCGGCCTGTTCGAGCGCGAGCGCAAGCTGCGGGTCGCCTTCAACCTGGGCGCGGGCGTGGACGCGCTGTTCCGCCTGCCGACGCTGCCGGCCGACCTGCCCATCGTCCGCCTCGAAGACGCCGGCATGGCGGTGCAGATGGCCGAATACGCCGCGCATGCGCTGGTGCGCGCCAGCCGCCAGTTCGACCAATATGAAAACCTGCAGCGGCAAGGCCGCTGGCAGCCCCTGCCCGAGCTGGACCGCAGTCTATGGCCGGTCGGCGTGCTGGGCATGGGCGTGATGGGCGCGCGGGTGGCCAGCAGCCTGGCCGGCCTGGACTATCCGGTGGCCGGTTGGTCGCGCAGCGGCAATGCGCCCGAGGGCGTGCAGGCATTCGGCGGCCGCGATTCGCTGGACGCCTTCCTGGGCCGCACCCGGGTGCTCATCAATACACTGCCCCTGACCGACGACACGCGCGACCTGCTGTGCCGCGAGACGCTGTCCAAGCTGCTGCCGGACGCCTATCTCATCAACATGGGCCGCGGCGCCCATCTGGTCGAGGAAGACCTGCTCGCGCTGCTCGACAGCGGCCACATGGCCGGCGCCACGCTCGACGTTTTCCGCACCGAGCCGCTGCCGGCGGACCATCCCTTCTGGACGCATCCGCGCGTGACCGTCACTCCTCACGTGGCCGCCTTGAGCCTGCGCCGCGAAACTATCGCCCAGGTCGCGGGCAAGATCCGCGCCTACCTGCGCGGCGAACCGCTGTCGGGCACGGTGTCGCGCGAACGCGGGTATTGACGCGGGGGCGGCCCCCCGCGCCGGCCGCCTCGCGGCGGCCGCTCAGAGCTTGAACCAGGTGGACTTGATCGCGGTGTATTTCTCAAGCGCGTGCAAGGACTTGTCGCGGCCGAAACCGGATTGCTTGACGCCGCCGAACGGCACGCTGACATCGCCGTCGAAATAACAGTTCACCCAGACCAGCCCGGCGCGCAGCTGGCGCGAGACGCGGTGGGCGCGCGAGAGGTCGGCGGTCCACAGGCCCGAGCCCAGGCCATATTCGGAGCGGTTGGCCAGGGCCAGCACTTCTTCCTCGGTCTCGAACTGCGTGACCGCTAGCACGGGGCCGAAGATTTCTTCCTTGATGATGGTCAGGTCGGGCGTGGCGCATTCGAAGATGGTGGGCTCGACGTAGTAGCCGCCTGTTTCGCTGCGCACGCGCTTGCCGCCCACGCGCAGGCGCGCGCCTTCGCGGCTCCCGGCCTCGACGTACTGCATCACGCGGGCCAGTTGGCGCTCGTCGACGATGGCGCCCATCATCGAGGAGGGGTCCAGCGGGTTGCCCGGCTGCATCTTGGCGGCCCAGGCCTCGACCTTTTCCATGAAGGCTTCGTAGATGGCCTTGTGCACATAGAGCCGCGAGCCGGCGATGCAGACTTCCCCCTGGTTATTGAAGATGCCCACGGCGGCGGCCAGCGCGGCGCGGTCCAGGTCCGGGCAGTCGTCGAAGATGATGTGGGGCGATTTGCCGCCGCACTCCAGCCAGACTTGCTTGAGGTTGGACTGGCCCGAGTACTCCATGAAGCGCTTGCCGGTGGCGGTCGAGCCGGTGAAGGCCAGGCAGTCCACGTCCATGTGCAGGCCCAGCGCGCGGCCGGCGACCGGGCCGGTGCCGGGAGTGACGTTGAACACGCCCGGCGGGATACCGGCGGCTTCGGCGAGTTCGGCCAGCTTCAGCGCCGTGAGCGAAGACTGTTCGGCCGGTTTGAGGATGACGCTGTTGCCGGCGGCCAGCGCGGGCGCGACTTTCCAGCTGGCCATCAGCAGCGGGTAGTTCCACGGCACGACGGCGGCGACCACGCCCAGGGGTTCGCGGGTGATGGTGGCCAGCGAATCGCCGTCGGTGGGGGCGATCTCGTCGTACAGCTTGTCGATGGCTTCGGCATACCACGCATAGGTCGTGGCCGACTCCGGGATGTCGAAAGCCAGGGTGTCGGAGATGGGCTTGCCCATGTCCAGCGTTTCGATGAGCGCCAGCTCTTCGCTGTTGTCGCGGATGAGCTGCGCCAGCTTCAGCAGCCGGGCTTTGCGCTCGCGGCGCGGCATGCGCGACCACACGCCTTCCTCGAAGGCGCGACGGGCGGCGGCCACGGCCCGGTCGATGTCGGCGGCCGAGCAGCTGGCGACTTGCGCCAGGCGCTCGCCGGTGGCCGGATTGATGGCGTCGAGGGGCGTCTCGCCGCCCTCGACCCATTGGCCGTCGATATAAGCCTTGTTCTGCAGGCGCACCGATTTGGCGCGCGCTTGCCAATGCGCGAGTGTCGTCATGAGGGTCTCCTGGGCGCGGCGCGCCGGGTCACGAGGAAAACGCCGGCACCCACGATGAGTGCCATGCCGGCGACGGCCAGGCCGTCGGGCGGGCGGTTGAACAGAAAGGTGCTGAAGGCCATGGCCATCAGCAGGTGGCAGTAGTTCAGCGGCGCCAGCGTCGAGGCTTCGACGCGCTGGAAGGCCGCGATCAGCAGGATCTGGGCCACGCCATTGCACACGCCCATGGCGAGGATGACGAGCCAGTCGGCCGCGTCGGGCCAGGGGTCCGGCAGGAAAAACGGGGCGGGCAGCGCCGTCATCGCCAGGCAGACAAAGGCCGTATAGGCGTATTGCACATGGCTGTCGACCTTGCCGGCGAGCTTGCGGGTCAGCACCTGGAAGACGGCATAGGCCAGCGCCGATATCGCCATCAGCGCCGTGCCCAGCGCCGGCAGGTCGCCGCCGGGACGCACGATGAGCAGCATGCCCGCGAAGCCGGCCACCACGGCCAGCCATTGCGCCTGGCCGACTTTCTCTCCCAGCAGCCACGGCGAGAGCGCCACCATGATGAGCGGCGAGGTGAAGTAGATGGCCGTGGCTTCGGACAAGGGCATCCAGATGAGCGCCGTCATGAAACAGGTGCCCACCGTGCCCAGGGCCGCCCCGCGCGCCAGCAGCAGGCGCTTGGCGGGCTGGCGCGACCAGCGGGGCGCGCCGCCCCGGCTGGCCAGCAGGAACAGCGCGATGGTGGCCACCGCGCCATAGCGCATGATGTTCAGGAAGGGGGCGGGGTAATAGGCCAGCATATGCTTGGAGGCCGCGTCGAAGCTCGCCAGGGCGACGAGCGCGGCCAGGAAGCAGAGAATGCCGGCGGCGCGCGATGGCGCCGCCTTGACGGTGCTCATGGCTTGGCGATCCCCGCGTGGCTGAGCATGGCGCCCAGGAGCACGTTGGCGCCGGCTTCCAGGTGCTCGGGCTTGGCGTCCTCGACCTCGTTGTGGCTGATGCCGTCCTTGCAGGGCACGAAGATCATGGCCGTGGGCGTGACCGTGGCAACGTAGACCGCGTCGTGGCCGGCCCCGGTGACGATGTCCATCTCCGACAGTCCGCGGGCCCGAGCCTGCTCGCGCACCGCCTCGATGAGCTCGGGGGCGAAGGGCGTGGGCGGGAAGTGCTGCACGTCCTGCAGGTCCACCTGCACCGGGTAGCCGGCCATGTCGCCGCGGGCCAGGGCCTGGCAGGCCTGGCGCAGGCGGGCGTCCATCTCGGCCAGCTTCTCGGCGTTCTCGTGGCGCAGGTCGGCGGTGAAGGAGACTTTTCCGGGGATGACGTTGCGCGAGGAGGGGTAGACATTGGCCACGCCCACCGTGCCGCGTCCTTGCGGCGCGTAGTCCAGCGCGATGCGGATGACTTCCTGCATGAGATGGGTGGCCGCGTACAGGGCGTCGCGGCGCAGCGGCATGGGCGTGGGGCCGGCGTGCGCCTCCATGCCGGTCACCGTGATGTCGTACCAGCGCAGGCCCAGCGAGCCCGTCACCACGCCGATGACCTTATCTTCGGCCTCCAGGATGGGGCCTTGCTCGATATGCGCCTCGAAGTATTTGCCCAGCTTGCGCTGGCCGACCGGTTCGCTGCCCGCATAGCCGATGCGCGCCAGCTCATCGCGCACCGACTTGCCGTCCAGGTCGCGGGCCGACAGGGCGGTCTCCAGCGGGAAGACATTGCAAAAGACGCCCGAGCCCATCATGACCGGCACGAAGCGCGTGCCTTCTTCATTCGTCCAGATGACCAGCTCCAGCGGAGCTTCGGTCTGGATGCCGCGCTCCTGCAGCGTGCGCATGACCTCCAGTCCGGCCATGACGCCGAAGCAGCCATCGAACTTGCCGCCCGTGGGCTGGGTATCGATATGGCTGCCGGTCGCCACCGGCAGCTTGGACGGGTCCGTGCCGGGACGCCGGCCGAAGATGTTGCCCACCTGGTCGACGGTGACTTCCAGGCCGGCTTCCCGCATCCAGCCCACCACCAGGTCGCGCCCCTGGCCGTCCAGTTCGGTCAGGGCCAGGCGGCAGTTGCCGCCTTTTTCCGTGGCGCCGATGCGGGCCAGCTCCATCAGGGATTGCCACAGACGCTGGCCATTGATCGAAATATCGGAAATCGTGCTCATCATCTTCTCCTGTGTTCAAACGGTGGCCGGCACCAGGCCCTGCAAAAAGGCGTCGAGCGCCGGGCCGATGCTCTCGACCATATAGCCGCCTTCCTGGACCACCACGGTGGGCAGCGCCAGCGACTGGATGCGCTCGCCGATGTGGCGATAGGCGTCCAGGTCGAGCTTGAGCACGCTGATGGGGTCGTCCTTGTAGGTGTCAAAGCCCAGGGCCAGCACCAGGGCCTGGGGGCGATAGTCGCGCAGGGCCACCAGGGCGCTGTCCAGGGTCTGCAGGAAAACGTCGTTATTGGCCCCATGCGGCAGCGGGAAATTGAGGTTGTAGCCGTGGCCGCTGCCATACCCGCGCTCATGGGCGTAGCCGGTGTAGAACGGGTAGTAGCCGGTCGGGTCAGCGTGCAGCGACAGCGTCATCACGTCGGCGCGTTGATAGAAGATGTTCTGCGTGCCGTCGCCGTGGTGCGCGTCCACGTCCAGCACGGCCACCCGCTTCCAGGTCTGGGTCAGGCGCTGGGCAGCCGCGGCGCTGCTGTTCAGATAGCAGAAGCCGCCGGCGCGGTCGCGGTGGGCGTGGTGGCCGGAGGGACGGCACAGGGCATAGGCCGTGCCTTGGTGCTGGCGCACCCAGTCGGCCGCGGCCACGGCATTGTGCGTGGAGCGCAGCGCCGCGCGCCAGGTATGCGGGCCGATGGGGCAGGACAGGTCGCTCAGGTAGTAGCCGGTCTGCGCCACGATGGAGGTCGACGGGCAGGGCGGGCGGGCCGGCAGTTCGTGGCGTCCGCTGTAGTAGGGCGACAGATTGGGCAGGACCTCGGGGCCGGGATCCAGGCCCTGGCCGCGCAGCGCCTGCCAGCGCTCATAGGCATGCTCCAGATAGTCCAGATAGGCCTCGCTGTGCACGCCGGCCAGGGGTTCCCGGCCGAAGTCGGGCGGACTCTCGACGCTGACGCCGCGCGATTGCAGCAGGGCGCGCAGCGTCTCGGCGCGCGCCGGCACATCGGTCGGGGCGCTGATGCGGCCCAGCCGCATGAATTGCTGCGGCAGGTGTTGCAGTTGCTCTTCGGAAAAAAAAGCCTTCATGGCTGTCCTCTCTGGCGCTTTCAGGCCTTCTTGATTTCGATCTCGACGAACACGAATTCCGTGTCGTTGGGGTTGATGACGTTGTGCTCCACGCCTACCTGGCGGCTGTAGGCCACGCCGGTGGTCAGCTGGCTCTCGCGCGGGCCGTCCGGGGTTTCCAGCAGCAGCTTGCCGGTGGTCTGCGGCACGACGACGTAGTGCATGCCATGGCGATGCCAGCCGGTTTCGCCGCCGGGCGGAAACCGCCACTCGGTCACGGTGACGTGTTCGTTGTCGATTTGCACGGTGGGGATGGCCGCAGGACGTTGCATAGGGGTCTCCATGGTCTGTTAGGGGGCTGGCTGGCCACGCAGGGCTCGGCCCAGGATGTCCAGCGCTTCGTCCATCAGCGCATCGCTGACGGTGAGCGGAAAGAGAAAGCGGATCACATTGCCCTCGGCGCCGCAGGTCAGCAGCAGCAGGCCGCTTTCCAGGGCCAGGGCCTGGATGCGGCGGGCAAAGCCCGGGCTGGGCGCGTGCGAGCCGGGTTGGTTGAACTCGGCGGCCACCATGGCGCCCAGGGCGCGCACCTCGGCCAGTTCGGGCACCTCGGGAGCCAGTTCGCGCAGCCTGTCGGCAAGGCGTTCGCCCAGCTGCCGGCCGCGCGCGAGCAGGTCTTCTTCGTCGATGACGCGCAGCACTTCAAGCGCCGCGGCCACGGCCAGCGGATTGCCGGCATAGGTGCCGCCCAGGCCGCCCGGGGCGGGCGCGTCCATGACCTCGGCGCGGCCGCAGACCGCCGACAGGGGAAAGCCGCCGGCCAGGCTCTTGGCCATGACGATCAGGTCGGGCGCCACGCCATAGTGTTCCATGGCGAAGATGCGGCCGCTGCGGCCAAAGCCGGTCTGTACCTCGTCGGCGATCAGCAGGATGCCATGGTCATCGCATAGCGCGCGCAGGGCGCGCATGAACTCGGGCGGGCAGATGTTGAAGCCGCCTTCGCCCTGCACCGGCTCGATGATGAAGGCCGCCACGCTGCGCGGATCGACCACCGTCTTGAACAAGGCCCGGATGCCGGCCAGCGCGTCTTCGCTGGTGATGCCGTGCAGCGCGTTGGGGTAGGGGGCGTGATAGATGTCGGCCGGGAAGGGCCCGAAGCCCAGCTTGTAGGGCACGACCTTGCCGGTCAGCGCCATGCCCAGCAGGGTGCGCCCGTGAAAGGCGGACCCGAAGGCGATGACGCCGGGCCGGCGGGTGGCCGAGCGCGCGATCTTCACCGCATTCTCGACCGCTTCCGCCCCGGTGGTGAACAGGGCGGTCTTCTTGCGGAAATCGCCCGGGGCGCGCGCATTGATTTGCTCGGCCAGTTCGACATAGCTCGTATAGGGCACGATCTGGTAGGCCGTATGCGTGAAGCGCGCCATCTGGGCCTGGACGGCATCCATCACTCGAGGGTGGCGGTGCCCGGTATTGAGCACCGCGATACCGCCGGCGAAATCGATGTAGCGCCGTCCCTCCAGGTCCCAGACCTCGCCGTTGTCGGCGCGGTCCGCATAGAAACTGCACATGACGCCCACGCCCCTGGGCGTGGCGGCGGCCCGGCGCGCGTTCCAGTCCTCGGGCTTATCGCTCTGGTCGTTCATGGTCCGGACTCATGCGGTCTGTGCCTGTGTCGGGTCCCAGTGCTGGCCCGGCACGGCGGCGATCAGCTGCTGGGTATAGGGGTTCTGTGGCCGGTCGAAGATCTGCCCCGGGCTGCCATGCTCCACCACCTTGCCGCGGTGCATGACCAGGACGGAGTTGCAAATCTGCGCCGCCACACGCAGGTCGTGGGTAATGAAGATCAGCGCGATACGCAGCTTCTGCTGCAGTTCGTGCAGCAGCTGCAGCACTTGCGCCTGGACCGAAACGTCCAGCGCCGAGACCGATTCGTCGGCCACCAGCACCTTGGGTTCCAGCGCCAGGGCGCGCGCGATGCCGATGCGCTGGCGCTGGCCGCCGGAGAACTGATTGGGGTAGCGGTCAAAGGCCGACGGGTCCAGGCCGACGAGGGTGAGCAGTTCGCGCGTGCGCTTGTCGGCCTCGGCGCGCGGCGTACCGTTGGCCACCGGCCCGTCGCTGATGATGCGGCCCACCGTCTGCCTCGGATTGAGCGAGGCAAAGGGGTCCTGGAAGATCATCTGGATATCCTTGCGGATCGGGCGGAACTGGCTTTCGCTCAGGCCGGCGATGTCGCGGCCATTGAAGATCAGTTCGCCGCCCTCGATGCCGATGAGCTTGAGCAGGCATTTGCCGATGGTCGATTTTCCCGAACCGGATTCGCCCACGATGCCCAGCGTCTCGCCGCGCCGGACCTCGAAGCTCACGCCGTCCACGGCATTGACCACGCGCTTGCGCCCGAACCAGCCGCCATGGCCGGTGAGATAGGTCTTCTTCAGATTGCGCACCTGGAGCACGGGCTGTTCGTGGCTGGCGGTCTCGCGCTCCTGGGCGCGCCGATGCGGCACGGCGGCGATCAGCCGGCGCGTGTACGGATGGCGCGGCCGGTTCAGCACCTGGTCGGCCGGGCCTTCCTCGACCAGGATGCCTTTTTCCATCACCGCGACCCGGTGCGCGATCTCGGCCACCACGCCGAAGTCGTGGGTGACGAACATCACGCCCATGCCTTTCTCTTTCTGGATGCGGGCGATCAGGGCGAGGATCTGCGCCTGCGTGGTGACATCCAGCGCGGTGGTCGGTTCGTCGGCGATCAGGAAGGCGGGCTCCAGGGCCAGCGCCATGGCGATCATGACACGCTGGCGCTGGCCGCCCGACAGGCGGAAGGGATAGACATGGTAGAGCGTGGCCGGGTCGGGCAGGCCGACGAACTCCAGCAGCTCGAGCACGCGGCGCTGGCGCGCGGGGCCCGGATAGGCGTTGTGCACCCGCATGACCTCGCCGATCTGTTCGCCGACGGTCATCAGGGGGTTCAGGGCCGACAGCGGCTCCTGGAAGATCATCGCCATGTCCTTGCCGCGCATGGACAGCAGCGTGTCCTCGGTCTGCGTCAGCAGGTCCTTGCCCTTGAACAGGATCTGCCCGCCCTGCGGCTTGAGGTAGTCGGGCAGCAGGCCCATGATGGCGTTGGCGCTCATGGACTTGCCCGAGCCGGACTCGCCCACGATGCACAGGATCTCGCCGGCGCGGATGTCGTAGGAGATATCCTGCACGGCATAGGGACGGTCGCCCCCCGAGGGCAGGGCGATCGTCAGGTTGCGCACGGATAGCAGCGGCGTGTTGTGTTCGTTGGTCATGCCGGCCTCCTTATTCGCCGCGCTTGCGCAGTTGGGGGTTCAGGGCGTCGTTGAGCCCTTCGCCGATGAGGTTGATGGCCAGCACGGTCAGCAGGATGGCCACGCCGGGCCATACGCTCATCCACCATGCCTCGCGGATCATGGTGCGCGCCGCGCCGATCATGAAGCCCCAACTCATCATGTTGCGGTCGCCCAGGCCCAGGAAGGACAGCGAGGACTCCGTCAGGATGGCGGTGGCCACCATGAAGGAAGCCGACACGATGATGGGCGACATGGCATTGGGCAGGATCTGCGAGCACACGATGCGGCCCGGTGTCTGGCCGATCACGATGGCCGCCTGCACGAACTCGCGCTGCTTGAGGGTCATGAATTCCGAGCGCACCAGGCGCGCGGCCGGCGGCCAGGACACCACGGCGATGGCGCCCATGATGGAATACACCGAGGGGCCCAGCACCGCCACCAGCACCACGGCCATGGCCAGCTGCGGAATGGTCTGGAAAAACTCGGTAAAGCGCATCAGGGCGTCGTCGACGCGCCCACCGCAATAGCCGGCCACGGCGCCGACCAGGATGCCGAACAGCAGGGCCACGCCGGTCGACAGCAGGCCCACCATCAAGGAGACGCGCGCCCCCCAGACCAGGCCGGCCGTGATGTCGCGGCCCAGCATGTCGGTGCCGAACGGATAGGCGGGATCCGAGAAGGGCGGGATCAGGGGCGTGGCCACCATCATCCAGGGCGAGTCTTCGTAGAGCAGGGGCGCGGCCAGGGCGACGATGACGACGGCGGCCACGATGAGCAGGCCGGCGACCGCGCCGTAGTTGCGCATATAGCGTTTGATAAAGCCCTTCATGCTGCCGCTCCTTGTTTGCCGCCGGCGGCGATGCGGGGATCGATCAAGCGGTAGATCACGTCGGTGATGAGGTTGAACACGACGACCATGATGGAGGTCACCAGGAAGATGCCCAGCAGCAGCTGGTAGTCGCGCTGCAGCAGCGCATCGAACATCAGCCGGCCGATGCCCGGCCAGGCGAAGACGGTTTCGGTGAGCACGGCGCCGCCCGCCATCTGGCCAAGCTGGATGCCGGCAAAGGTGATGACGGGCAGCAGCGCGTTGCGCAGCACGTGGGCGCGGATTACCCGGTTGGGCGATACGCCTTTGGCGCGCGCGGTCTTGACGAAGTCCATGCCTATCACCTCGAGCATGGATGCGCGCGTCAGGCGCACATAGACGGCCATGAAAAAGCAGCCCAGCGTGACGGTGGGCAGGATGAGGTGCTGGGTGATGTCCCAGGCGCGGGCCAGGCCGGTCAGGTTGGAGCCGACCGTTTCCATGCCGAAGGCGGGCAGCCAGCCCAGCATGACCGAGAACAGCAGAATGCCCATGAGCGAAAGCCAGAACAGCGGGGTGGCATAGAGCAGCAGGGCGCCGGTCATGACGCTGCTGTCTATCCAGCGGCGCTTGTTGGCATAGCGCGAACGCGCGGCCACCACGCCCAGCAGAACGCCGAGGATGATGGAGAACAGGAAGGCGCAGATCATCAGCAGGAAGGTGGCGGGCAGACGCTCGACGATGAGGTCCAGCACCGGCACGTGATTGCGGTAGGAAAAGCCCAGGTCGAGCTGGACCACGCCTTTCAGGTAGAGGCCCAGCTGGGTCAGCACCGGCTGGTCCAGGCCGAACTGGGTGCGCAGCTGTTCGACATAGGCGGCGTCGCCGGCGCCAGCCTGGCCGGCCAGCACGGCCGCGGGGTCGCCGGGCGCCAGCCGGATCAGGAAGAAATTGATGATCACCACGCCAAGCACGACCACCAGGGCCTTGCTCAATCGCGAGGCGAAGAAAGACAGGAATTTCATGTGATGCATCTCCAGGCAACGGCGCGGGCCGTTCTGAGGGATCAAGCCCGGGGCGGCCCGCGGGCCGCCCCGTCCCGCCGCGGCCGGACCGCGGCGGGACCTACTTACTTCTGCTCGATATAGACGTCGTCAAAGCTTTCGTTCAGGCCGATGGCGGTCTTCACGAGGTTCTTGACCTTGGCGCGGTAGAGGGTGGGGAACTCCATGTCCACCAGGTAGCCGTTGCCCACTTCGTTGACCAGCGTGGTCTGCAGCTTGGTGTACAGCGCCTGGCGCTTGGCCGGGTCGACTTCGGAGGCCGCCTCGGTCCACCACTTGTCGGTCTCGGGGTTGCTGTAGCCCTGCACGTTGGCAAAGGGCGAACCCTTCACGATGTTGGAGCTGATATACAGGCGCTGCACGCCCAGCGCCGGATCGCCGTACTGGTAGGTGTAGGTGGTGGTCAGGTCGAAGTCCCAGTTGCCGGTGCGCGAGGCCCAGCCGCCGGCGTCGGTGGATTCGATCTGCACTTTGAAGCCCAGCTGTTCCAGCGACTGCTTGGTGTACTCGCCCAGGCGGTCCCAGGTCGAACCATAGGGGAAGGACAGCTGCCGGATGGTGTAATCCTGCGGCTTGATACCCGATTCCTTGATGAGCTCGCGCGCCTTCTTCATGTCGAAGGGCATGGCCGGCATGTTCTTGTCGTAGAACATTTCGGTCGTCACGAAGGGACTGGTCGAGATCTTGCCCAGGCCGAAGAAGATGTTGTCCACGACCAGCTTGCGGTTCATGGCGGCCATCACGGCCTGGCGCACCTTGACATTGTCAAAGGGCGGCTTGCGCATGTTGAAGATCAGGTAGGCCTGCGGCGAGAACATCTCCCAGCCCTGGGTGGTGTATTCCGTATTGGGCAGGGCGCGCAGGCGCTTGACGTCCACGTTGTCGACGTCGCCGCCGCGCAGCACGTCCACGCTGCCGCGTTCATAGGCCACCGCGCGCGAGGCCGCGTCGGGGATCACATTGAAGATGATCTCGTCCAGGTAGGGCTTGCCCGGCTTCCAGTATTCCGGGTTGCGCGCCAGCTTGATGTATTCGCCGCGCTTCCATTCCTTGAACATGAAGGGGCCGGTGCCGACGGGCTTCTGGTTGGCCGGATTGGTGGCGTAGTCGGTGCCCTCATAGATGTGCTTGGGCATCATGGGCGCAAAGCCGGGCTCGAACATCAGCATGAAGGCCGGGAAGGGCGATTTCAGCGAGATCTTGACCGTCTTGTCGTCGATCTTCTCGACCTTGTCGATGAACTTGGTCAGGATCACGCGGGCACGGGCGTGCACCTTGGGCAGCAGCTCGGTCAGCGAGAACACCACGTCGTCGGCCGAGAAGGGCTTGCCGTCGTGCCATTTGACGTTGTCCTGCAGGTGGAAGGTGTACGACAGGCCGTCCGGGCTGGCTTCCCAGGACTTGGCCAGGCCCGGCTGGGGCTTGAGGTCGAACGAGTAGGTCAGCAGGCTTTCATAGATCTTGCCGGCGACGAACTGCGTGGGGCCTTGCTGGTTCAGGGCCGGTATCAGGATGGGCGGCTCGGGCTGCACGATCATGCTGAGCGTGCCGCCCTTGGTCTGTGCCCAGGCCGCGCCCATGGGCAGGGCGGCGGCCAGCGCGAGCGCGCAAGCGGAGAGTTTGATGGCGTGTTTCAGTTTCACTGCAGGCCTCCCGGCTGTCTTGAGATAAATGGGCGCGGCGCGCTTGACGATTCAAGCAGACCCCGTGCCATGGCGGATTGGTTGGCCGGCCGGCGCGGATAGCGCCCGCCGGTTGCTGCATTGCGGTGCATGAACTGCCCGCCGCGCACCGCGGCGGCGTCGGGTTCAGGCGGCGGGCCCCAGGGGCCGCCGCTGTCGGCGCGGTGGGTAAACCGGCGCTGGGCGAAATTCCCCCGCCTTCATGGGTCCGGTCTGGACCTGTATCTTGTCCGGCTGCAAGTTTTTCCCCTTTGCATTTATGTGGACGTCGTTTTGCTGCAGCAGCAGCGTATCGAATATTTGGTACTCTCAATAGATCCAAATTGATTTGAGTTTCTGGTGCCACTTTGAAAGAGCTGATTCTCTCCGAGCGCCTGCTGCAGCGCCTGGAGCGGCGCGGAGCCGTTCCGCTGTCCCGGCAGATCTGCGATACGCTGCGCGGGCTCATCCTGGCCGGGGAGCTGCCGGCCGGCACCAAGCTGCCCGCCACCCGGGTACTGGCCAGCGACACAGGGTTATCCCGTAATACCGTACTGCACGCCTATGACCAGTTGCTGGCCGAGGGCTATCTGATCTCGGCCTTCGGAAGTGGTACCTTTGTTTCGGATACCGTGCCGGCACCACAAGAGCCTCTGCCCGGCGTGCCGGTCGATGCCCCGGCCAGTCCCTTCCTGCTGTCGCGGCGTGGCAGCAAGCTGGTGCAGGACGCCTCGGCCTCGGATCGCCAATGGGGAGCTTTTGTTTCCGGCGTGCCGGACGTCTCGGCCTTTCCGCGCGCGGTCTGGAACCGGCTCCTGAACCGGCGCTGGCGCCAGCAGACGCCGGAACTGCTCACTTACGCCAATGGCTCGGGCTATATGCCGTTGCGCCAGGCGCTGGCCGAGCACCTGCGCCTGGCGCGCTCGGTGCGCTGCGAGCCTGACCAGATCGTCATCACCACCGGCATCCACCAGTCCATCAGCCTGCTGGCGCGCCTGCTGGGCGACACCGGCAATACCGCCTGGATGGAAGACCCGGGCTATTGGGGCTCGCGCTCCACCCTGGTGGCCTGTGGGATCACCCCCGTGCCCGTGCCGGTGGACGAGGAGGGAATGGCGCCCAGCGCGGAACAGATGCAGGAGCCGCCGCGCTTCATCTTCGTGACACCCTCGCACCAATATCCGCTGGGCATGGTCATGAGCCTGGCGCGGCGCCGCATGCTGCTGGAGTATGCCCACAAGCGCGGCGCCTGGATCGTCGAGGACGACTACGACAGCGAGTTCCGTTTCGACGGCCGGCCCATCGGCTCGCTGCAGGGGCTGGACGCCCATGACCGCGTGCTCTATCTGGGCACGTTCTCCAAAACCCTGTTCCCGGGTTTCCGCATGGGCTATATGGTGCTGCCCAGGCGGCTGGCGCCGCACTTCGCCACCGGCCTGTCGGAGCTGTACCGCGAGGGCCGGCTCATGGACCAGGCGGTGCTGGCCGACTTTATCGAAGGCGGCCATTACGCCAGCCACATCCGCCGCATGAAACAGCGCTACGCCGCCCGCCAAGTCGTGCTGCGCGGGGCCATCGCGCGGCATTTCGGCGCGGACTGGCCGGTCTCCACGCATGAGGCGGGCCTGCACCTGGTGTTGCACCTGCCCGAGGGGACCGACGACCTGGGGATTTCCATCGCCGCGCGCACGCTGGGACTGACGGCCCGGCCTTTGTCGCGCTACTACGCCGACGAGCGCCGGGCGCGGCCCGGCCTGCTGCTGGGCTATGCCTGTGTGCCGGAAGAGGAGCTGGGGCCGGCCTTCGACCGTCTCACCCAGGTCATCACCCCCGCCCTGGAACATATGCAGCGCTCGCAGGGCGTGGCGGTTCACAGCGACCGCCTGAACGAGCAGGCCTGGAGCGGGGCCTGAGGGCTGGCCCCGGGCGGCGCGCTCCCTATATGATGCGCGGGAGGCGCGCCGTGGCGGCGCGCCGCCTTGGAGACTTGGGGTGGCTGGAAAGACACATAGAATCGCCGTGATTCCCGGCGACGGTATTGGCAAGGAAGTGGTGCCGGAAGGGCTGCGCGTGCTGGACGCGGCCGCCACGCGCTTTGGCATCGGCTTCCAGTGGGATCATTTTGACTGGAGCTGCGACTATTACGCCAGGCACGGCAAGATGATGCCGGATGACTGGGCACAGCAGATCGGCGGGCACGAGGCCATTTTCTTCGGCGCCATCGGCTGGCCGGCCGCCGTGCCCGACCATGAGGCGCTGTGGGGTTCGCTGTTCCGTTTCCGCCGCGATTTCGATCAATACATCAACCTGCGTCCGGTGCGCCTGATGCCGGGCGTGCCCTCGCCACTGGCCAACCGCCAGCCCGGCGAGATCGATTTCTACATCGTCCGCGAAAACACCGAAGGCGAGTATTCCAACAGCGGCGGCCGCCTGTTCGCGGGCACCGAGCGCGAGGTGGTGATACAGGAAAGCGTCTTCACGCGGGTGGGCGCCGACCGGGTGCTCAAGTTCGCCTTCGAGCTGGCGCGCAAGCGCGGCAAGCACCTGACCGCGGCGACCAAGTCCAATGGCATTTCGATCTCCATGCCCTGGTGGGATGAGCGCGTGGCCGATATCGCCACGCAGTATCCGGACGTGCGCTGGGACAAGTACCACATCGACATCCTGTGCGCGCATTTTGTGCAGCATCCGGACTGGTTCGATGTGGTGGTGGCCTCGAATCTGTTCGGCGACATCCTTTCCGATCTCGGGCCGGCCTGCACCGGCACCATCGGCATCGCGCCGTCGGCCAATCTCAATCCCGAGCGCAAGTTCCCGTCGCTATTCGAGCCCGTCCATGGCTCGGCGCCGGACATCTACGGCAAGGGCATCGCCAACCCCATCGGGCAGATCAGGAGCGGGGCGCTGATGCTGGATTTCCTGGGGTATCCGCAGGCCGCCCAGGCCGTGGTCTCGGCCATCGAGACGGTGTTGGCCGAAGGGCCGCGCACGCCCGACATGAAGGGCCAGGCCAAGACGGCCGACGTGGGCCGCGCGATCGCCGCCATCGTCGCCCAGGCCTGACGCAAACAGGCCCGCCCTGCGCGGGGCGGGCCCGGGCGCGGTGTCAGTGCGCGCCGGCCGCGGCCTCGGCCGCGCCGTCGTCCTTGCCGCGCGAGGACTTGGGCCGGGCGAACCACACCGTGCCGATGAGCAGCACGAAGATAATGGCCGAGGCATAGAAGACATCGACCGCGGCCATGGTGTAGGCCTGGGTGTTGACCAGGCCGTCGATCACGGTGAGCGACTGTTGGTGGTTCAGCCCGAGGCTGCCCTGCAGCGTGCCCAGCACCTGGTCGAAGGCCTGCTGGCCCGGCTTGGCCACTTCCGTCAGCTGCGCATGGTGCAGCGTCGCGCGGTTGTCCCACAGTGTGGTGGAGATCGAGGTGCCGAAGGCGCCCGCCGTCAGGCGCGCGAAGTTCGACAGGCCCGAGGCGGCCGGAATGCGGCCGGGCTCCAGGCCGGACAGCGTGATCGAGGTCAGCGGCACGAAGAACATGGCCATGGCCGCGCCCTGGATGATGGTCGGTATCATCAGCGTGCGCACATCGGTCTGGGTGTTGAAGCCCGACCGCATGAAGCACACCAGGGCGAAAATCATGAAGGCCACGGTCACCAGCTGGCGCGGATCGCGGGTGGCCAGCAGCTTGCCCACTATGGGCGTGAGCAGGATGGCGAGTATGCCCACCGGCGCGGTCACCATGCCGGCGTAGGTGGCGGTATAGCCCATATTGCTCTGCAGCCAAAGCGGCAGCAGCACCACATTGCCGAAGAAGACGCCGTAGGCCGTGGCCAGGGTCAGCGCGCCGACCGTGAAGTTGCGTTCCTTGAACAGCCTGAGGTCGACCACCGGATGCGCGTCGGTGAGCTCCCAGATCAGGAAGAAGACAAAGGCGACGAAAGCCACCGCGGCCAGGCCGATGATCGTCGGGCTGGCGAACCAGTCCAGCTCCTTGCCCTTGTCCAGCATGATCTGCAGCGAGCCCACCCAGATCACCAGCAGGAGCAGGCCGATCTTGTCGATGGGCAGCTTGCGGGTGAGCGATTCCCGGTCGCGGAAGATGCGCCAGCTGATCCAGGCCGCGAGCAGGCCCACCGGCACATTGATATAGAAAATCCAGGGCCAGGTGTAGTTATCCGAAATCCATCCGCCCAGCAGCGGGCCGGCCACCGGCGCCACCAGTGTCGTCATGGACCAGACCGCCAGGGCCATCCCGGCTTTCTCACGCGGAAAGGCGCCCAGCATCAAGGCCTGCGACAGCGGGATCATGGGGCCGGCCACCAGGCCTTGCAGCACCCGGAAGGCGATCAGGGCTTCGAGCGTGGGCGAGAACCCGCACAGCCAGGAGGCCAGCACGAAGAGCAGGGTGGAGGTCACGAAGAGCCGGACTTGCCCGAAGCGCTGGGTCAACCAGCCCGTCAAGGGCACCGTGATGGCGTTGGCCACCGCGAACGAGGTGATGACCCAGGTGCCCTGGCTGCTGCTCACCCCCAGGTCTCCCGAGATGGTCGGGATGGACACGTTGGCGATGGAGGTGTCCAGCACGTTCATGAACACCGCCGTCGACAGCGCGATCGAGCCGATGATGCGGGTGGCGCCTTCCAGGGGCGGGTAGGGCCCGCCCGTCGGCGCCTTGCGGGCTTGCTCGCTCATGATTGCAGATTGTCTTTGATGATCTTGGCGATGAGGGCGTCGGCTTCGTCATGCGCCGGTTCGAAGGCGCGGGTGGACCAGGCCGGCTCGGCGCGCGCGGCCGTCAGTGTCTGGCCGTCGTCCTTGCCGACGTCGACCTCGACGTCCATGGACAGTCCGATGCGCAGCGGATGTTTCTTGAGGTCCTCGGGGTCCAGCGAGACGCGCACCGGCACGCGCTGCACCACCTTGATCCAGTTGCCGGTGGCGTTCTGGGCCGGCAGCAGGGCAAAGGCGCTGCCGGTGCCGGCGTCCAGGCCGACCACCTTGCCGTGGTACTTGACCGAGCCGCCATACATGTCGGCCGTCATCGTCACCGGCTGGCCCACGCGCATGTGGCGCAGCTGTCCTTCCTTGAAATTGGCTTCCACCCAGATCTGGTCCAGCGGCACCACATTCATCAGCACCGAGCCGGGCGCCACGCGCTGGCCGACCTGCGCGCTGCGCCGGGCGACCATGCCGTCGACCGGGGCGGGCAGCACGGTGCGCGAGCTGGCAAGCCAGGCATTGCGCAGGTCCGCGGCGGCCTGGCGCACGTCGGGGTGGTTCTCCACCGTCGTGCCCTGGGTCAGCGCCAGGTTGGTGGCCAGCTTGGCCTGGGCCGAGGCCAGGGCGGCGCGGGCCTGGGCCAGGCCGGCCTGGGCGGTCTTCAGCGTGGTTTCGGCGTGCAGGATTTCCTCGCCGCTCACGCCGCCGGAGGCGGCCAGCGCCTGGCGGCGCTTCAGGTCGCTTTGGGCGCGGTTCAGGTCGGCCTGGGCGCGCCCGATGTCGGCCTGCCGGACTTCGACGTCGGCGGCCAGGCTGTCGTTCTGCACATAGAGCGTGCGGACCTGGCGCACGGTCTGCGCCAGCCGGGCCTCGGCCTGCTGCAGGGCGACATTGGTGTCGGCAGGGTCCAGGCGCACCAGCGGCTGGCCGGCCTTGACCATTTCGGTGTCGTCGGCTTCGATGGCCACCACGGTGCCGGGCACCTGGGGCGTGATCTGCACCAGATTGCCGTGCACATAGGCGTCGTCCGTGCTTTCGAAATGCGAGCCGAACAGCGCCCACCAGGCGCCGTAGCCCAGGGCCAGGACGATGAAGGCGCCGGTTGCGATCAACAGCAGGCGCTTGCGTGCGGGATGGGTAGTGGGGGAGGTCATGGCAAGCAATCAGTGAGTATGGGAAGGTTGGGCGTCCGCGGCGGGGGCATAGCCGCCGCCCAGCGCATAGGCCAGATCGGCATCGAGCTGGTAGGCGCGGTACTGGAGATCCGTCTGCAGCCGGGCCTGGGCCAGCACGCCGTCCTGCGCCAGCAGCACCGACAGATAGTTGCCCAGGCCGCTGCGGTATCGCTTGACGGCCAGGTCGTAGGCGGCCTCGATGGCCTCGTGCGCCTGGGCGCGCTCGGCCTTCTCACGGTCGATCAGGCGCAGGGCTTCCAGCGCATCGCCCACTTGCTGGATGGCGGTCAGCACCGTCTGGTTGTAGTCGGACACCGCCAGGTCGGCATCGGCGCGGCGGCCGGCCAGGTTGGCGTTCAACTCGCCGCCATGAAAGATGGGCAAGGTGATGGCGGGCCCGATCCCGGCCGTGCGGCTGAAGCGGTCGAACAGCATATTGGTGCCCAGGGCCTGCACGCCGGCAAAGGCCACGATGTTCACATTGGGGTAGAACTCCGCCTTGGCGCTGTCGATCTGGTGGCGCGCGGCTTCGGCGCGCCAGCGGGCCGCCACCACGTCGGGCCGGTGGCCCAGCAATTCCAGCGGCAAGGCCTGCGGCAGTACGCCGTCGGGCGCTTTCAGGGCCACCGGCGCCAGCGATTGCATTTGCGCGGGGCTGGTGGCGGTCAACGCGGCCAGCTGGTTACGCAACTGGGCGATGGTGGTCTCGACCTGGGTCAGTTCCACGCGCGCGGAGGCGGCGGCCGACTCGGCCTGTTTGACCTCGACTTCGGTGTCCAGTCCGGCCTGCCGGCGCCCCTGGGTCAGTTTGCGCACATCGTCTCGCTGCGCGATGACGCGCCCGATCACTTCATGTTGGGCGAAGGCGTTCTGCAGGTTGAGATAGCTGCGCACCACCGAGCGGGCCAGCATATTGCGGGCGGCCTGGGCATCGGCGTCGGCGGCGTCGCGCTGGGAGACGGCGGCCTTCAGGCGCGAGCGGTTCTTGCCCCAGAAGTCCAGTTCATAGCTGAAGTCCAGCGCGAGCCGGTTGTCGGAGGCCACCGAGCCGCCCAATGGGGCGGGGTAAACGTAATTGCCCGACAGGTGCTCACGGGTCAGCGTGTAGTTGGCGTCCACGCGCGGCATGAGCGGCGCGCGCGCGCCGGCCACCGCCGCATTGGCCTGGGCCAGCCGGGCCTGCGCCGCCGTCAGCGAGGGATTGCTGGCCAGGGCGGCATCGACCAGGCGGTCCAGCTGCGGGTCGCCATAACGCTGCCACCACTGGGTGGCGGGCCAGGCGGTCTTCGAGTCGGCCAGGCCCAGTTGGGCCGGCTCCAGCTCGGCCACCGGCTTGGGGGCCGGGTCCATCAGCGCGCAGCCCGCCAGGGCCAGCACCAATGCGGTGGAAAGTAGGCGTTTCATCCTGACAATTTGCTGAAAGTTATTGATCGGTCTGTTATTGACTAGGCAGTAATTAGAACGTAGCAGGGCGTGTTTTGCGCGAACAACCCGATTGCGAGCGGGGTTAAGGGGGCGTCGGCCTCAGCTGTTGCCCTGGGGCGAGCCGTTGGCCAGCATGCGCGTGAGCAGATGGCGCAACTGGCGGACCTCTTCGGGGCTGAAACCCCGCAAATGCGTATTGAGGGCCTTGGCAATATAGGTGGGGATCTCGCGCGCCTTGGCCAGGCCCGTCTCGGTCAGCTCCAGCTTGACCACGCGGCGGTCCTCGCTGCTGCGCGCGCGGCGCAGCAGCCCTTTGCTCTCCAGTCTGTCGAGGGTGCGGGTCATGGCGCCGGTGTCCACGCCAATGATGCGCGCCAGCTCGGCCGAGGTATCGGCGCGGCCGCGCTCCAGGAGCGCCAGCGGACGCCATTGCATGGCCGTCAGGTCCAGCGGGGCCATCTCCTGGTCCAGCATGCGGTTGAGCGACTGGTGCACCAGCTTGATCAGGAACCCGCAATTATCCTCGCTCATCGCGATCTTGTCGGCGCGGTAATGGACGTTGCTGGGGGCGGCGGGGTCAGGCTTGGACGAACTCATGAGGCAGGATTTTACTGCCTAGTCAATTATTGTCAAGGCGGTATATCCGGGGTCAGTGCGCGGTCTTGCGCAGGCCCGACCAGACGATGGCCGCCACGATGAGCGCGGCGCCGGCCAGCATGCGCAAGCTGGGCTCCTGGGCAAACAGCACCCAGGCAAAGCCGATGGCATAGACCGGTTCCAGCGCGATCACCAGGCCGGCGCTGCGGGCGTTGAGCCGGGTCAGCGAGGAGACGAAAAGGTAGTGCGACAGGCCGGTGCAGAATACGCCCAGCAGGGCCACCCACAGCCAGTCCACGGCGGCCAGGGCCGGCAACTGGTCGACCGCGAAGGGCAGCACGATGAGGGAGACGATGGCGTTTTGCCAGCAGGCCACCTGCATGGGGTCCATGCCCGAGGCGGCGCGGCGGTTGGTCAGGGCCAGCAGGGCGAAGGACAGCCCCGACAGCAATCCCCAGGCCAGGCCCACCGTGCCCTGGTCGGCGAAGTCGAAGGACGGGGTGACCAGCACCAGGCCGGCGGTGACCAGCGCCAGCACCAGCCATTCGGCGGTACGCACTTTTTCACGGAACAGCAGGCCTTCAAACAGCGTGATGAAGGCCGGGAAACTGGCAAAGCCCAGGGTGGCGATGGCGATGCCGCCCACCTTGACCGAAATGAAAAACGTCACCCAGTGCAGGGCCAGGAGGGCGCCGGCGACCACCAGGACGAACAACTGGGCGGGGGTGAGCATGCCCAGCAGCGGGCGGCGCTGGATACGGGCAAAGAAGGCCAGGGAGGCCACCGCGAACAGGGCGCGGCCCAGCGTGATGACGGCCGCGCTGGCCTGGATGAGCTCGCCGAAGACGCCGGTCAGGCCGAAAAGCACGGCGGCAAAATGGATATAAACGAGGGCTCGCTGGCGGGTCATGGTGTATCGGCGATGGGTCGATTGAGCCGGGCTCGCGGCCCGGATCGATGGCGGGCGTCAAAAATCGCGGGGTAGGCGCGCGTTTGGCGCACGGGCAAACTAAAATCATCGCATGAATCGCATTTCCGAGCATTTTGCCGCCTCCCGCCAGACGCAAATCCTGGCGGGCTATTTTTTGGCCGGGCTGGGCGCCATCCTGTTCTCCGCCAAGGCGGTGGTGGTCAAGTTCACCTATCGATATGGCATCGACGCGGTGACGCTGATCGCTTTCCGCATGCTGTTCGCCATGCCGTTTTTCGCCGCTGTCGCCTGGTGGGAGTCCCGGCGCGCGGCGCGCGGCCAGATCGTGACGCTGACGGCCAAGGAAAGAATCCAGATCTGCGTGCTCGGGCTCATCGGTTATTACTTGTCGAGTTTTCTCGATTTCCTGGGGCTGCGCTACGTGAGCGCCAGCCTGGAGCGGCTGATCCTGTTCTTGTCGCCGTCGCTGGTGGTGCTGCTGTCGGCCTGGTGGCTGAAGCGTCCGATCACGCGGCGCCAGCTGTGGGCCATGATCCTCTCCTACGCGGGCGTGGTGCTGGTCTTTGCCCACGACCTGTCGGAGACCGGCGGCGGTTCCGATGTCGTCAAAGGGTCTTTGTTCGTCTTCGCTTCGGCCCTGAGCTATTCTGTTTACCTGATTTGCTCCGGGGAACTGGTCAAGCGGGTGGGCGCGACGCGGCTGGTGGCCTATGCCATGCTGGTGTCCTGCGTGGCCTGCGTGATCCAGTTTTTCGTGGTGCACCCGCCGTCGGTGTTGCTGCAGCCGGCCGGCGTCTATGGTTATTCCCTGATCCACGCCACTCTCAACACGGTGCTGCCTGTCTTCATGATGATGTGGGCGGTCGCGCTGGTGGGGGCGCCCACGGCCTCCCTGCTGGGCATGCTGGGGCCGGTCTCGGTGCTGTTCCTGGCGGCTTGGCTGCTGTCCGAGCCGATCACGGTCTGGCAGCTGGCCGGCACGGCGCTGGTGCTGGCAGGGGTTTTTGTCCTGACCGGCAGGCGCCCCGTGAAGGCGGGCTAGCGCGGCCGGCAGGTTGTTTTGCCTTATCGTCAAATTCAGAAAGGAGGCCAGCATGGCCAGCAAGCTCGTCAAGGCGGTCCGTATTGAACAGCACGGCGGCCCCGAGGTCCTGAAGGTCGTGGAGGTGGAGGTCGCGCCGCCCGCCGCCAATGAAGTCACCATCCGCCAGCACGCGGCCGGGCTGAACTTCATCGACATCTATTACCGCACCGGCCTGTATCCCCATCCCCTGCCGCATGGCCTGGGTTTCGAGGGCGCCGGGGTGGTCGAGGCCGTCGGGGCCGAGGTCAGGCACCTTAAGGTGGGAGATCGGGTGGCCTATGGCCAAAGCCCGCTGGGCGCCTATGCGCAGGCGCGCAACGTGCCGGCCGCCCAGGTCGTCAAGCTGCCCAAGGGCGTGAGCTTCGAAGACGCGGCCGCCCTGATGCTCAAGGGCCTGACGGTCCAGTACCTGTTCCGCCAGACCTACCGCCTGCAGGGCGGCGAGACCATCCTGTTCCACGCCGCGGCCGGCGGTGTGGGCCTGATCGCCTGCCAGTGGGCCAAGGCCCTGGGCGTCAAGCTGATCGGCACGGTCTCCAGCCCGGAGAAGGCCGAGCTGGCGCGCGCCAACGGCGCCTGGGAAACCATCGACTACTCGCGCGAGAACGTGGCCGAACGGCTGCTCGAACTGACGGGCGGCAAAAAAGTGCCCGTGGTCTATGACGGCGTGGGCAAGGACACCTGGGAGACCTCGCTGGACTGCATCGAACCGCGCGGCCTGATGGTGAGCTTCGGCAATGCTTCCGGTCCCGTCACGGGCGTGAACCTCGGCATCCTCAACCAGAAGGGCTGCCTGTACGTCACCCGGCCTTCGCTCGCGGTGCATGTCAACACCCCCGAAAAGCTCAAGGCCGCCGCTGACGAACTCTTCGGCCTGGTGCAAAAGAAGAAGATCAAGGTCCGTATCGACCAGCGCTACAGCCTGGAGCGGGCTGGCGAGGCCCAGGCCGCCCTGGCCGGCCGCAAGACCACCGGCGCCACCATCCTCACGCTGGACTGAGCGCCTGGCCGACAGCCCGGGCCCATGGGCCGGCGCAAGCCGCCCATGCCGCCCAAACAAAAACCCGGCCTGCGGCCGGGTTTTTGTGCTTCAGGACACGCGCATCTGCTGCAGGGCCGCGATGCGGGCGGGGATGGGCGGGTGCGAGGAGAACAGCGCCGAGATCGCGCCGGCGCCCGCGATACCCGAGGCCTGGAAGGACTTGGGCAGTTCGCCGGGCTGCACGCCGCCCAGGCGGGCCAGGGCATGGATCATGGGCTCGCGCGCGCCGAGCAGCTGGGCGGAACCGGCATCGGCGCGGTATTCGCGCTGGCGCGAGAACCAAGCCACGATGATGGAAGCCAGCACGCCGAACACGATCTCACAGACGATCACGGTGATGTAGAAGCCCGGCCCGATGCCGCGCTCGGTGCGGAAGATGGTGCGGTCGACGAAATAACCGACCACGCGCGCCAGGAAGACCACGAAGGTGTTGACGACCCCCTGGATCAGGGTGAGGGTGACCATGTCGCCATTGGCGACGTGGGCGACCTCGTGACCCAGCACGGCGGCGACTTCTTCTTCGCTCATGCTCTCGAGCAGGCCCGTGGAGACGGCCACCAGGGCGTCGTTCTTGAAGGCGCCCGTGGCGAAGGCATTGGGCGCGCCCTCATAGATGGCGACTTCGGGCCGGCCGATGCCGGCACGGTCGGCCAGCTGGTAGACCGTGTCCAGCAGCCAGGCTTCGCGCTGGTTGCGCGGGGCGTTCGGGTCGATGACCTGGGCCCCGGTGCTGAACTTGGCCATGGGCTTGCTGATCAGCAGCGAGATGATGGACCCCGTGAAGCCCACGACGACCGAGAACACCAGCAGGGCATTGACATTCAGGCCCTGAGCCGTGATGTAGCGATCCAGGCCCAGGATGCGCAAAGTGGCGGACAGCACCAGCATCACGGCCAGGTTGGTGATCAGGAACAGGATGACGCGTTTCATTCGATTGGGTTTCCTCTGCGAGCGGGAAAACGATTTTTAGGCCCCGGTTTGACCAGCCCCGTGC
This sequence comes from Bordetella hinzii LMG 13501, assembly GCF_001548475.1. GTDB lineage: Bacteria > Pseudomonadota > Gammaproteobacteria > Burkholderiales > Burkholderiaceae_B > Bordetella > Bordetella hinzii. The sequence continues at coordinate 47,740 of NZ_LRUJ01000002.1, forward strand.
TGGTCGGTTCCCCAAGGGGCGCCCGGCCGCCAGGTAGGGGCGCGGGATGGGGAGTATAGTATCGCTTTCCCCTATATTCCCTCTTGTTTTTTCCTTATTCAGGCTCCCATGCAGGCTCTCTGGATGTTGTTGGCATCTGTCATGTTCGCCATCATGGGTTCGTTCGTGAAGCTGTCGGCTGAGCACGGCGCCTCCCTGGCCCAGGTCGTCCTGTTCCGCGGGCTGCCGTCCATCATCCTGTTGCTGATCTGGGCCCGCGCGGCGCGCCAGTCCATCGTGCCCAATTCCTGGCGCCTGCACGTCTGGCGCAATCTGTCGGGCGTGACCTCCATGTGGCTGGGCTTTTATGCCATCTCCCATTTGCCGCTGGCCACGGCCACCAGCCTGAACTACACCGCGCCGCTGTTCATCGCCTGCTGGATGCTGGGCTGGGGCGGGGCGCAGCGCGACCTGGTGCGCATCGTGGCCGTGGCGCTGGGTTTCCTGGGCGTCATCGCCGTGTTGCGGCCCAGCATCAACGACGATCAATGGCTGGCCGCGCTGCTGGGGCTGCTGGCCGGCGCCCTGTCGGCCATCGCCATGATGCAGATCCGCCAGCTGGGGCGGGTGGGCGAGCCGGAGTGGCGCACGGTGCTGTTTTTCTCGCTGGCGGTCTGCCTGAGCAGTGTGGCCGGTCTGGCCCTGCAGGGTTGGGGCAGCGCCGATCTGATGGGATACTTTGCCCTGGTGGGCGTGGGCACCGCCGGCCTGTTCGGCCAGCTCGCCATGACGCGCGCCTTCGGCCACGGTTCAGCCCTGCTGACGGCGGCGCTCCAGTACACCACCATTATCTTCGCCGCCTTCATCGGCGTCGGCGTCTGGGGCGACATGCTCGACAGCCTGGCCTGGGCCGGCATGGGCCTGATCATCGCCGCCGGCCTGCTGTCGGTTTGGCGTACCATGCGGGATCCGGCGCAGGGCTGACGTTCTGCGGCCTGTTGTAGAGGAAGCCTCAATGACCATGACCTTGATTTCCGTTGCCGACCTGGCCGCCCGGCTGGGCGAGTCCGACTTGCGGGTTTTCGATGTGCGCCACGACCTGATGGATCATGCCGTCGGCCCGCGCGCCTACGAGCAGGCGCATATTCCCGGCGCGCGCTACCTGAACCACGAAACCGAGCTGTCCGCCGCGCGCACGGGCAAGAATGGCCGCCACCCCTTGCCGGATCGCAATCTTGTCGCCGGCCTGATGGCCGCGCATGGCATCAAGCCCGCCACGCTGGTGGTGGCCTATGACGCCAGCGGCGGCATGTACGCCGCCCACCTGTGGTGGATGCTGCGCTGGATAGGCCATGAGCGCGTGGCCGTGCTCGATGGCGGCTGGCAGGCCTGGACGGCCGCCGGCCAGCCCACCGAAAGCGGCGCCGCGGTGTCGTTGGCGCCCCTGCCCGGCGTGCAGGCGGCCGAGCCGCTGGGCGGCGCCGTGGACGCCCAGGCCGTGCTGCAAAACATCCCCACGCAGGCCTTTACCGTGATCGACGCGCGCGCGGCCAACCGCTATCGCGGCGAGGTCGAGCCCATGGACCCGGTCGCCGGGCACATCCCTGGCGCGCTGAACCGCCCCAACGTCGAAAACCTGACCCCCGAGGGGCGCTTCAAGGATGCCGCGCAGCTGCGCGCCGAATTCAGCGCCTTGCTGGACGGCCGCGCACCGCAAGCCATCGTGCATCAATGTGGTTCGGGCATCACCGCCTGCCACAATCTGCTGGCCATGGAGATTGCCGGCCTGGGCGGTTCGCGCCTGTATCCGGGCTCCTGGAGCGAGTGGTGCGCCGACCCGGCGCGGCCGGTCGCCAGGGGCTGAGGCCCGCGCCATGACGACGGCCCCGAGGGGCCGTTTTCTTTGGGGCGCGTCAGGCGGCGATCAGCCGGGGGCGCTCGGACACGCTCGAGGCCAGTTCGAGAAAATGGGCCAGCGAGCCGGTCGTCATGTTGGGGGACTTGGCCAGGTCATCCCAGCGGCGCAGGCGTATGGCGTCGGGCGCTCCCGGCAGGGCGGCGAAATCCATGGCCTGCCCGGCATCGAAGCTGCCGCCCTGCAGATTGAGGCTGCGCCGCGAATCCTCGGACAGCATCAGGGCGTAATCGGGCTCGACATAGCAGAGATAACGCTTGGCTTCCACGTGCAGGCGGATGGGGTCGAGCACGCGGGCGCCGAACAGCCCGCGCAGAAAGGGCAGCACGAAGTACTGGTGCTTGTCGTCCACGCCGCGCAGCGTGGGCGTCTCGGGATGGTCGGCGATGAGATGGCCGAGGTCGTGCAGCAGGCAGGCTGTCACCAGATGGGCCGAGGCGCCGGCCTGCTCGGCCAGCGTGGCGGTCTGCAGGGCGTGCTTGAGATGGCTGACGGGTTCGCCGTCATAGATACGATGGCCGCGCTCAAGGAATACTTGTTCGATATCGTAGAGGCTCAAGGGCATGGCAGTCTCCCCGGTTGATCCGCGCGCCAGAAGGGAGGATCAGTAGACCAAAGGCTCTTGACCGTTTGATGACAGATATAAAAACCGTCTCGCCGGCCGGGCGGGCAGAAAAAAGCCCGGCCGAAGCCGGGCTGGTGGGGCGGGCAGGGATCAGCCGCCTTGCTCGTCCATGATGCGGCGGTACCATTCATGGAAGTGCTGCATGCCGTCTTCCATGGGGGACTGGTAGGGGCCGGCTTCGTTGACGCCGCGCTCCATCAGGGCTCGGCGGCCGGCGTCCATGCGTTCGGCGATTTCGTCATCCTCGACCGCCGTCTCCATATAGGCCGCGCGCTGCGCTTCGACGAATTCGCGCTCGAAGGCGACGATCTCCTCGGGATAGTAGAACTCGACCACGTTGACGGTTTCCTGTGGGCTCTTGGGGTAGAGCGTGGACAGGACCACGACGTGCGGGTAGAGCTCGATCATATGGGTCGGGAAGTAGGTGACCCACACGGCGCCGAAGTCGGGCGCCTGGCCGGCGCGGAAAGCCAGCAGGCGGTCGTGCCACTGGCGATAGACGTCCGAGCCCGGCTGGGCCAGCGCCTGGTGCACACCCACCTTTTGCAGGCTGTACCAGTCGTTGAACTCCCAGCTCAGGTCATCGCAGGTGACAAAGCGCCCCAGGCCGGGATGGAACGGCCCGACGTGGTAGTCCTCCAGATAGACCTCGATGAAGGTCTTCCAGTTGTAGTTGCACTGATGCACCTCGACGTGGTCGAGCACATAGTCGCCGAAGTCGAACTCGGGTCGCGCGAATAGCGGCGCCATGTCGGCGGCAGGGTCGCGCGGGCCTTCGAACAGCAGGCCATGGCAATCGCGCAGGCGAAAGCGCTGCAGATTCATGCAGGGCGTGGCATCGAACTGGGGGGCGCCCAGCAATTCGCCGCGATTGTTGTAGGTCCAGCGGTGCAGCGGGCAGACGATGTTGCCGCCGGTGCCTTGCAGGGAGCCGCTGGTGTTGACGTTGCCGCTGACGTTGCCGGTTTCGCCGCCCAGCATCAAGGCCTGGCGGTGGCGGCAGACATTTGAGATGAGTTCTACGCCGTTCTGGTTGCGAACCAGAACGCGCCCTCCGTTCTCCTGAACCAGGGTACGCCAATCCCCGATCTCGGGCACGAGCTTTTCGTGGCCGACATACAAGGAGGATTGCTTGAAAATGAGTTCTTGCTCGCGCGCAAAGCGGGCTTCGTCGAAATAGGCGCTTACCGGAAGCTGGGTGCGAGCTGGCACGACATGTGCCATCCGACCAATGTCGGTCATGATTCCCTCCGCTCGGATGAAAAAGCCAGGACGGGGGAAGGCATTCCTTGTTTAGCCCTCAGTCCGTGCTGGCGCGAAGAAAAATCGGACTGGCCGATCCCAAACGGAGAATTGTACCCCATCCCCAAGCCAGGGGGGATCAAACCAGCCGGCGCGTAAGTCGATGTTGCCGCAAGGCCCAGACCATGGCGGCCGACAGGCAGAACACCAGTATCGCCACCAGCGGCAGGCGCCAGGCCGCCCCGGTATCGCGGGCCGCCAGGCCGGCGCGTTGCGCCAGGTCCAGGAGCACCGGATGGACCAGGTAGACCCCGAAGGTCAGCGGGGCCAGCGCCGGCAGCCGGGGCAAGGCCGGCGTATCCACGAACCACTGGAAGGCCGCCAGCGACATCAGCGGCACGGTCAGGCTGAAGTAATCGTAGAAATACAGGTTCAGGGCCTGGGCGTTCGACAGCCAGGCCACACCGCCCGCCGTGAGGGCGATGCCGGCCAGCAGCAGCAGCCCGGGCCGCGGAATCCGCCACTCGCCCTCGAAAATCATGCGCCCGGCGATGAAGTACCCCAGGTAGGGCAGGAACCAGGTCAGGAAAAACCCCGGCGCCGCGTCCAAGGCCTGGCGATAGAGCGTATCCAGGATGGCCACGCCCAGGATGCCCACGACCCAGAGCTTGCGGCCGGCCACGCTGCTGCGCGCGTAGAGCAGCCGCACCACGGGCGCGAACAGATACAGGCCCACGATCATGTACAGATACCAGAGGTGATAGTAGGGCCGGCCCTCGGCCACTTTGCGCGGCCAGAAGGAAAAATCGAAATAGCCCGCGTCCCAGCGCGCCAGCGTCGTGGTCCACAGCAGGTAGAACAGGGTCCAGAAAACGAGCGGCGCCTGGATGCGCGCCAGGCGCCGCTGGTAGAACTCGCGCGGGGGCAGGCTGCGCCGCGGATCCAGCAGCAGGGCGCCGCTGATCATCACGAAAACGGGCACGCACCAGCGCACGGCCGAGTCATACAGGTTGGCGACCAGCCAGCCCTGGCTGGCATAGATGGCGGGATCGGATACGGTTTGCGCGGCGCTGTGCAGCATGACCACGGCGAAAGCGGCCAGCCAGCGCGCCGCGTCCAACCGTTCGAAACGGGCAGGGGACATGGCGCTCCGGTAGGGGTGAGGCGCCCGACGACGCCATTGTCATCACCTTATCAGCGCGTCCGTCCGTCCCTGTATCGACCGGTTAAGGGGTGTGTGCCGGGGTGAGCCGCCTGCCGGAGGCGGCCCGTGCGCCCGGAAGAGTTTGTTGCAAAAACAGGGCCTTATTGCAGGGCCACATTGGCCTGCTTGACCAGTTGCTGGATGATGGGCTGCTCGCTGGCGATCTGGGCCAGCAGTTCGTCGGCGCGGCCCGAGCGCGGGTCGATGCCCATGTCCAGCATCTTGGCGCGCACGGTTTCGTCCTTGAGCGTGTTCTGCAGGGCTTGCTGCAGGCGCGCCAGCACCTCGGGCGGCGTGCCCTTGGGCGCCACGAAGCTGAACCAGGCGCTCATGTCGAACTTGGGGTAGCCCTCTTCGGCCAGGGTGGGCAATTGCGCCTCGGAAGGCAGGCGAGTCTTGCTGGTGATGCCGAAGACATGGATCTTGCCCGCCTTGGCCTGCGGCATGCCGGTGGCCACCATGTCGAAGAAGATGTCCACGTCGCCGCTGATGAGCGCGGGCAGGGCCTGGGTCGCTCCCTTGAACGGCACGTGCAGGATGTCCACGCCCGCCTGCTCCTTGAATAGTTCGCCGGCCAGGTGCGAGGACGTGCCCGGGCCGAAGCTGGCGAAAGTCAGCTTGCCGGGATGCTGCTTGGCATAGGCCACCAGTTCGCCGGTGTTCTTGAAGGGCTGTTTCGGGCTGGACAACAGCACCAGGGGCCCGATGCCGACCATGCCGATGGGGGCGAAGCCATCGGGATCGTAGGGCAGGGATTTGTATAGGAAGCGGTTGGTGACCAGGGTGGAGTTGGTCGCCATCAGGATAGTGTAGCCGTCGGGCTGTTCGCGCGAGACATAGGCCGCGCCGATGGTGGTGCCCGCGCCGGCCTTGTTTTCGACGATCAGGCTTTGGTTCAGGTCCTTGCCCATGCGCTCGGCCAGGATGCGGGTCAGGACGTCGGTGGCGCCGCCGGCCGGGAAGGGCGAAATGACCTTGATGGGACGGCTGGGATAGGTGTCGGCCAGGGCTGGGGCGCAGGCGGCGCCGGCCAGCAGGGCGGCCAGGCAGAAATTGAAGGTGCGACGGAACATGATTTTTCCCTTGATACCAGAGGGCTTTCGCTTGAAGCCGGAATGTTATAAATTCCGATATACGGAATTTAATTTTGTAATTCGAAATTCAAATATAAAAACCCACGGCCCGAAATGCAACCAATTTCCGACACCTCAGGCCCGGCGCGGCGCAAACGGCAAGCCGGCGGGGCCGGGGCCGACTCGCCCGACTTCATCACCGCGCTGGCGCGCGGCCTGGATGTGCTGCGCTGTTTCCGGCTGGGGCCGCAAACCCTGGGCAACCAGGAGCTGGCCCGCCTGACCGGGTTGCCCAAGCCGACGATCAGCCGCATCACTTTCACGCTGACCGAGCTCGGTTATCTGCGGTATCACGCGGATACCGGCAAATACTCGCCCGGCCATGCCGCGCTGGCGCTGGGCTTCGGGCTGCTGGCCGGGCTGGCCATCCGCGATCTGGCCAAGGCCGACATGACCGCGCTGGCCGCGGAGACCGGCGCGGCCGTGGCGCTGGGCACGTTCGATGGCGACGCCATGGTCTATGTCGAAGCCATCCATGGTTCCTCGGCGCTCTACCTGCGCTTGCCCGTCGGTTATCGGGCCAGCCTGGACACGGCCATGGGCCGGGCCTATCTGGCGGCGCTGGAGGCGCCGGCACGCCAGACGCTGGCTGCTGGCGCGGGCATCGCGGCGCGGGTGGTGGACGAAGCGGTGCGCGACCGCGAGGCCACCGGCTGTTGCTTTGCCATCGGGCAATGGCAGTCCGGCATCAATGCCGCGGCCATCGCATTCAGCGCCTTGACCGGGGAGGGCCTGTTCGTGCTGAGCTGCGGCGGCCCGGCCGCCTTGCTGCCCGAGGCCGTGCTGCGCGAGCGCGTGGCCCCGGCCCTCAAACGGATCGCAGGACGGCTTAGCGGCGGCTGACGCGAGGCATTACGCTATCTCGTACAATTCAGGATTGCCCGATCAATCCTTCCCGCGCCGTCCCGGAGACCCGCTTGGCCTCATCACCTCTGCCCCAAGATTTCGAAACCGCCCTGGCCGAGCTGGAGGCCCTGGTGCAGGCCATGGAAAACGGCTCGCTGCCGCTGGAGCAGTCGCTGGCGGCCTACCGGCGCGGCGTGGAGCTCACCCGTATCTGCCAGGAACGGCTGTCGCAGGCCGAGCAGCAGGTCAAGGTGCTCGAAGGTGAATTGCTGCGCCCCTTGCAGCCGGGCGCCCTGGACGACGAATAGAGCCTCGGATGAAGCAACCCCATCTCGCCTGTGCCGATTGGCTGCGCGAACGCGCCGACCATATCGAGCAGGTACTCGAAGAACTGATGCCCGCGGCCGACGCTGCGCCCGCGCGCCTGCATGAGGCCATGCGCTATGCCGTCCTGGGCGGCGGCAAGCGTGTGCGCGCGGCCCTGGTCTATGCGGCCGGGCAGGCCTGCCCGGTCAATGGCAGCGTGCTGGCCATCGAGGCCTCCATGGACCGCGCGGCGGCCGCGGTCGAACTGATCCACGCCTACTCGCTGGTGCACGACGACCTGCCCTGCATGGACGATGACACGCTGCGCCGCGGCCGTCCGACCACGCATGTGCAATTCGACGAAGCCACGGCCATGCTGGCCGGCGACGCCTTGCAGCCCCTGGCTTTCGAACTGCTGGCCGGCATGCCCATCGCGCCCGCGCTCGTGGTCCAGGCCACCCAGGTGCTGGCCCGAGCGGCCGGCAGCCTGGGCATGGCGGGCGGCCAGGCCATTGACCTGCACAGCGTGGGCAAGACGCTCAGCCGCGACGAATTGCAGACCATGCACAGCATGAAGACCGGCGCCATGCTGGCCGCCAGCGTGACGCTGGGCGGCATCGTGGCCGGCGCCAGCTCGTCGGCGCGCCAGGCGCTGGACAGCTATGCCCAGGCCATGGGCCTGGCCTTCCAGGTCGTGGACGACATCCTGGATGTGACGGCCGACAGCGCCCGCCTGGGCAAGACGCCGGGCAAGGACGCCGTCGAGAACAAACCCACCTATGTGTCGCTCCTGGGCCTGGACCAGGCGCGCGAACTGGCCGAAGAGCTGCGCCGGGCCGCCCACTTGGCCTTGGGGCCCCTGGGCGACTCGGGCGCGCGGCTGGCCCAGCTCGCTGATTTCATTGTGCTACGCGATCGTTGAACACCGCGGCGCCGGATGGCGCGGATAACCACTCAAGCTTCAAATGACGACGACAGAACACCTGGACCGCATTCATTCGCCGGCCGACCTGCGCAAACTGGATTGGCGCGATCTCAAGCCCATCGCCGATGAGCTGCGGGCTTTCGTGCTGGAATCGGTCTCCAAGACGGGCGGTCACCTGTCGTCCAACCTGGGCACGGTCGAGCTCACGCTGGCCTTGCACTATGTCTTCGACACGCCTCATGACCGCATCGTCTGGGACGTGGGCCATCAATCCTATCCGCACAAAATCCTGACCGGCCGCCGCGAGGGCATGGCGCAGCTGCGCCAGCAGGGCGGCATCTCGGGCTTTCCCAAGCGCAGCGAATCCGAGTACGACGCCTTCGGCACGGCCCATTCCTCGACCTCGATCTCGGCGGCGCTGGGCATGGCCGTGGCCTCGCGCAATGCCGGCGTGGCGCGCCAGCACATCGCCGTGATCGGCGATGGCGCGATGTCGGCCGGCATGGCTTTCGAGGCCATGAACAACGCCGGCGTCACGCCCAATGTCAACCTGCTGGTGATCCTGAACGACAACGACATGTCGATCTCGCCGCCGGTCGGCGCCCTGAACCGCTACCTGGCGCGCCTGATGTCGGGCCGCTTCTATGCCGCGGCCAAGAACGTCGGCCGCGCGGTGCTGCAGCACGTGCCTCCGGTCCTCGAGCTGGCGCGCCGTCTCGAAGAGCACGCCAAGGGCATGATCACGCCAGCCACGCTGTTCGAAGAGTTCGGCTTCAACTATGTCGGCCCCATCGACGGCCACGACCTCGACGCCCTGGTGCCCACCCTGCAGAACCTCAAGGCCCTGCAGGGCCTGCAATTCCTGCATGTGGTCACGCGCAAGGGGCAGGGCTACAAACTGGCCGAGGCCGACCCGGTGCTGTATCACGGCCCCGGCAAGTTCGACCCGGCCGTGGGCATCCAGAAAGCCAAGACGCCCGCCAAGAAGACCTTCACCCAGGTGTTCGGCCAGTGGCTGTGCGACCAGGCGCAGGCCGACGTCCGGCTGGTGGGCATTACCCCGGCCATGCGCGAGGGCAGCGGCCTGGTCGAATTCGAAAAACGCTTCCCGACCCGCTATTTCGATGTCGGCATCGCCGAGCAGCATGCGGTCACCTTTGCCGCCGGCCTGGCCTGCGAGGGGCAGAAACCCGTGGTGGCGATCTACTCCACCTTTTTGCAGCGCGGCTACGACCAGCTGATCCACGACGTGGCGCTGCAGAACCTCGATGTTACCTTCGCCCTGGATCGCGCCGGGCTGGTGGGCGCCGACGGCGCCACCCATGCCGGCAACTACGACATCGCCTTCCTGCGCTGCGTGCCCAACATGGTGGTGGCCACGCCCTCCGACGAGAACGAAGCGCGCCTGTTGCTGTCGACCTGTTATGCCTATCCGGGGCCGGCCTCCGTGCGCTACCCGCGCGGCGCGGGCCGCGGCGCCGAGGTCGCCACGGGCTTGGACACCGTGCCGCTGGGCAAGGGCGTGGTGCGCCGCCGTGGCCGCAAGATCGCCATACTGGGCTTCGGCACCCTGGTGCCGGCCGCCCTGGCGGCGGCCGAAAAGCTGGATGCCACCGTGGCCGACATGCGTTTTGTCAAACCGCTGGACCGCGAATTGCTGCGCGAGCTGGCCGCCGGCCACGATGCGCTGGTCACGATCGAGGAGGCCGCGGTCATGGGCGGCGCGGGCAGCGCCGTGACCGAAGCCCTGAACGACATGGGGCTGACGCTGCCGGTTCTGCAGCTGGGCCTGCCCGACGAGTTCATCGATCACGGCGACCAGGCCGCGCTGCTGGCCGGCCTGGGCCTGGATGCCGTCGGCATCGAACGTTCGGTGCGCGAGCGCTTCAGCGCGCTGCTGCATTGCCAATGAGCCGGCGCTTTATTCCAGGCGGAACACTGCGTTTCGTCCGGTCCACACACGACTAAAAGGGTTTTCCCGGCCCGGGCCGGCAGTTTGGGCGATAATGCCCCTCCGGTTCTTAATTCCAGGGATGGCTGTATCCCATGCCCTGATAGGTAAGCGACATGAATTCCCCGATCGATCCCGCCATCGTGATGCCCGACGTCCAGAGCTCGGCGGACACGCGCCATATCCCGATTCAACGTGTGGGTATCCGCGGCGTGCGCCACCCGATGCTGGTCGTCGCTGGCGACGGCTCGTCCCAGCCCACGGTGGCCAACTGGACGCTGACGGTGGCGCTGCCCGCCGAAGAAAAGGGGACGCATATGTCCCGTTTCGTGGCGCTGCTGGAGCAGTACCGCAGCACGCCCATGACGCCCGCCCTGTTCGCGCAGATGGCGCGCGACATGCTGCCGCTGCTGCATGCCGAGCGTGGCGACCTGACCGCCTCCTTCCCGTATTTCATCAACAAGTCCGCCCCGGTCTCCGGCGTGCAGAGCCTGCTCGACTACGAAGTCACCTGGACGGCGCGCGCCGCCGGCGACCAGGTCGAGTTCGAGCTGCGCGTGCTGGTGCCGGTGACCAGCCTGTGCCCTTGTTCCAAGGCCATCTCCGAGTACGGCGCGCATAACCAGCGCTCGCACGTGACGGTCTCGGCCATCCTGGAGGGCGAGGTCGCCATGGATGCCATCATCCGCCTGGTCGAGGATGAAGGCTCCTGCGAGCTGTGGGGCCTGCTCAAGCGCCCGGACGAAAAATACGTCACCGAACGCGCCTACGACAATCCCAAGTTCGTCGAAGACCTGGTGCGCGATGTCGCCGCCCGCCTGAAGGCCCACCCCTCGGTGGCGCGCTTCTGTGTCGAAGCCGAGAACTTCGAGTCCATCCATAACCATTCGGCCTATGCCGTGGTCGAGGGCTGAGTCCCCGGGCGGTTGGTCCGGCCCTTTGCCGGGCCCGCTTGCTGCCCGGCGCTCGCGATAAAAAGGCGGCCGCGTGTTCCACGCGGCCGTTTCACTTTCCTGCAAGACCCGGGGTGCCGTCGGCCGTCCGGGGCCTATGTCCGTCCCCAAATACTGGCCCGCGCTGGGCGGCAGGCCCCGCCATGGGATGGCGCTTGCATCTGTCCGCTCCATGGGCGATAATCGAGAGCTTTCTTGCTCGCTCCATTTCGATGGCGGGCTGACCCTTCTGCGGGTTTACATGTTTCCCGCGAAGACATCCACAAGGAGTAATACATGCGCCACTACGAAGTAGTGTTCATCGTTCACCCCGATCAAAGCGAGCAAGTGCCCGCCATGGTCGAACGCTACCAATCGCTTGTCACCGGCCAGAACGGCTCGGTGCATCGCCTGGAAGACTGGGGTCGCCGCCAACTGGCCTACCCGATCCAGAAGCTGGTCAAGGCACACTATGTTTGCATGAACATCGAGTGCAACCAAGCCACCCTGGACGAGCTGGAGCATTCCTTCCGCTACAACGACGCCGTGCTGCGCCACCTGGTCATCAAGACCAAGAAGGCCCCTGCTGGCGCCTCGATCATGATGAAGTCGGTCGAGCGTGAAGAAGCCCGCAAGGCGTCGGCTGAAGCCGCCGCTGCCCAGGCTGAGTAAGAGTCGGTACAGAATCGCAGGGTCGGTTAGGCAGTAACCGGCAAGCGATACAAGCAGGCGACATCGCCCACCCCATGAATCAACTGCAACTCAGCGTCCGCGTTCTTGAATGCGAGCCGCTGCGCCATACTCCGGCAGGAGTGGCGGCCCTGGAAATGCTCCTGGGCCATGAGTCCGAAGTCACCGAGGCGGGACATCCGCGCCGGGTCGAGCTGACGATACACGCGGTTGCCCTGGGGGATCTGGCGCAGATGTTGGCAGGCATCGCACTGGGGACCGAGATGCAGGTGGAGGGCTTTCTGGCCCCGGCCCGCAAAGATTCGGTCAAGCTGAAGCTGCATTTGCAGCGCGCCCGTAAAACGGGCGGCAGCGCCGGGGTCGATCCCATGCTTGCTTGAGTCGCTTGGCCCCGGCCCGGCATAGATTACGGCGACAGGATCCATGGCTGGATCTGTCCCAAACAAACTAAGAGGCACATATCATGGCTTTCTTCGGAAAACGCAAAGAGAAACGCAAGTTCACCCAGCAGAACCCGCTGTTCAAGCGCCGCAAGTTCTGCCGCTTCACCGCTGCCGGTGTTGAAGAGATCGACTACAAGGATCTCGACACCCTGCGCGACTTCGTGCAAGAAAACGGCAAGATCATTCCGGCTCGTTTGACCGGCACCCGGGCAATCTACCAGCGCCAGCTGGACACCGCCATCAAGCGCGCGCGCTTCCTGGCCCTGTTGCCCTACACCGACAACCACAACTAATCCGGGGCAACGTCATGCAAGTTATCCTGCTCGAAAAAGTCGTCAACCTGGGCAACCTCGGTGAAGTCGTGCGTGTGCGTGATGGCTACGCCCGCAACTTCCTGATCCCCCAGAAGAAGGCCCGCCGCGCCACCGAAGCCGCTCTGCAAGAGTTCGAGGCCCGCCGCGCCGAACTGGAAAAGGCCCAGGCCGAGAAGCTGGCCGTCGCCCAGGCGCTGGGCGAGCGCCTCAACGGCTATCAGCTGAAGATCGTCCAGAAGGCCGGTGTCGATGGCCGCCTGTTCGGTTCGGTCACCAACGCCGACATCGCCGAAGGCCTGCGCGCCGCCGGCTTCGAGGGTGTTGAAAAGGGCCAGGTCCGCCTGCCCAACGGCCAGCTCAAGGCCGTCGGCGAGTACCCGGTCCAGGTCGCCCTGCACGCCGACGTGCTGGTCGATGTGACCATCCTCGTCGAAGGCGAGATGAACTGATCGGTCCGCCCGCATCGGTACGAAGAAAGCCGGCCTGGTGCCGGCTTTTTTCTTGATACGCTTTGATATCGTCCCCGCGGTCTTGCGCCGCCCCAGTCATCCCGAGGAATTGCGTGACACAGACGCCGTTACATCACAATGCGCCGCCCGGCCTGCGCGCCTGGCTGGAGGGCCCCGAGGCGGCGGCGGTGACATCGGTGAAGGAAGTCGTCGTCGATGGCGAGCGTTGCGTCGTCAAGCGGCGCGAACCTGGCCTGGGCCGCGGCATCAGCTACGTGCTGCGCTACCTGCGCGCGCTGATGCTGGCCATCGGCTGCAAGCTGGCCCTGGGCGAGTTTCCGCGCCCCAGTGTCCTGCTGCGCAACGGCCTGGCCTACGAGGCAGAACGCCTGCGGCGCCTGCTGCAGGCGGGTTGCCGCGTGCCCGAAGTGTGGTGGCAGCAGCCTGGCCTGGTGGTGCTGGAGCACGTGGGGGATGACCTGCCTTACTTTTTGCGCCGCGCCGATGATGCGCGTCGCCTGGAACTGATCCGCATGCTGGCCGCCGACCTGGCCGCCTTCCATCGGCGGGGGCTTTGGCATGGCGGCGCGCAGGTGCGCAATGTCACGCTGCGCGACGATGGCCAGCTCTGGCGCATCGATTTCGAGGAGAACATCGGCGCGGCCCTGTCCTTGCCGCTGGCCCAGGCCTACGATGTGTTCCAGACCTTGAGCTCGGTGGTGTCCTTGAGCAAAATACCGCGCGAACATGTCCCACTCATAGGTAAACTGATCCTAGAGACTTATTTTGAGGCCAATCCCGATCCGGCCGTGCGCGCCGCGCTCAAGCGCCTGGCCCGCCCGATCTGTGGCCTGGCCCGTATCCTCAAACCCCTGGGCGGCAAACTGCCGTGGCGCGATGTGCGCACCTTCTTCCAGGTCAGCGACACCCTGAGGTCAGTATTGCAATGAACACTCCCGCCGATTCCCAACTTGAATACCTGCGGGTCCCGCCGCATTCCATCGAGGCCGAGCAATCGGTGCTCGGCGGCCTGCTGCTGGACAACGGGGCCTGGGATCGCATCGCCGACGTGCTGGCCGAGGAAGACTTCTACCGGCATGATCACCGCCTGATCTGGCAGCACATCGCGCGCCTGATCGGGCTGGCGCGGCCGGCCGACGTCATCACGGTCAATGAATCCCTGGTGGTCGCCGGCAAATCCGAAGAAGTCGGCGGGCTGGCCTACCTCAACGCCCTGGCGCATAACACGCCGTCGGCGGCCAATATCCGCCGCTACGCCGAGATCGTGGCCGAGCGCGCCACCTTGCGCAAGCTGGTCACCATTGCCGATGAAATCTCGGCCGCCGCCATGAGCCCGCAGGGCAAGGAAGCGCGCCAGCTGCTTGACGAGGCCGAGTCCAAGGTCTTCAAGATCGCCCAGGAGGGCGCGCGCGGCTCCGGCGGCTTCCAGGAGATCCAGCCCCTGCTCACCCAGGTGGTCGAACGCATCGACGAGCTCTACCACCGCGATACCGAATCGGATGTGACCGGGGTGCCCACGGGCTTTACCGACCTGGACAAGATGACCTCCGGCCTGCAACCGGGCGACCTGGTCATCGTGGCCGGCCGTCCGTCCATGGGCAAGACCTCGTTCTCGATGAATATCGGCGAACACGTCGCCATCGAGCAGGGCCTGCCCGTGGCGGTGTTCTCCATGGAAATGGGCGCGGTGCAGCTGGCCATGCGTATGCTGGGTTCGGTTGGCATGCTGGATCAGCACCGCATGCGCACCGGCAAGCTCATCGCCGATGACTGGCCGCGCGTCACCCATGCCGTGCAGCTCATGCAGGACGCCCAGGTCTATATCGACGAAACCCCGGCGCTGTCGGCCATGGAAGTCCGGGCCCGGGCCCGGCGCCTGGCACGCCAATGCGGCCAGCTCGGCCTGATCATCATCGACTATATCCAGCTGATGTCGGCCAGTTCGGCGGGCGAAAACCGCGCGACCGAGGTGTCGGAAATCAGCCGCTCGCTCAAGGGCCTGGCCAAGGAGCTGAACTGCCCCCTGATCGCCTTGTCGCAGCTCAACCGCAGCCTGGAGCAGCGTCCTAACAAGCGGCCTGTGATGAGCGATCTGCGCGAATCCGGCGCCATCGAACAGGACGCCGACGTGATTCTTTTCATCTACCGCGACGAGGTCTACAACCCTGATTCGCCCGACAAGGGCACGGCCGAGATCATCATCGGCAAGCAGCGTAACGGCCCCATCGGCACGGTGCGCCTGACTTTCCAGGGCATGAGCACGCGCTTTCTCAATTTCACCGCCGCGCCGCAATACTGAGGCGCGGCCGACAAAAAAAAGCCCAGGCCATGGCCTGGGCTTTTTCATGGGCCACGCGCCTTATTCTTCGGGGCGGCGCGCATAGCGGGCGGCCAGCACCGCGCAGACCATGAGCTGGATCTGGTGAAACAGCATCAGCGGCAGCACGATGGCGCCCACGGCCTGGCCGGCAAAGATCACCTGGGCCATGGGGATGCCGCTGGCCAGGCTCTTCTTCGAGCCGCAGAACAGCAGCGTGATGCGGTCTTCGAGATTGAACTTGAACACCTTGCCCAGCAGCTGCGAGGCGCCCAGGGCCAGCGCCAGGATGAGGCAGCAGGCCACGACCAGGCCGAGCAGCGCGGGCACCGGCGTGTTGCGCCACAGCCCTTCGTTGACCGCCTCGGAAAAGGCGGTATAGACCACCAGAAGGATGGAGCCTTGGTCGACCCACTTGAGCATGGACTTGCGCTTGTGCACCCAGGCGCCTATCCAGGGGCGCAGCAGCTGGCCCAGCACAAAGGGCAGCAGCAGCTGCAGCATGATCTTGCCCACCGCGTCAAAGGAGATGGGGGCCGCGGCCGCGCTGGCCACGACAGTGCCCACCAGCAGCGGCGTGAGGAAAATGCCCAACAGGCTGGAGGCCGAGGCGCTGCACACGGCGGCGGGGACGTTGCCGCGCGCCATCGAGGTGAAGGCAATGGCCGATTGCACCGTGGCCGGCAGACAGCACAGAAACAGGATGCCCAGGTAGAGCTCGGGGGTGACCAGCGGTTCGAGCACCGGCTTCAGGATCACGCCCAGCAAGGGAAAGACCAGGAAGGTCGCCGAGAAAATCGTCAGGTGCAGACGCCAGTGCGTGATGCCCGCGACGATGGCATCGCGCGACAGGCGGGCGCCATGGAGAAAAAAGAGCAGGGCGACTGCAATGTTGGTGATCCACCCGAAAATCTCGATACCCTGGCCATGAGCGGGCAGAAGACTTGCAATGATGACGGTCGTGATCAGCAGCAGCGTAAAGCGATCGGGCAGGAAGCGCATAGATAGGATAGAGGTGGAAACAGGACAGCGCGGCTATTGTAGTCGGACTGGATCCAGTTTTCCCGCCGCCCCGCGGTCAGCGTCCCGTCAGCCGGGCGTCATCGCCAGCGCCAGGTCGAAGGCCACGAGCAGCGAGCTGGCGTCGGCCACCCCTTGGCCGGCGATATCGAAGGCCGTGCCGTGATCGACGCTGGTGCGCACGAAAGGCAGGCCCACCGTCACGTTCACCCCGTGGTCGATGCCCAGGTATTTGACCGGGATCAGCCCCTGGTCGTGATACTGCGCCACGACGATATCGAACTCGCCGCGCCGCGCGCGCATGAAGATGGTGTCGCCCGGCCAGGGGCCGCTGGCGTCGATGCCCTCGGCGCGCGCATCGGCGATGGCCGGGGCGATCGCCTCGATGTCCTCGCGGCCGAACTTGCCGTCTTCGCCGGCGTGCGGATTCAGGCCCGCCACGGCGACGCGCGGCCGGGCGATGCCCATCTGGCGACAGGCGCGCTCGGCCAGCCGGATGGCGCGCAACTCGGCCTGGCGCGTGATGCGCGCCGGCACGTCGGCCAGCGCCATGTGGATGGTCACCAGCAGCACGCGCAGTTCATCGTTGGCCAGCATCATGGCGTAGTGCTCGGTGCCCGAGCGCTCGGCCAGGATTTCGGTATGGCCGGGCTGGTCGATGCCGGCAAGGTGCATGGAGTGCTTGTTCAGCGGCGCGGTGACGATGGCGCGGATCTCGCCGGCCATGGCGGCATCGATGGCCCGGCAGAGATAGTCATAGGCGCCCTGGCCGGCCTCGGCGCTGACGCGGCCCAGGGGCAGGCTGGCGGGCAGGGCCGCGCCGGCCTGCACCACTTCGATGACATCGGCCCGGCCGCTGGCTTCGCGCGGCGAGGCGATGCGGCGCACGTCCAGGCGCGCGCCCAGCTGCCGCACGGCGCGCTGCAGCGCGCCCGTGTCGCCGAACACGATGGCGGGCGCCTTCAGTCCGTGGGCAAAGGCTTTGACGATGATTTCCGGGCCGATGCCGGCGGCATCGCCCAGGGTGAAGCCGACAGGGGTGTTCATGAGTCAGGTGCGAAGAGAACGGCCAGGCCTTCATGCTACACCCCGGCGCGGCGCGAGGGTGCCGCGCAAGGCGCCGCGCAAGAAAAAAGCCCCGCGCGAGGCGGGGACGGGATGGGATGCGGCGGCGGTCAGAGCACGTCGCCGGCGTAATCGGCCAGCCGCGAGCGCTCGCCGCGCTGCAGCGTGACGTGACCCGCATGCGGCCAGCCCTTGAAGCGGTCGACCACGAAGGTCAGGCCGGAACTGCCCTCGGTGAGGTAGGGCGTGTCGATCTGGGCGATATTGCCCAGGCAGACCACCTTGGTGCCGGGGCCGGCGCGAGTGACCAGCGTCTTCATCTGCTTGGGCGTGAGGTTCTGCGCCTCGTCGATGATGAGGTATTTGTTCAGGAAGGTGCGTCCGCGCATGAAATTGAGCGACTTGACCTTGATCCGGGAGCGGATGAGGTCCATGGTCGCCGCGCGGCCCCAATCGCCGCTGCCTTCGCCGTCGCCCATGTTGAGCACGTCGAGGTTGTCCTCCAACGCGCCCATCCAGGGCAACATTTTTTCTTCTTCCGTGCCGGGCAGAAAGCCGATGTCCTCGCCCACCGGAACCGTGACCCGGGTCATGATGATTTCGGTGTAGCGTTTGGTCTCCAGCACCTGGGTGATGCCGGCGGCCAGCGCCAGAAGCGTCTTGCCGGTACCGGCCTGCCCGAGCAGCGACACGAAGTCGCATTCCGGGTTCATCAGCAGGTTGAGGGCGAAGTTCTGCTCGCGGTTGCGCGCCGTGATCCCCCAGACATTGTTCTTGCCATGGGTGTAGTCGCGCAGCGTGGCCAGGACGGCCGTCTTGCCGCTGACTTCGCGCACCTGCGCGTACAGCGGCATCTGGCCTTCGAAGTACACGAACTGGTTGACGACGAACTGCGAGCACAGGGGACCGCGGATGCGGTAGAAGGTCGTGCCCCCCTGTTGCCAGGACTCGACATCCTTGCCATGGCGGTTCCAGAAGTCCTCGGGCAAGGGCATCACGCCCGAGTACATCAGGTCGGTGTCTTCGAGGACGTGGTCGTTGTAGTAGTCCTCGGCCGCCAGGCCCAGCGCCCGCGCCTTCAGGCGCATGTTGATGTCCTTGGACACCAGCACGACCTCGCGCTGCGGGTACTTTTCGGCCAGGGCGCGCACCACGCCCAGGATCTGGTTGTCGGCCTTGCCCATGGGCAGGTCCGAGGGCAGGGTGCTGTGGATGGCGGTGGTCTGCAACAGCAGCCGGCCGGTGGCTTCCTTGTTGCCGAGCTTGCTCAGGGCTATGCCCGCGTCGAGCTGCGTCGTGTCCTGCACCAGGGAATCCAGCGAACGGCTGACCTGGCGCGCGTTGCGCGCCACTTCAGACATGCCTTTCTTCTGATGGTCCAACTCTTCCAGCGTCATCATCGGCAGGAAGATGTCGTGCTCCTCAAAGCGAAACAGCGAGGACGGATCGTGCAGCAGGACATTGGTGTCCAGCACGAAAAGCTTGCTGGCGCTGTCGGCGCCGGACTTGCCGGCACGCTTGCCGGCGGTCTTGGCCGCGCGCGGCTGCGGCGCGGGTTTGCCGGCCGGCGCGGGCTTGCCGGGCGCCACGGGCGCCTTGGCCTGCGGGGCGCGGGCGATCACGGCGGGCTTGATCCCGTCGAGTTCCGGCTGCACCGGAGCGATGTCGTCCTCGTCGTCCCTGGCGGCCCGGGCCGTGGCGGCCTCGCCGGTGGGAAAGCTGAGGATGGCTGCCGGTCGGGTAGGCATCTTCGGAAGCGGCATAAGGGTGGGTCTCCTGTGTAAGCCGGTACCTGTAACGGTTGCCCGAAGGTCAACCGATGCTTTTTGCGGCCTGGAGCACTTCCTTGGCGTGGCCGGGCACCTTCACCCCGCGCCACTCCTGCACCAGGACACCATAGGCATCGATGAGAAAGGTGCTGCGTTCGATGCCGCGCACCTGTTTGCCATACATATTCTTCTGCTTGATGACACCGTACAGATTGCACACGGTTTCGTCGGCGTCGGAGATGAGAGGGAAAGGAAGCTCGTGCTTGGTCTTGAAGTTCTCGTGCGACTTGATCGAGTCGCGCGAAATACCGATCACGACGGCGCTGGCGGCCAGGAAGTCGGCGTGCAGGTCGCGGAAGTCCTGGCTTTCGGTGGTGCAGCCCGGCGTGTTGTCCTTGGGATAGAAATACAGGATCACCGCGCGGCCCTGGCATTGCTCGAGACTGATCGGGCCGATGGTGCTTTCCGCCGTGAACTGGGGGGCGGGCTTGCCGATGATGGCGGTCATGCGGGGGGATCTCCGTCGGTGGGCAGAAGGGCGACGACCACGCGCCGGCCCTCGGCCATCAAAATGTTGTAGGTTCTCGCGGCGGCCTGGGTATCCATGACCTCGACGCCAACGCCGGCCATCAATAAGGGACGTAGCACATCCGGGGGCAGCAGGCGTTGCCTGAGCCCAGTGCCGACGATCAGGACTTCCGGCGTGTCGGCCGAACGCTGCAGGGCGGGAGATTCGGGCTCGTCCAGGAAGGCCAGCGGGTCGCGCTTGGCGGCCACCAGGCCGGCGGCCTGCTGCAGATGGGCGGAAGAGATGTCGGCCGGTGCTCGCACGGGCCATTCGGTGACGTCGCCTTCGGGGCCGAAGGCGACCGCGTGGGAAAATCTAACCTGGTTGACCTCAATGTAGCCTTCGCCGTAGGCGGTGACGGTATTGAGGGCCGTCGCAGGATCGGTATGCAGCTTCAATAAACACTCCGGCTATACACGTCCGATGATAGCGCATCGGACTTTACCCATGTTGCAGGGTATCCACTGTGAGAGGGGGGACAGAACGGTGCGCATTTGCCCGGCAGGCGTGCTTGCGATAGATTACAAGGTTTTGTTGCACCGCAAGCCTGCAGCGCCTCTTTTTCTGGTGCATCGCACCATCCCTCCGACCCCGCCCTCGCCAAATTAGGATCCGTCCATCATGAGGAAGTTCTCGCGCATCGAGCGTTTGCCGCCCTATGTTTTCAATATCACCGGTGAGCTCAAGATGGCGGCACGTCGGCGGGGAGAGGACATCATCGACATGTCCATGGGCAATCCCGATGGCGCGACGCCGCAGCATATCGTGGACAAGCTGATCGAGGCATCGGCGCGCCCGACCACGCACGGCTATTCCGTCTCCAAGGGCATCCCGCGCCTGCGCAAGGCCATCTGTGACTGGTACCAGCGCCGCTACGCGGTCGAGTTCGACCCGGATTCCGAAGCCATCGTCACCATCGGCTCGAAGGAAGGCCTGGCCCATTTGATGCTGGCCACGCTCGACCGCGGCGACACCGTGCTGGTGCCCAACCCCAGCTACCCCATTCACATCTATGGCGCGGTCATCGCCGGGGCCAATATCCGCTCGGTGCGCATGACCCCCGGGGTGGACTTCTTCGAGGAGCTGGAGCGCGCGGTGCGCGAATCCATTCCCAAGCCCAAGATGATGATCCTGGGCTTTCCCAGCAACCCGACCGCGCAGTGCGTGGACCTGTCCTTCTTCGAGCGCGTGGTCGCCCTGGCCAAGGAGCATGACATCCTGGTGGTGCATGACCTGGCCTACGCGGACATCTGCTTTGACGGCTATGTGGCGCCGTCCATCATGCAGGTTCCCGGCGCCCGCGACGTGGCGGTCGAGTTCTTCACCATGAGCAAGAGCTACAACATGGCTGGCTGGCGCATCGGCTACATGGTGGGCAACCGCGAATTGGTCGGCGCGCTGGCGCGCATCAAGAGTTATCACGATTACGGCACGTTCACGCCCATCCAGGTGGCTTCCATCGCCGCCCTGGACGGTCCGCAGGATTGCGTGTCGGAAATCGTGCAGCAGTACCAGAGCCGGCGCGACGTGCTGGCCCGCGGTCTGCATGAAGCAGGTTGGAATGTGGAGATTCCGAAGGCGTCCATGTACATCTGGGCGCAGATCCCCGAACCCTACAGGGCGATGGGTTCTTTGGAGTTCGCCAAGCGTGTCCTGTCGGATGCGAAGGTGGCCGTGTCCCCCGGGATCGGCTTCGGCGAGTACGGCGACGATTATGTCCGCTTCGCTCTTATCGAGAACGAGCAGCGCACCCGCCAGGCGGTGCGCGGCATCAAAGATATGTTCCGCAAGGACGGTTTGTTGAAATGAATCCGATGAAGGTAGGCCTGCTGGGCCTGGGCGTGGTGGGAGGCGGCACGTGGAGCGTGCTGGCCCGCAACGCCGAAGAAATTGCGCGCCGCGCCGGGCGGCGTATCGAGGTCAGCCGCATCGCCGTGCGCGATGTGGCCAAGGCGCGCGCGCGCGTGGGCGAGGGCATCGAGGTCTCGACCGACGTGCACGCCCTGGTGCGCGACCCCGAGATCGACATCGTGGTCGAGCTGATCGGCGGCGATACCCTGGCCCGCGAGCTGGTGCTGCAGGCCATCGCGCAGGGCAAGCACGTGGTCACGGCCAACAAGGCCTTGCTGGCCAAGCACGGCAACGAGATCTTCGCCGCGGCCTCCGAACGCGGCGTCATGGTGGCCTTCGAGGCGGCGGTTGCCGGCGGCATCCCCATCATCAAGGCGATACGCGAGGGCCTGACGGCCAACCGCATCCAATGGGTGGCCGGCATCATCAACGGCACCACCAATTTCATCCTGTCGGAGATGCGTTCGCGCGGCCTGCCGTTTGCCGAGGTGCTGGCCGAGGCCCAGCGCCTGGGCTATGCCGAGGCGGATCCCACGTTCGACGTCGAGGGCGTGGACGCGGCCCACAAGCTGACGCTGCTGGCCTCGCTGGCCTTTGGCATCCCGGTGCAGTTCGAGCGCGCCTATATCGAGGGCATTTCGCAGCTGGCCCAGGAAGACATCGCCCATGCCGAGCGCCTGGGCTACCGCATCAAGCTGCTGGGCATCACCAAGCGCCGCGCCGAAGGCATCGAACTGCGCGTCCATCCGGCCCTGGTGCCGGCCGAGCGCCTGCTGGCCAATGTCGAGGGCGCGATGAACGCCGTGCTGGTGCGCGGCGATGCCGTGGGCCCGACGCTGTACTACGGCCAGGGCGCCGGCGAAGAGCCGACCGCCTCGGCCGTGGTCGCCGATCTGGTCGACGTGACACGCCTGCACACGGCGGATCCGGGCAACCGCGTGCCGCATCTGGCCTTCCAGCCCGATGCCATGGCCGACACGCCGATTCTGCCCATCGAGCAGATCAGCACGTCCTACTACCTGCGCCTGCGCGTGGACGACCAGCCGGGCGTGCTGGCCGATATCGCCCGCATCCTGGCCGATCGCAGCATTTCCATCGGTTCCATGATCCAGCAGCCGTCGCATATCGGCGGCGCCGATATCATCTTCCTGACGCATGAGGCGCTGGAAGGCAATGTCACCCAGGCGATCGAGCACATCGAGTCGCTGCCTTTCGTGCGCTCCAAGGTGACCCGCCTGCGCGTGGAGAACCTCACATGAAGTACGTCTCGACTCGTGGCGGCATGGCTCCCCAGGATTTCTCCGATATCCTGCTCGAGGGCCTGGCGCCCGACGGCGGGCTGGCGGTGCCGCAGCAGCTGCCCAAGGTCGATGCCCAGACCCTGGAGGCCTGGCGCAGCCTGTCCTATGCCGACCTGGCCGTCGAAGTCCTGTCGCTGTTCGCCACCGACATCCCGCGGCAAGACCTGAGCCGGCTCGCGCATGCCGCCTACAACGGCGAAGTCTTCTCCAGCGACGAGATCGTGCCCCTGCGGCCCTTGTCCGGCGGCCTTCAGCTGTTGGGCCTGTCCGAAGGCCCGACGCTGGCCTTCAAGGACATGGCCATGCAGTTCCTGGGCCAGGTCTTCGAGTACGTGCTGGCCAAGCGCGGCACGACCCTGAACATCGTGGGCGCCACCTCGGGCGACACCGGATCGGCGGCTGAGTACGCCTTGCGCGGCAAGCGCGGCGTGGGCGTGTTCATGCTGTCGCCGCACGGCCGCATGAGCTCCTTCCAGCGCGCGCAGATGTATTCGCTGCAGGACGAGAACATCCACAACATCGCCGTCAAGGGCGTGTTCGACCAGGCGCAGGACATCGTCAAGGCCCTGGCCGCGGACCTGGCATTCAAGACGCGCTATCGCATCGGCGCGGTGAACTCGATCAACTGGGCGCGTATCGCGGCCCAGGTGGTGTATTACTTCCATGGCTGGCTGCGCGCCACCCGCTCGGCGGGCCAGGAGGTGTCGTTTGCCGTGCCTTCCGGCAATTTCGGCAACATCCTGTCGGGCCATATCGCCCGCAGCATGGGCTTGCCGGTTCGCCGCCTGGTGCTGGCCACCAACGAAAACAACGTGCTGGAAGAGTTCTTCCGCACCGGTATCTATCGTCCGCGCGCGCCCGAGCAGACCTACGCGACCTCCAGCCCGTCCATGGACATCTCGCGCGCTTCCAATTTCGAGCGCTTCGTCTACGACCTCGTGGGCGGCGACGCCGCCCGCGTGCGCGCGCTGTGGAGCGAACTGGCTGACAAGGGCAGCTTCGACCTGTCGGCCCAGCGCGGCGCATTTGCCGACCGCTATGGTTTTGTCTCCGGCGTGAGCACGCACGAAGACCGCCTGGCCACCATACGCACGGTGTTCGACGAGACCGGCGTGCTGGTCGACCCGCATACCGCCGATGGCGTGAAGGTGGCGCGCGACTTCGTCGAACCGGGCGTTCCCATGCTGGTGCTGGAGACCGCCTTGCCGGCCAAGTTCTCCGACACCATCGAAGCGGCCCTGGGCCGTCCGGTTCCGCCTCCGGCCGAACTGGCGGGCCTTGAGTCCTTGCCGCAGCGCGTCACTGTGATGGACTGCGACGCCGGCCAGGTGCGTGCCTTCATCGAGGCGCACGCCAAGGTCTGATCCGCGCAACACAGGCGGCCGAAAATCCCCCGCGGCTTAGGGCTCCGGGGGATTTTTCATCAGCTCTGTTACATTTTTGGCGGCCCGTGGTTGCGGCAATTACAGTCCCACGCATTTTGCCGACATCCCGTCACTGTATCGGTCGGGCTGGGGACATAAAGTGGAATGACCGCTTTGTGATTGACTAACGGAGGATAACCATGAGCCTTAAACACCTGACTCTCGCGCTGGCCGTCACTGGATTCGGCGTATTGGCGGGATGCTCGTCGCCGTCGGTCGTGCACAAGTCCGACGGCAGCCAGGTCATCACCCCCGATGAGCCCCAATACAACAAGAAATCGGGCATGTATGAATATGACCAGGATGGGCGCAAGGTGCAGATCAACAAGGACGACATAAAGTCGATCGAGCAGATCAATTAATGCGTCCCGGACAATAAGAAAAGCCCCTCGCGGGGCTTTTCTTATTTGGGCCCTTATTTGGCCTGGGCCTCGGCATGATACCTGCCCACGCGCTCGACCTCGTTCCTGGAGCCCAGGATCACGCTCACGCGCTGGTGCAGCTGTTCGGGCTGGATGTCGAGGATGCGCTGCTCGCCGTTGATGGCGGCGCCGCCGGCCTGTTCGACGATGAAGCTCATGGGATTGGCTTCATACATCAGGCGCAGCTTGCCCGCCTTGCCCGGCTCGCGGGCATCCCAGGGGTACATGAAAATCCCGCCGCGGGTCAGGATGCGATGCACGTCGGCCACCATGGACGCGATCCAGCGCATATTGAAGTCCTTGCCCAGGGGGCCGGTCTTGCCAGCCAGGCATTCGTCGATATAGCGCTTGACCGGGGCGGCCCAGTGGCGCATGTTCGACATATTGATGGCGAATTCCTTGGTGTCGGCGGGAATGCTCATGGTTTCGTGGGTGAGCACCCAGGAACCCATTTCGCGGTCCAGCGTAAAGCCGACCACGCCATTGCCTATGGTGAGCACCAACATGGTCTGCGGCCCGTAGACCGCATAGCCGGCGGCTACCTGGTCGCGGCCGGGCTGCAGGAAATCGGCCTCGTTCACCTCGGCGCCCGAGACATGATGCGGGGCGCGCAAGACCGAGAAAATGGTGCCGATCGAGACGTTGACGTCGATATTGGACGAGCCGTCCAGCGGATCGAACAGCAGCAGGTACTCGCCCTTGGGATAACGGTTCGGGATGCGATGGATGGTTTCCATCTCTTCCGAAGCCATGGCGGCCAGGTGGCCGCCCCATTCATTGGCCTCGAGCAGGATTTCATTGGACAGCACGTCCAGCTTCTTCTGCACCTCGCCTTGCACGTTTTCACTGTCCAGGCTGCCCAGCACGCCGCCCAGCGCGCCCTTGCTGACCGCATGGCTGATGGCCTTGCAGGCGCGCGCCACGACTTCGATCAGCAGGCGCACTTCGGGCGCGAGCGCCTGGGCCGAACGTTGCTGTTCGACCAGGTATTGGGTGAGGGTTTTACGTTTCATCGGGATTCCTATGCGGAGAACTCAAGGGCTTTGGATACGATCTCGGCGACGTTGCGAGACAGGCCGTCGTGGCCGCGCACGCGCTGCAGCGCGGCGCGCATGCTGTCGCGCAAGGCCGGCGTGAAGCGGGACCAGTTGTCCATGGCACGCGCCAGCCGGGCGGCGATCTCGGGATTCAGAGCGTCCAGGGCAAGCACCTGCTCGGCCCAGAACGCATGGCCGGAGCCGTCGGCCACGTGCATGCCGCGCGCATTGTTCAGGCAGAACTGGAATACCAGGGCGCGGGCACGGTTGGGGTTGCGCAGCGTGAAATCCGGGTGCTGCATCAGCGCGCGCACCTGGGCCAGGCCCGTCGAGCGGGCCGTGGCCTGCAGGGTAAACCATTTGTCTATCACCAGCGGGTCATCCTTCCAGCGCGCATGGAAGCGGTCCAGCGCGGCCTGGGCGGCGGGCCGGTCGGCGTAATTGACCAGGCAGCCCAGCGCGGCCAGGCTGTCGGTCATGTTGTCGGCCTGCTCGTACTGGCGCGCGGCGCGGGTCTGGGCATCGGCCACGCCGGCGGCCATCAGGTGCGCCAGCGCCTGGTTTTTCAGCGCCCGGCGTCCGGCCGGTCCGGGCGCCGGGCTGTAGGCGCCGCCGGTCTGGTTGGATTCGAAGGCATCCAGCCACTCTGCGGCCAGTTGCCGGCCAAGCTCGGCGCGCAAGAAGTCGCGCGCCGCGGCCAGCGCGGGCGGGTCGATGGCCTGCATGCGTTCCGCCAGGGTCTTCTCGGAGGGCAGCGCCAGCACACGGGCACGATAGGCGGCATCCAGCGAGGGGTCCGTCAGTTGCGCGCGCCAGGCTTCGATGAAGGCCGCATCGGCGGCCAGGGGCTGGCCGGCCTGGTGGCGGGCGGCCAGGGCCAGCAATTGGCGGCTGGCCAGCTCCTGACCGGCCTCCCAGCGGGCGAAGGGGTCGGTGTCATGGGCAGACAGCAAGGCCAGTTCGGTGTCGGTCCAGTCGTACTCGACGATCACCGGCGCCGAGAATCCGCGCAGCAGCGATGGCACAACCGGCACGGCGATGTCCTCGAACACCCAGCTTTCGACGGCCTCGCGCAGTTCCAGCAGGACGGTGTCGCGGGCGGCCGGCACGCCGGCCAGCTTCAAGGGCAGGGCGCGGCCCTGGCGATCCAGCAGGCCGAGGGCAAAGGGAATGTGAAAGGGCTGCTTGGCGGGGGCGCCAGCCCGTTTTTCCACGCCCACGGGCGCGCAGCGCTGGCTGAGCGTGACCGTCAGGCGCCGTTGCGCCGCATCGTGCTTGAGCGTCACGGCCACGCGCGGCGTGCCGGCTTGCCGGTACCAGTTGCGAAAGACGCCCAGGTCGCGCCCGGGATGGAGCTGGCGATAGACCGCGTCCATGGCGTTGACGAAATCATCGCAGGTCACGGCCTGGCCGTCATGGCGGCGGAAGTACTCGTCCATGCCCGCGCGAAAGCCCTCTTCGCCCAGCAGCGTGTGCTGCATGCGGATCACTTCGGCGCCTTTTTCATAGACCGTGGCGGTATAGAAGTTGCCGATCTCCTGGTAGCTGTCCGGCCGGATGGGGTGGGCCATGGGGCCCGCGTCCTCGGGAAACTGCGCCGCGCGCAGCGTGACCACGTCGTCGATGCGCTTGACGGCGCGGGCGCTGGTCGCGGCGGCCGCGTCCATGCCGCGGGCCATCATGTCGGCGCTGAATTCCTGGTCGCGGAACACCGTCAGGCCTTCTTTCAGGCTCAGCTGGAACCAATCACGGCAGGTGACGCGGTTGCCCGTCCAATTATGGAAGTACTCGTGCCCGATGACCGACTCGATCCCTTCGTAATTGACGTCGGTCGCCGTCTGCGGGTCGGCCAGCACATAGGCCGCATTGAAGATGTTCAGGCCCTTGTTTTCCATGGCGCCCATATTGAAGTCGCGCACGGCGACCACCATGAAGCGGTCCAGGTCCAGCTCCAGGCCGAAACGGGTCTCGTCCCAGCGCAGCGCCCGCTCCAGCGATTCGAGCGCCCACTCGGTGCGCGATTCCGAGCCCGGGTCGCTATAGACCTGCAGCAGCACTTCCCGGCCGCTGCGGGTGCGGACGCGCTTTTCGCGATGGGTCAGATTGCCGGCCACCAGCGCGAACAGGTAGCAGGGCTTGGGGAAGGGGTCTTCCCAGTCCGCTTCCTGACGGCCGTCGGGCAGTTGCCGCGTGGCCAGCAGGTTGCCGTTGGACAGCAGGACGGGATAGCGCCCGTCGGCGCGCAGCGTGACCCGGTAGCGCGACATGACATCGGGCCGGTCGGCAAACCAGGTGATGCGCCGGAAACCCTCGGCTTCGCACTGCGTGAAGAAATTGCCGCCGGACACATAAAGGCCCATCAGGGTGGAGTTGGCCGAAGGCCGGCAACGGCTGGCGATCTCCAACGTGCACAGCGGCGGCAGGCCGCCGACCTGCAGACGATGTTTATCGAGCCGGTATTGCCCCGCGGGCCAGTCCTGGCCATCGACGCGCAGCGACACCAGTTCGAGCTCCTCGCCGTCGAGCTCCAGCGCGGCGTCGGCCGGCGCCTCGGGCTTGCGCTCCAGGCGCAGCGTGGCGGTGACCAGGGTGCTCTCGGGATCGAGATCGAAAGTCAGCGCGACCTCGGGAATCGCGTAAGGATAGGGCTGATAATCCTTGCGATATACGGTGACTGGCGTGTCGGTGCGCATGAGATCCCTTATAGGCGGTAGACAACCGCACTATTGTAGTGGTTGGCGGGCAGGGGCAGGCCGTGCGGGACGATATGCAACCTTTCCTTGCGGGCACCGGTCCAATTATCATTGCTGCGCAAGTCCGAGGAGTCGCGAAATGTTCAGTTCTATGGGTGCAGCCCGGTGGGGCCGTCTTGCGGCGGTGTCGCTCGCCGTGGCCGCGGCGGCCCTGGTCAGCGGTTGCGCCGCCCCCACCGTGGCCGCCCGCGTCACATCGTTCCAGCAATGGCCCACGGGTGTGGAAGGGCAGACCTACCGCTTCCAGACGGCCAACGCCGGCCAGGAAAACAATCTCGAATACCAGTCCTTCCAGGA
This sequence comes from Bordetella hinzii LMG 13501, assembly GCF_001548475.1. Classification (GTDB taxonomy): domain Bacteria; phylum Pseudomonadota; class Gammaproteobacteria; order Burkholderiales; family Burkholderiaceae_B; genus Bordetella; species Bordetella hinzii. The sequence continues at coordinate 76,539 of NZ_LRUJ01000002.1, forward strand.
CATGGTGCGGGCCGGTATCGGGCCGACTGGCCTGGTCGAGGCGCGCGATGGGCAGTCCGCGCGTTTCGTCGTGAGCTTTACCTATGGGGCGACACAGACCCAGGTCATGGTGCGCCGCGCCTATGATCCGTATTTCTACGGCGGGTATGGCGGCTATTACGGCCCGCGAGTCTGGGGCGGTCCCTGGGGGCCCGGGCCTTTCTGGGGCCCGGAGTGGGTGGACGTTCCGACAGTGGCTTTTCGCAATGGCCTGAATCTGCAAATCCGGGATACGGCGCGCGGCAATGCGGAGGTCTACCGCTCCAGCGCCTATATTGTCAGCCAGCGTGAAGACCTTTTGCGGGCCATGCCCTATCTGGTGCGAGCCATTTTCGATCACTTCCCGGGGAATAATGGCGCAGAACGTGAAGTCGAATATCCCTTAAATCGTTAGTGCGTCCCCAAATAAATAACGGCGCCTGCGGGCGCCGTTATTCAATAAACCTTGATTATCATTTTATGAGAAAGCTCTCGCGGCTCGCGCCCTTGCTTTCTTCGGCAACAAGCCAGCGCGGGGCTTTGCCGCGGCCGCTCCAGGTTTCGCCCGATTCCGGGTGACGATATTTCGGGGCGACGGCACGCTTGGCGCCGTCGGCGGCGGCCTTGCGGCGCGGCGAGGCGCTACGCGGCGATTTGGCGCTGCCCAGCGCGGCGACGATTTCTTCGGGAGTGATATTGTATTCGCGCATCGACTTCACTATGGAGGCGATGACCGGTTTGCGGCGCCGCGTCTGCAGCGCTTCGGCGCGCTTTTGCAGGCGGTTGATTTCTTTCTCGATCTTGGCTTGCTGTGCTGCGTAAGTCTCTCGGGGCATGTTTCTTCCTGGTTATGGACTTCGATTCGCCGGCTTGCTTGTATATATAGTTGTTGTATTTCAATAATACATAAATTGTCTTCGACAGTCTTTAACTTTATCGGCAGATAATTGTTTCAGATGACTGACATTCTGGACAGCTTGATGACAGAATCAGAAGCATGGCCGGGCTGGCAACACAGCGCCTGTCCGGCTTGCGCGGGCGGTGCCTAAAGTCAGCAGGTTCTGAATCGACGTGGCGCCGGCGATGTTCTGCTTTTTTATGGACCTGTCCCCGCCGACATGCCCGGGAAAAACAACGGCATTAGCCCCTGCGCGCCGGGTTTTATCCCTTCTGCGAAATGGCCTGTTCGGATACCCCAGGTTTCGGCGGTCATATGATGAGTCAGGCCGACCGGCAATGTTTGAGAAAGTGAAAACTTTTGCTGCACCATTTTGGCGCGCTCGGGCAGTCATGCGCTGGGCCGGGCCGTTCGGCGTTACGATAACGGTTGCGCGCCTCGAGACGGTTCGCGAGGCCTCCCGCCGACATAGTGCGGGCCCTAAATACGGAATTCCATGAAACTGATCGATCCCGCGATTCAATCCCTGGCGACCGCCAAATCCCTCCTGCTCGACCCCTGGGGCCTGACCGAAGCCGACCTGGCCCGGGCGTTGGGCGAAATCTTCGCTCACAAGGTCGACTACGCCGACCTGTATTTCCAGTACACGCGCAGCGAGGGCTGGAGCCTGGAGGAGGGGATCGTCAAGACCGGCAGTTTCTCCATCGGTCAGGGCGTGGGCGTGCGCGCCATCAGCGGCGAGAAAACCGCCTTCGCCTATTCCGACACCTTATCGCCGCAGGCCTTGCTGTCTTCGGCGCGCACCGTGCGCGGTATCGCGCGCCAGGGAGCGGGCCGTGTCAAGGTGGCCGCCCACCGGCCGCCCGAGGACAGCCGCAGCCTTTACGCCGACATCGACCCGCTGGCCACGCTCAGCGCCGCCGACAAGGTCGCCTTGCTCGAACGCCTCGAGCGCATGGCGCGGGCGCGCGATCCGCATGTCATTCAGGTGATGGCGGGCCTGGGGGCGGAGTATGACGTCATACTTGTGGCCGGCAGCGATGGCCGCCTGGCGGCCGATGTCCGGCCGCTGGTGCGCCTGTCGCTGACGGTCATCGCCGAGCGCAACGGCCGGCGCGAAATGGGCCATGCCGGCGGCGGCGGCCGCAGCGGCCTGGCTTATTTCACCGACGAGATCCTGCGCGATTACGTCGAACGGGCCGTGCATGAGGCCATGGTGAATCTGGAGGCGCGTCCGGCGCCGGCCGGCGAAATGCCGGTCGTGCTGGGCTCGGGCTGGCCCGGCATCCTGCTGCACGAGGCGGTGGGCCACGGACTGGAAGGGGATTTCAACCGCAAGGGTTCGAGCGTGTTTTCCGGGCGCGTCGGGCAGCGGGTGGCGTCCAAGGGCGTGACCGTCATCGATGACGGCACCCTGGAGGGCCGCCGCGGCTCGCTCAATATCGATGACGAAGGCAACGCCTCGCAGCGCAATGTCCTGATTGAGGACGGCATCCTGCGCGGTTATATGCAGGACACCCTCAATGCCCGTCTTATGAAGACCCAGGCCACGGGCAACGGCCGGCGCGAATCCTTCGCCCATCTGCCCATGCCGCGCATGACCAACACCTATATGCTCGGCGGCGACAAGGCGCCCGAGGAAATCATCGCCTCGGTCAAGAAAGGCCTGTATGCGGTCAACTTCGGCGGTGGCCAGGTGGATATCACCAGCGGCAAGTTCGTTTTTTCGGCTTCCGAGGCCTATATGATCGAGAACGGCAAGGTCACTTATCCGGTCAAGGGCGCCACCCTGATCGGCAATGGCCCCGACGCGATGAACCGCGTCAGCATGATAGGCAACGACATGCGCCTGGACTCCGGTGTAGGCACCTGCGGCAAAGAGGGGCAGAGCGTGCCGGTCGGCGTGGGCATGCCCACGTTGCGCATGGACGGCCTGACCGTGGGCGGCACCGCCTGAACGGCCGGCCGGGCCGCCCGCGGGATGACGGGCGGCTTTTTTTGTGCTAGAGTTTTTGCCTATGAAATTCGCGTCCCCCGCTTTTTACTTTTATTTTTTTGGTTTTCTGAAGCCGCTGGCGGAGGAAGGGACGCGCTTAACCTAGTACAGAATCCCCCCGAAAAAGCCGCCAGCGTAATGGCGGCTTTTTTGTTGCCGTCAGCCTGGTGGGTTTGCGGGAATGACCCAAGCAAGCCATACCCACCCCAGGAGTACAACCGTGTCACACAATACCGACGATCTTCGCATCCGTGAAATCAAAGAGCTGAATCCGCCCGCGCACGTCATGCGCGAGTTCCCGTGCACCAAGGAAGCGTCGGAAACGGTATTTGCCGCCCGCAATGCCATGCACCGCATCCTGCACGGCATGGATGACCGTCTGATCGTCGTCATCGGTCCGTGTTCCATCCATGACACCCGCGCCGCCCTGGAGTACGCCAGCCGGCTCAAGCTCCTGCGCGACAGGCTCTCGGCAGACCTGGAAATCGTGATGCGGGTCTATTTCGAGAAGCCGCGCACCACCGTGGGCTGGAAGGGTTTGATCAACGACCCCAATCTGGACGGCAGTTTCGATATCAACAAGGGCGTGCGCGTGGCGCGCGAGCTGCTGCTGGAGATCAACAGCCTGGGCTTGCCGGCGGGGTGTGAATTCCTGGACATGATCACGCCGCAATATATTGCGGACCTGGTGGCTTGGGGGGCGATCGGGGCGCGCACGACGGAAAGCCAGGTGCATCGGGAGCTGGCCTCCGGGCTGTCCTGCCCGGTGGGTTTCAAGAACGGCACGGACGGCAATGTGAAGATCGCGGTCGATGCCATCAAGGCCGCCTCGCAGCCGCATCATTTCCTGTCGGTGACCAAGGGCGGCCATTCGGCCATCGTATCGACCGCCGGCAACGAGGACTGCCATGTCATTCTGCGCGGGGGCAAGGCGCCCAACTACGACGCGGCCAGCATCGAGGCGGCGTGCCAGGACCTGTCCAAGGCGGGCCTGGCGCAGCGTGTCATGGTCGACGCCAGCCACGCCAACAGCAGCAAAAAACCCGAAAACCAGCCCCTGGTGGCCGAGGACGTGGCGCGCCAGATGGAAAGCGGCGACTCGCGCATCGTGGGCATCATGATCGAAAGCCACTTGGTGGGCGGCCGCCAGGACCTCGTGCCGGGCCAGGCGCTGACCTATGGCCAGAGCATCACCGATGGCTGCATTGACTGGGACGCTTCGGTCCAGACGCTGGAACGCCTGGCCCAGGGCGTGCGCGAGCGCCGGCGCGCGGCGCTGGTCAGCGGCAAGTGACGCGGTGCTGCCGAAACGCCCGGTCCAGGACCGGATTTTTCATGCGCGGGCCCGGCCAGCACGGCGGTCTGTCGGCGTAGAATGGCTGGATACCAACCTCTATCCCTGCTCACCATGAACGCTCCCCTGCATTCCGAAACCCTGCGCCGTCCCGTGCCCGCCGCCTGTCTGGATGCGCTCAAGGCGCTGTTTGGCGATCGCCTGTCGGTGTCGGCGGCGGTGCGCGAGCACCATGGCCGGGATGAGTCGCCTTATCCCCCCATGCTGCCCGACGCGGTGGTCTTCGCGCAGTCCACCGAAGAAGTGGCCCAGGTGGCGCGGCTGTGCAATGAGCACCGTGTGCCCCTGATCCCCTATGGCGCGGGCTCTTCGCTGGAGGGGCATCTGCTGGCCATCCAGGGCGGCATCAGCCTGGACCTGTCGCAGATGAACCAGGTCCTGGCCGTCAATGCCGAAGACCTGACGGCGACCGTGCAGGCCGGTGTCACCCGCAAGCAGCTCAACGAAGAAATCCGCAGCACCGGGTTGTTTTTCCCGATTGATCCGGGCGCCGATGCGAGCCTGGGCGGCATGGCCGCCACGCGCGCCTCCGGGACCAATGCCGTGCGCTACGGCACGATGCGCGAGAACGTGATGTCGCTGACCGTGGTGACGGCGGATGGGCGTGTCGTACGCACCGCGGGCCGCGCGCGCAAGTCCTCGGCCGGCTATGACCTTACACGCATTTTCGTGGGCAGCGAAGGCACGCTGGGCATCATCACCGAGGTGACCGTCCGCCTGTATCCGCAGCCCGAGGCCGTATCGGCCGCGGTCTGCAATTTCCCGACCCTGGATGACGCGGTCCAGAGCGTGATCGAAATCATCCAGATGGGCGTGCCGGTGGCGCGCGTGGAGTTCATGGATGCGGCCGCCGTCAAGGCGGTCAACCTGCACAGCAAGCTCTCGCTGCGCGAGACGCCCATGCTGGTGTTCGAATTCCACGGCAGCCCGGCGGGCGTGCAGGAGCAGGCCGAGACGGTGCAGGCCATCACCGCCGAGCATAGCGGCATGGATTTCGAGTGGGCCGAGCGCCCCGAGGACCGCAACCGCCTCTGGACGGCACGGCACAACGCCTATTTTGCCGGCCTGCAGCTGCGTCCCGGCTGCCGCGCCAGCACCACCGACGTCTGCGTCCCGATCTCGCGGCTGGCCGACTGCGTGCGCGAGACGGTCGACGAACTGGACCGCGCCAGTTTTCCGTACACCATCGTGGGCCACGTGGGCGACGGCAACTTCCATGTGCTGATGCTGCTCGATGGCGACAGCGAGGCCGAATGGCAGGAGTCGGAAACCATTAATCACAATTTGGTCCGCCGTGCGATCGCCGCCGACGGCACTTGCACGGGCGAGCACGGCGTCGGCCTGCACAAGATGCAGTTCATGGCCGAGGAGCATGGCGAGGACGCCCTGGCGCTGATGCGCAGCCTCAAGCATGCCTTTGACCCGAACAACATCCTCAACCCGGGCAAGATTCTCGCCTGGTAGGGCCGCCGTCGGCCGAGGCCGCAAGGCGCCCGTGTCGGGCGCCTTTTTCTTTGCTGGTGGAAAACCCGCTCTGCGGGTAAATCCCGGCATGAACAAAGCAGTTACGCACGCTATCTTTCCGTTCATGACTTCACTCGTCGAAGCCGGCCTGAGCCATACCCAGGCGCCATTTTCTCCGCGAACGCTGGTGCAGGCACTGCAGGCCGTTCTACCGGCGCATTGCGTGCTGTATCGCGAGGAGGATACTCGCCCCTACGAGTGCGACGGGCTGTCCCTGTTCCGCGCGCTGCCGGCGGCCGTGGCGCTGCCCGAAACCGAGGAACAGCTGCGCGAGGTCCTGCGGGTCTGCAAGCGCCTGAACGTGCCCGTGGTGGCGCGCGGCGCCGGCACGGGCCTGTCGGGAGGATCGATGCCGCATGCGCAAGGCGTGCTGCTGGGCCTGTCCAAGTTCAACCGCATCAAGCGCATCGATCCGGCCGCCGGCCTGGCGGTGGTCGAGCCCGGGGTGCGCAACCTGGCCATTTCCGAGGCCGCCTCGGCCTACGGCCTTTACTATGCGCCGGATCCCTCCAGCCAGATCGCCTGTTCGATCGGCGGCAATGTGGCCGAGAACTCCGGCGGCGTGCACTGCCTGAAATACGGCCTCACCGTGCACAACGTGCTCAAGGTGCGCCTTATCACCATCGATGGCGACGTGGTCGAGCTGGGCAGCGAGGCGCCGGATGCGCCCGGCCCGGAGCTGCTGCCCCTGTTCATCGGTTCCGAGGGCATGCTGGGCGTGGTGACCGAAGTCACGGTCAAGCTCATCCCCAGACCGGTCTGCGCCCAGGTCGTCATGGCCAGCTTTGCCAGCGTCGAGGCGGCCGGCAATGCGGTCACGCAGATCATCGCGGCCGGCATCATCCCGGCCGGGCTGGAGATGATGGACCGGCAGGCCACCCACATGGTGGAGCCCTTTGTGCAGGCCGGCTATGACCTGGACGCCCAGGCCATCCTGCTGTGCGAATCCGATGGCACGCCCGAAGAGGTGGCCCACGAGATCGAGCGCATGGAAGCCATCTTCCGGGCCGCCGGCGCCACGCGCTGCCAGGTGTCGTCATCGGAAGCCGAGCGCCTGCGTTTCTGGGCCGGCCGCAAGAACGCCTTCCCGGCGGCGGGGCGCGTCTCGCCGGACTACTACTGTATGGACGGCACGATTCCGCGCCGGCACCTGGCGCGCGTGCTCAATGCCATTGAGCAGATGGAGGATGAGTTCGGCCTGCGTTGCGCCAATGTGTTCCATGCCGGCGACGGCAACCTGCATCCCCTGATTCTGTTCGATTCAAACAAGCCGGACGAGGTCGAGCGCGCCGAGAAATTCGGCGCCGCCATCCTCGAGCTGTGCGTGCAAGTCGGAGGCACCGTGACGGGAGAGCACGGTGTGGGTATGGAGAAAATAAATCAAATGTGCGTGCAATTTTCGCGTGACGAGCTTGACGCCTTTCTCGCGGTCAAACGGGCATTCGACCCGCCCGGCCTGCTCAATCCTGAAAAAGTGATCCCCACCCTGGCCCGCTGCGCCGAGTACGGCAAGATGCACGTGCACGCGGGTGAAATGCGATTCCCCGACCTGGCCCGCTTCTGAGGCGACTCCTGATGGAATTCGTCCTGTCGGAATTATGCGACCAGGTCATGACGGCGCGCGCCGGCCATAAGCCGCTCATCATCGCGGGCGGCGGCAGCAAGCGCTTTTATGGCAACCCGCGCCATGCCGCGCCCGGCCATTATGTGCTGGACATGACTGCCTATCGCGGCATCGTGAATTACCAGCCCTCGGAGCTGGTGGTCACGGTGCGCGCGGGTACGCCCCTGGCCGAGCTGGAGGCCGCCTTGGCCGAAGAACGCCAGATGCTCGCCTTCGAGCCGCCTCATTTCGAGGCGGGCGCGACCGTGGGCGGCTGCGTAGCGGCCGGGCTGGCCGGCCCGCGGCGCCAGGCATGCGGCGGCGTGCGCGACTACGTGCTGGGCACGCGCCTGCTGGATTCCCAGGGCCGCGTCCTGTCCTTTGGCGGCGAGGTCATGAAGAACGTCGCCGGCTACGATGTCTCGCGCCTGTTGAGTGGTTCTTTGGGGATTTTCGGCGCCATTCTGGAGGTCTCGCTCAAGGTGGTGCCGCTGCCGGCCGAGGAGGTCACGCTGGTGGGCCATGGCACGCAGGCCGAGGCGCTGCAGCAGTTCGCCCAATGGCGCGGTCAGCCCTTGCCGGTGTCCGCCACGGCCTGGGTGCCGGACGGCGACGGCGGCGAAGGCGGACGCTGGATGGCACGTTTGTCGGGCACGGCGCCGGCATTGCGCGCCGCGCGCCAGCGCGTGGGCGGCACCGAACTGGATCCGGCCGTGGCGCGCTCCGCCTGGCAGGCTCTGCGGGAGCAGACGCATGCCTTCTTCCAGGGCGGCGTGCCGCTGTGGCGTCTCGCCGTGGCGCCGACCGCGCCGCCGCTGGCGCTGGGGCCGATGCTGGTCGAGTGGGGCGGGGGCCAGCGGTGGCTGAGCGCCCGTGCCGATGCCCGTGCCGTGCGCGAGGCGGCCCAGGCCGCCGGCGGGCATGCCACCCTGTTCCGCGCCCAGGGCGGCGCGGTCCCGGACGACGGCGTGTTTCATCCCTTGAGTCCTGGCGTGGCGCAGATCACGCGGCGGCTCAAGCAGGAGCTGGACCCGGCGGGATTGTTCAATCCGGGCCGCATGGTGCTGGACCTATAGGCAGACCCTGATGCAGACTCAGCTTGCTTCCTGGGCGCGCGGCACCGACCTTGGTCAGGAAGCCGACGCCATTCTCCGCCGCTGCGTGCATTGCGGCTTTTGCACCGCCACCTGCCCGACCTACCAGGTGCTGGGCGATGAGCGCGACAGTCCGCGCGGACGCATCTACCTCATCAAGCAGGTCTTGGAGGGGGCGGCGCCCACCCACGCCACGCAATTGCACCTGGACCGTTGCCTGACCTGCCGCAACTGCGAGACGACCTGTCCTTCAGGCGTGCAGTACGGCCATCTCATCGATCTGGGCCGCAAGGTCGTCGACGAGCGCGTTGCGCGTGCCTGGCCGGATCGCCTGCGCCGCTGGCTGCTGCGCAAAGGCATGAATTCGGCCCTGTTCGCCCCGGCCATGCGTCTGGCGCAGACCTTGCGGCCGCTGCTGCCCGCCGCGCTGCGATCGAAAGTGCCGGCGTGGCGCGCGCCCGGCCTGCTGCCCGATGCCACGCGCCACGCGCGCCAGGTCGTGATGCCGGCCGGCTGCGTGCAGCCCAGCATGATGCCGGCCATCGACGCGGCCACGGTGCGCGTGCTCGACGCCGTGGGCATAAGCGTGCGCCAGGCCGGCGGGGCGGGCTGCTGCGGCGCGGTGAATTTCCACCTCGATGCCCAGGAGGCAGCCCTGGCGCAGATGCGCGCCAATATCGACGCCTGGTGGCCCTTGCTGAAGGAGGGGCGGGCCGAGGCCATCGTCATGAATGCCTCGGGTTGCGGCGCCATGGTCAAGGACTATGCGCATCATCTGCGGCATGATCCCGCCTATGCCGAGAAGGCCGCCTATGTCGTGGAGCGGGTCAAGGACGTCGCCGAACTGCTTGCGCCGCATGCGGCCGAGCTGGCCGGGAAACTCGGCCCGGCGCCGCGCGCGGCCTTCCACCCGCCCTGCACCCTGCAGCATTGGCAGGGGCTGCGTCCGCTGAGCGAGCGCCTGCTGGCCGAACTGGGGTTTGCGCTGCAGCCCTTTGCCGACACCCATCTTTGCTGTGGTTCGGCCGGGGCCTATTCGGTGCTCAATCCCGGCATCTCCCAGGCCTTGCGCGACCGCAAGCTGGCCGCCATTTCCGGCACCGGGGCCCAGGTCATCCTGTCGGCCAACATCGGCTGCATCGGCCACCTCCAGGCGGGCACGGGCACGCCCGTGCGCCACTGGGTGGAGGCCGTCGATGAGCGGCTGCGCGCCGCGCAGCCGCCGCGCCGGGCCTAGTCGATGGCCCGGCCCATGTCCTCGACGACCTTCTTGGCGTCGCCGAAGACCATCATCGTGCGGTCCATGTAGAAAAGCTCGTTGTCCAGGCCGGCATAGCCGGCCGCCATCGAACGCTTGTTCACGATGATGTTGCGTGCCTTGTAGGCTTCGAGGATGGGCATGCCGGCGATGGGCGAGGCCGGATCGTTCTTGGCCGCGGGATTCACCACGTCGTTGGCGCCCAGCACCAGGACCACGTCGGTCTGGCCGAACTCGCCATTGATTTCTTCCATTTCGAAGACCTGGTCGTAGGGCACCTCGGCTTCGGCCAGCAGCACATTCATATGGCCCGGCATGCGGCCGGCCACGGGATGGATGGCGTACTTGACGGTGATGCCTTTGGCGCTCAGCTTGTCGGTCAGCTCTTTCAGGGCGTGCTGGGCCCGCGCCACCGCAAGGCCGTAGCCCGGCACGATAATCACGGTCTCGGCATTGGACAGCAGGAAGGCCGCGTCCTCCGGGCTGCCCGATTTGACCGGGCGCTGGACCTGTTCGCCGGCGGCGCCGGCCGCGGCCGCCTGGCCGCCGAAGCCGCCCAGGATCACGTTGAAGAAAGAGCGGTTCATCGCGCGGCACATGATGTACGACAGGATGGCGCCCGAGGAACCGACCAGCGAGCCGGCAATGATGAGCATGGGGTTGTTGAGCGAGAACCCGATGCCGGCCGCGGCCCAGCCCGAATAGCTGTTGAGCATGGACACCACCACGGGCATGTCGGCGCCGCCGATGGGAATGATGATGAGCACGCCCAATATGAAGGCCAGCACGGTCATGATCACGAAGGGCGTCCATGACTGCGTGGCCATGAACCAGAAGCCGCTGGCCAGCATGATGATGGCCAGCAGCAGGTTCAGCAGGTGCTGGCCGCCGAAGGTGACCGGCGCGCCCTGGAACAGCCGGAACTTGTACTTGCCGGACAGTTTGCCGAAGGCAATGACCGAGCCCGAGAAGGTGATGGCGCCCACGAAAGTGCCGATGAACAGCTCCAGGCGGTTGCCCGTCGGGATGGGCAGGCCCGGCGCGGCGATGCCGAAGGCATGCGGCTCGGCCACGACGGCGATGGCGATCGCCACGGCGGCCAGGCCTATCATGCTGTGCATGAAGGCGACCAGCTCGGGCATCTTGGTCATTTCCACGCGCTTGGCCATGAGCGTGCCGACGCTGCCGCCGACGAGCAGGCCCAGCAGCACCCAGCCCAGCCCGATGCCGGCGCCCGGGCCATCCTGGCGCGCCAAGCCGACGATGAGCGCGGCGGTGGTCAGCACGGCGATCGCCATGCCCGCCATGCCGAAGCCATTGCCCAGGCGCGAGGTGGCCGGGTGAGACAAGCCCTTGAGCGCCTGGATGAAGCAGACCGAGGCGATGAGGTAGAACAGCGTGACCAGGTTCAGCGAGATCATTGGCTGCGCTCCTTGGCCGGACGGTCTTTTTTCTTGAACATCTCGAGCATGCGGCGGGTGACCAGGAAACCGCCGAACACATTGACCGCGGCCAGCGCCACGGCCAGCACGCCCATGGCGCGCGCCAAGCCGCCCTCGGTCAGCGCGGCGGCCAGCATGGCGCCCACGATGATGATGGCCGATATCGCGTTGGTGACCGCCATGAGCGGCGTATGCAGGGCGGGCGTGACATTCCAGACCACGTGGTAGCCGACATAGATCGCCAGCACGAAAATGATCAGATTGATCAGGGTGGGGCTGATGCCTTCCATCTTATGACCTCCTCAGGACCTGGCCGCCTTCGCAGACCAGGCAGGCCGCGACGATGTCGTCGTCGCGCCGAATATCGAGCGCGCCGCCTTCGCCGGTGATGAGCTTCATGAAATCCAGCAGGTTGCGCGCATAGAGCGCCGAGGCGTCGGTGGCCAGCCTGCCGGGCAGGTTGGTCAGGCCGATCAGCGTCACGCCGTGCTTTTCGACCACCTGGCCTTTTTCGGTCAGCGGGCAGTTGCCGCCGCGCTCGACGGCCAGGTCGACCAGGACCGCGCCGGGCTTCATGCCCGCCACGGTCTCGGGGCTGATCAGCACGGGCGCGGGGCGTCCCGGGATGAGGGCCGTGGTGATCACGACGTCGGCCTGCTGGCAGCGCTGGGCCACCAGCGTGGCCTGCCGCGCCATCCAGGCGGCGGGCATGGGGCGGGCATAACCGCCCGTGCCCTGGGCGATTTCGCGTTCTTCTTCGGTTTCAAAGGGGACGTCGATGAATTTGGCCCCCAGCGATTCGATCTGTTCCTTGACGGCAGGGCGCACATCGGAGGCTTCCACCACGGCGCCCAGGCGCCTGGCGGTGGCGATGGCCTGCAGGCCGGCCACGCCGGCGCCGAGCACGACCACCCGCGCCGCCTTCAGGGTGCCGGCGGCGGTCATCATCATGGGAAACAGGCGGCCGCTGTGGCTGGCCGCCAGCAGCACGGCCTGGTAGCCGGCCAGGTTGGCCTGCGAAGACAGCACGTCCAGGCTTTGCGCGCGGGTGGTGCGCGGCGCGGCCTCCAAGGCAAAGGCGGTCAGGCCGGCCTGGGCCATGCGCGCCAGCCCTTCGGCGTCGAAAGGGTCCAGCATGCCCACCAGGACGGCGTCGCGGCGCATGCGCGGCAGCTCGGCCTCGGACGGCGCGCGCACCTTGAGCACGAGCTGCGCGCCGAGCGCGGCGGCCGCATCGGCCAGGCTTGCGCCGGCGGCCTGGTAGTCTTCATCGCGGTAGCGGGCCGCTGCGCCCGCGCCTTGCTCCACGATGACAGCATGTCCGGCGGCCACGTACTTCTTGACCGTCTCAGGTGTTGCGGCGACACGAGTCTCCCCGTCTCGGGTTTCTTTGGGTATCCCGATTTGCATCTGCGCTCCTCCTCCGAAGGCTTGCGTAGTTATACACGAAAGCCCCCCGCGGCCGCGCAGGCGTCGGGCCGTCCCGAGGCCGCGCCTCAAGACAAAAAAAATCCCCCGGAGTCTTGTGGACCTCGGGGGGTGAACGGATGACCGGGGCGATGGCCGCCGGTTCCATCCCGTGCGCGCATCCGTCCGGCGTCAGGCCGTCTGCGCGCGCGTCCAGTCGACCAGCGCGGCGGTCAGTCCGCGCAAGTCTGATTTGAGCCGGGCATAGCCCTCGTTAGGACGCAGGCTGACTTCATCCATGTACAGCTTGCGGTTGATCTCGATCTGCAGGCTGTGGCGGCCTTGGGCCGGGCGGCCGAAGACGCGCACCAGCTCGACGCCCTTGTAGGGATCGTTGACCGTCACGTTGTAGCCGCGTTCGCGCAGCCACCGGGCGACGAATTCGCGGAAGGCCGGATCACTGGTCGAACCGTCACGGTCGCCGAGCACGAAATCGGGGTGCACCAGGCCCGGCCGGTCGGTGGCGAAGGCGCCGGCCACGCTGGGCATGGAATGACAATTGATATGCCAGACCTTGCCGAAATGGGCATGGACCTGGTCCAGCACTTCGGACAGCTTGGCGTGATAGGGCTTCCAGCAAGCTTCGATGCGATGCCGCACTTCATCGGCCGAGAGTTTGCGGTCGTAGAGCGGCGTGCCGTCATCGAGCATGCGCCAGATCAGGCCCTTGCCCAGCCTGACCTTGGGCGAATCGCTCATCGGGCCATCCCAGGGGCCGTCGAGCAACAGCGGATCGACTTCGTCGGCCGAGCGGTTGGCGTCGATATAGGCGCGCGGAAAACTGGCCGCGATCAGCGGCACGCCCAGCTCGATGGCATCGCCCCAGAGGTCATCCACCCAGGTGTCTTCCGCGGTCCGCAGGGCGCCCAGGTCGACCGAGGGTGCGAAATCCGGCGGATAGGCCGTGCCGCTGTGGGGCGAATCGAGCACCAGGGGCGCGGCTTGCGGAAAACGCTGCGGCAGGTCGAGGCGGTAGGACAGGGGATTGATGATAGGCATGACAAGGGGTGCTGCGAAAATAAGAGGGGTCCCCGCGGCGGGCGGGGACCGAAGACCGCTTAGTCGATCTTCACGTTGGCTTCTTTGGCGATGCGCTTGTTCTTGGCGATTTCGTCGGAAATCTGCTTGGCGAACTCGGCGGGCTTGTTGCCCACGGGCGCGGCGCCCAGGCTGTCCAGGCGGCCCTTGACGTCGGGGTCGGCGCTGACCTTGGCCACGGCGGCGTAGATCTTGTCCGTGACGGCCTGCGGCAGCTTGGCCGGACCGACCAGGCCGAACCAGGAGGAGTCATTCACCGGGGCCAGGCCGACTTCGGCGAAGGTCGGGACATTGGGCAGGTTGGCCACGCGCTGCGGGGCGGCCACGGCCAGGGCGACCAGGGCGCCGGACTGGATGTGGGGCAGCGAAGAGGGCAGGTTGTCGAACAGCACGTCGACCTGGCCGGCCAGCGTGTCGTTCAGGGCCGGGCCCACGCCGCGGTAGGGCACATGCATCAGGTCCACGCCGGCGGACATCTTGAACAGCTCTCCCATCATGTGCGAGACCGAACCGTTGCCGGCCGAGGCGTAGGTGATCTTGCCCGGCTGGCTCTTGGCCAGCTTGACGAACTCTTCCATGGTCTTGGCGGCGACCTTGGGATTGATGGACATCACATTGGGCACGGCCGCCAGATTCGAGATGGGCGTGAAGTCCTTCTCGGCGTCGAATGCCAGATTGGAATAGATGGCCGGATTGATGCCATGCGTCGAGACGGTGGCGATGCCCAGCGTGTAGCCGTCCGGCGCGCTGTTGGCGATAAAGGCCGAGCCGATCGAGCCGCCGGCGCCGCCGCGGTTTTCCACCACCACGGTCTGGCCCAGTTCCTTGCCCAGCTTGTCGGCGAACAGGCGGCCGACGATGTCGGTCGTGCCTCCGGGCGGGAAGGGGACGATGAGGCGGATGGGCTTGCTCGGGTAGCTGTCTTCGGCGTGCACGGCGGTGAACGGAGCCGCCAGCGCGGCGGCGGCCAGGGACAGGCCCAGGATGAGGTTGCGACGTTGCATGAATTCCCCTGAATAGGCGTGGGTCTTTAAGACTGACTCCGAGATTCTGAAAGCCCGGGGCGGGTTTGCGCAAACGAAAGATTCTCCGTAAGCTATTACTTTTTTTCATGCCAGGGGTGTAAGTATTTCTGGCCAAGGTATCGCCCATGCGCCGGTTCTGCCCTTCGCTCACCGACCTGCAGGCCTTTGAAGTGGCCGCCAGGCATAGCAGTTTCACCCGCGCCGCCCAGGAACTCTGCGTGACCCAGGGGGCGGTCAGCAAACAGGTGAAACATCTTGAAGAATTTGTCGGCGTTGAATTATTCCTGCGCATCAGGCAAGGCCTGGTCCTGACCGAGGCGGGGCGCAGCTACCTCAAGCAGGTGCAGGCGGGCCTGAGCCAGATCGAGGCGGCGACCGTGGAACTCATCGCCCACCAGGGCAAGGGGGGCACGCTGCGGCTGACCTCCATGCCGACCTTCGGGGCGCGCTGGCTCATCCCCAGGCTGACGGCTTTCCGCCGGCTGCGGCCGGACATCCATGTGGAATTCCTGCCGCACCGCCAGGGCTATGATTTTTCCACGCCCGAGCTCGATGCGGCGGTGCGCTTCGGCGAAGGGGTGTGGCCCGGCAGCGGGGCCGATTACATCGTCGGCCGCGAAATCCTGCCGGTCTGCAGTCCGCGGCTGATTCCCCAGGCCTGCGGCGAGGCCGGCGATTTGATGCGCTATCCGTTGTTGCACCACACCTCGGCGCTGGAGGGTTGGCGCGATTGGTTCGAGCAGGCCGGCTGCGATACGCGGCGCGCCCTGGAGGGCGCGCGCTTTGACCAGTATTCCCTGTTGTCGCAGGCGGCGGCGGCCGGTTTCGGGATCGCGCTGATCCCGCGCTGCCTGATCGAAGACGAGTTGCGCGACGGCAAGCTCATCGTTCCCATCCAGCTGCCGATCCGCGCGCGCCAGGGCTATTACCTCTGTTATCCGGAACAGAAAGCCAGTTCGCCCACTTTGCAGGCCTTCCGCTCCTGGCTCATGGAAGTCTCGCGCGCGGCCGAACCGGTGCCGGATGACGCGGCGCCCTTAAAATAAGCAGCATCATGGTTCAGACATCACACAAGAAAGGCCGCGTCGTGGTCGGCATGTCGGGCGGGGTGGATTCCTCGGTCACCGCCTGGCTGCTCAAGCAGCAAGGCTACGAGGTCGTCGGCCTGTTCATGAAGAACTGGGAGGATGACGACGATTCCGAATACTGTTCGACCCGCCAGGACCTGCTGGACGCGGCCAGCGTGGCCGATCGGGTCGGCGTGGAATTCGAGTACGTCAATTTCGCGGCCGAGTACAAGGACCGCGTATTCGCCGATTTCCTGCGCGAGTATTCCGCCGGCCGCACGCCCAATCCGGACGTGCTGTGCAACGCCGAGATCAAGTTCAAGGCCTTCCTGGACCATGCCATGGCGCTGGGCGCCGAGCATATCGCCACGGGCCACTATGCCCGCGTGCGCGCCGTTGACAGCGGGCGCGGCCGGCGCTTCCAGCTGCTCAAGGCGCTGGACGGCTCCAAAGACCAAAGCTATTTCCTGCACCGGCTGAACCAGGCCCAGCTGGCGCGCACGCTGTTTCCGCTGGGCGAGCTGCACAAGACGGAGGTGCGCCGCATCGCCCACGAAATCGGCCTGCACAATGCGGCCAAGAAGGACTCCACGGGCATCTGTTTCATCGGCGAGCGGCCCTTCCGCGAATTTCTCAACCGCTACCTGCCCACCGCCCCGGGCCCCATCCTCACGCCCGAGGGCAGGCGCCTGGGCCAGCATCACGGCCTGGCCTTCTATACGCTGGGCCAGCGCAAGGGCCTGGGCATAGGGGGGGTCAAGGGCCGGCAGCGCGAGGACGGCACCGCCGACGCCTGGTACACCGCCCGCAAGGACTTGAAGAACAACGCGCTCTATGTCGTCCAAGGTCATGATCATCCCTGGCTGCTGTCCAAGACCCTGCGCGCGCAGGACGTCAGCTGGATAGACGGACAGGCGCCCGAGGCCGGCGACTTCGCGGCCAAGACGCGCTATCGCCAGGCCGACGCGGCCTGCCGCCTGAGCCCTGACGGCGAGGGCTTTTCGCTGTCCTTCGCCCAGGACCAATGGGCGGTCACGCCGGGCCAGTCCGCCGTGCTGTACGACGGCGATGTCTGCCTGGGGGGCGGCATTATCAGCTGATGCTTTCTTGCCGCCGGCGTCCGGACCTCGGGGGAGGCGGGCGCCGCTGCGCTCGCGCCGGTTCCATTAAAACGAGAGGAGAACGAAGTGGATGTGACGATGGTGATTTGCCTGCTGATTCTGGGCGGGGTGGTCGGCTTTGCCGCCGGCCTGCTGGGCATAGGCGGCGGCATGGTGCTGGTGCCTTTCCTGACCATGTTGTTCAGCTGGAAGGGCGGCATGCCCGCGGACATGATCGTGCATGCGGCGATTGCGACGTCCATGACATCGATTCTCTTTACGTCCGTCTCCAGCGTGCGCGCCCACCAGAAAAAGGGCACCATCGACTGGAAGATCGTTTTCGCCATGGCGCCGGGCATCATCATCGGCGGACTGCTCTCGGGAGGCGCGGCCTTTGCCGCGATCAGCACCGCCTGGCTGTCGCTGTTTTTCGCCGTGTTCGTCGGTTATTCGGGCTGGAACATGCTGCGCAACAAAAAGCCCAAGCCCAGCCGCCAGATGCCAGGCATCGCCGGCACGACGGCGGCCGGCGCCGGGATAGGCTTTATTTCGGGCCTGGTGGGCGCGGGCGGCGGTTTCCTGTCCGTGCCCTTCATGGTTTGGTGCAATGTGTCGCTGCTGGCGGCCGTGTCGACGTCGGCGGCGCTGGGTTTCCCGATCGCGCTGGCCAACAGCGTCGGCTATGTGGTGTCCGGCCTGGCCGAAGGCGTGCAGCGTCCGGGCATGCTGGGCTTCATCTATTGGCCGGCCCTGCTGGCGCTCATTTGCACCAGCGTGCTGACCGCGCCCGTGGGCGCCCGCCTGGCGCACCGCCTGCCCGTGGCCACGCTCAAGCGCGTCTTCGCCGGGCTGTTGTTCTGCCTGGCGGCCTATATGCTGCTCAAGGCCTGGCAGGCCTTCATGGCCTGAGGCCGGCTGCGCAAAAAAAACCCGGGCCATTGCCCGGGGCTTGTCTGGCCTGGCGGGGCCGTTTTCAGGCTGGCGGCAGCGTGTCAGCGAAGGACGCGCGGGCCGACAGCTTGTCGTACAGGCGCGCCAGGTTGGCGTGTTCGGCGCGCCAGTTCAGGCTGGCGAAGCGCAGGTCCAGGTAGCCGAGCCCGCAACCCACGGCGATATCGGCCAGGGTGTAGTTCACGCCCATGCAGTGAGCGTTTTCGCCCAGGCTGCTGTCCATGGCGCGCAGGGCGGCGCGGATCTTGCCGTACTGGCGCTCGATCCATTCGGCGCTGCGTTGGGCTTCCGGCCGCTGGTTTTCCTTGACGATGGTCACGCAGGCGTCGAGCAGGCCGTCGGCGATCGCTTCCCAGCACTTGACCGCCGCGCGCTCGCGGCCGGATTGCGGGATGAGCCGGGCAACCGGCGACAGCGTGTCCAGATATTCAACGATGACGCGCGAGTCGAACAGCGCGCCGCCATCCTCCATGACCAGGCAGGGCACCTTGCCCAGCGGATTGAATTGCTGGATTTGCGTATCGGGGGACCAGACGTTTTCGAGTTCGAGCTGGTAGTCCAGCTTTTTCTCGGCCATCACGACGCGGACTTTGCGCACGTAGGGGCTGGTAAGCGAACCGATAAGTTTCATGGAGTGATAGGTGGAGTCGGAAAGCGGCCGCAGTATAGCAGGCTGGGCCGCCCTCGCGGGGCCGGGGGAGGCGGGGGCGTCACAGTGTTACATGACCGCGGATGATAAAATCGGAACCCGCTTTCAACCGCCATTTTTTCCGATCATGCAGATTGCCGACCAGCTTACCCAACTCAATGCCCTTTCGCCACTGGATGGGCGCTACGCATCGCGCGGCGATGCCTTGCGGGGGCTGCTGTCCGAGGCCGGCTTCATGGCGCACCGGGTCGAAGTCGAGGTGGCCTGGCTGGTGGCGCTGTCGGATGCCGGCCTGCCCGAACTGGCCGCTTTTTCGGCCAGCGCCCGTGCCCGCCTGGCCCGGCTGGTGAGCGACTTCTCGGAAGCCGATGCCGAGCGCATCAAGGAAATCGAGCGCGTGACCAACCATGACGTCAAGGCGGTCGAGTATTGGCTCAAGGAGCGCGTGGCCGATGATGCCGAACTGGCGCGCGCCGCGGAATTCATCCATTTCGCCTGCACCTCGGAAGACATCAACAACACCTCGCATGCGCTGATGCTCAGCCGCGCCCGCGATCAGGTCGTTCTGCCGCGCCTGCGCGAAGTGCTGGGCAAGCTCAATGAGCTGGCGCTGGCCAATGCCGGCCAGCCCATGCTGTCGCGGACCCATGGCCAGCCGGCCAGCCCGACTACCCTGGGCAAGGAGTTCGCCAACGTGGCCGCGCGCCTGTCGCGCGCCATCGCCGCCATCGAGGCGGTCGAGCCGCTGGCCAAGCTCAATGGCGCGACCGGCAACTACAATGCCCACCTGTCGGCCTATCCGGAAATCAACTGGCCGGAATTCAGCCGCAAGGTGCTGGCCGGCCTGGGCCTGACCCAGAACCGCCACACCATCCAGATCGAACCGCACGACTGGATGTCGGCGCTGTTCGACGCCGTGGCCCGCGCCAATATCATCATCCTCGACCTGGACCGCGACATCTGGGGCTATATCGCCCTGGGCTACTTCAAGCAGCGCCTGAAGGAAGGCGAGGTCGGTTCCTCGACCATGCCCCACAAGGTCAACCCGATCGACTTCGAAAACTCCGAGGGCAACCTGGGCCTGGCCAATGCCGTGCTGCGCCACCTCTCGGACAAGCTGCCTGTCTCCCGCTGGCAGCGTGACCTGACCGACTCGACGGTGCTGCGCAACCTGGGCGTGGGTTTCGGCTACTGCCTGGTGGCCTGGGATGCCTGCCTGCGCGGCCTGAACAAGCTGGAGGTCAACGCGGCGGCCATCGACGCCGACATCGACGCCTGCTGGGAAGTGCTGGCCGAGCCGGTGCAGACGGTGATGCGCCGCTATGGGCTGCCGCAACCCTACGAGCAGCTCAAGGCCCTGACCCGCGGCAAGGGCATCACCGAGAGCGCACTGCGCGAGTTCATCGCCGGCCTGGCCTTGCCGGCCGACGCCAAGCAGCGCCTGCTCGACATGACGCCGCGGTCCTATGTGGGGCTGGCCGTCGAGCTGGCGCGGGCGGTATAGTGTGCGCACGCCGGTGCGGCCCTGAGCACACCGGCGACTTGCCCCGCCTCAGGAGATCCCCATGAAGAAGTTGACCGCCTTCATCGCCCTGGCCTGTGCGGCCGTGGCCATGCCGGCCGCCGCGCAGTTCGCCAAGCCCCAAGATGCCGTCAAGTACCGCCAGGCCGCCCTGACGGTGATGGCCTCCCACTTCAGCCGCATGCAGCCGGTGGTGCGCGGCCAGGCGCCCTATGACGCCGCGCAGATCA
Source organism: Bordetella hinzii LMG 13501 (assembly GCF_001548475.1). Taxonomy (GTDB): domain Bacteria; phylum Pseudomonadota; class Gammaproteobacteria; order Burkholderiales; family Burkholderiaceae_B; genus Bordetella; species Bordetella hinzii. The sequence continues at coordinate 96,775 of NZ_LRUJ01000002.1, forward strand.
AGGCCAATGTCGACATCCTCAAGACGCTGGCCGCGCTGCCCTGGGCCGGTTTCGGTCCGGGCACCGAAGGCGGCGATGCCAAGCCCGAAGTCTGGAGCAATGCGGCCGACTTCAAGGACAAGCAGCAGCGCCTGGTCGACAATGTCGGCAAGCTGTCGGCGGCGGCCGACAGCGGCGACCTGGCCAAGGTGCGCGCCGCGTTCGGCGATGTCGGCGCCAGCTGCAAGGCCTGTCACGACGTCTACCGCAAGAAATAAAGCCGCTGCGTCCGGCAAAGCCATAACGCCCCTTGCGGGGCGTTATGGCTTTTGTGGCCGTCCGGGGTCTAGAAGGCGGGCGCGGCCTCCTGGCTGAATAGCCAGATCACCACGGCGGCGCAGCCCAAGGCGATGACCAAGGCGCGCAAGCGCATGCCGAGGTCGTCGCGGGCCGGCGCCGCGCCGGGGGGCTGGTCGCTGGCGGGCGCATCGCCCGTGACCATGGCCCGCAGCAACGGCCGGCGCTTGATGCCGGCATACCACAGCAGGGCCAGCAGATGCAGCCCGACCAAGGCGATCAGCACCCATTCATTGGCCTTGTGCAGGCCGGTCAGGGTGGAGGCCAGGCCTTCGTCGACGCGGTCATAGAGCGGGCCCTGGATCATGATGTCGTCGCTGGCGAACAGGCCGCTGACAGCCTGGAAGCCGAAGGCCAGCAGCATGGCGATGACCGAGAGGGCGCCCAGCGGATTATGGCCGGCGGTGCGCAGGCGGCCGCCCAGATAGGCGGCCAGGGCGCGCGGGCCGCGCAGGAATTGCGAGAAGCGCGCATAGCGCGAGCCGAACAGACCCCACAGCACGCGAAAAAGGATAAGGCCCGCGGTCGCCAAGCCGAAGCGCACATGCCATTCCATGTACAGGCCGCCCAGCTTGACGGTGACAAAGGCGCCCAGCACGCAGACCACGAGGGCCCAGTGGAACAATCGGGTCGGCAGGTCCCAGATGCGCAGCGTGGAGGGCATGGGGCTTGAGGCGGACGGTTTCGGACGCGGCCACTGTAACACGCCCGGCCACGGCGATCAGGCCGACAGCCTGCGCTGGCGGGCCACCGGCTCGATGCGATGCACATGCTCGTGGCGGAAGCGGATGCGCTCGCCGCGATTCGTGCCGCCAGGGCGGACGACCTCGGTCGTATAGGTGGTCGTGCCGTTGATGGGCGCGTTGTAGATGACGGCGGCGCGGATGGCCTTGCCGTCGGCCAGTTTCAGGTGCACCACGTCGCCCACGTTGATGGGCATGTCGTCCAGCTTGGAATGGGCCGGACGGCGCACCAGGTCATGGATGTTGAACAGCGTATTCATATGTTTTCCTCGTTCAAGTTGTTTTATGGAAACACGGCTCCGGTTGCCCGGACAGCGTACTTCTATGCCGGCGCACGTCAGATGCGTCGGAATCCGTCTTTGGTGGACGGACGGTTGCGGGACGTGAGTTTCCCGGAGGGGTCGTGCGCGGAACACGCCGGGCCACACTGTGGCCGCGGGCGGACAAACCGCGGGTTGACGAAAGCGCCTGCGCTCTGAGCGGCAGGCATGGCCAGCCTTGGGGCGATATCGATGCAAAGGCCGCCTGTATGAATATTGGATGTGGCGGGCCGGCATCGACCTGGATTGGCGCGGCAGCTGCGAGGGGATCATGCAAGGGCCGATCCGGGGCAATGCCATCCAGCGCCCGGCAGGGCTGCTGAAATCATGCGCTTAAAAGCGGCTCAAAGGAGCGGCTGACAGCTTGGGGGCTGGGAGAAAGCCAATGGGGCAAGGCCTTATGGATTAACGCCTTACCAAGCTTTTTTGCCTTCCAGCCGACCAATTGCGCATGGCCAATCTGTTGATAATATGGATAAGTTATTGTTTTGTCAAGCCTTGTTGTGACACCAGGCTTCGTTGGCAACAAAATGCCCGCTGCCCCCGGCCACGGGGACGGGTTAGGCTAATCTCAGGAATCTCCTTTTCTCGGATAGACGCCTACTTGCTGTCCCTTTTTTCTTCACCTCTGCCTCGGGGGCTCTCCGGGCCCGCCCGGCGTGGGGCGCTGCGCGCCGTGCTGGCGGCCTGCCTGGCCCTGGGCGCGCAGGCTTGCACCCAGCACGAGCCCGAGGAGCGAGCCGCGCTCATCCATTGGCTGCGCGAGAGCGGCGGGGCGGCGCCTGACGCGCAAACCCTCAAGGGTTTTGGGGACTACGCCGGGCAGTACGCGGTGATCGGCGATTACCAGCAGGCCTTGAGCCGCGCGGCCGGGACGATCCGCCAGGCGCTCACGGAGCTGCCCGTGCATGCCCTGGAAGACCTCTCTGCCCGGCGCGAGCGGCTGCTGGCCCTGCGCGCCAGCCTGCATCGCGACCAGCAGGACCTGGAGCAAGCCTATCGGCAGGCGCTCTCCCAGCGTGCGGACCTGCTGCAGGCCGCCGATCTCAAGCGGGCCTACGACCAGGCCTTCGAGCGCTTGGTGGTCGAGCGGCAGGCGGCCATCGGGCCGCTTTGGGATCTGCTGGAAGCGCCGCTGTCCCTGTCGCTGAAAGTGGCCGACTTTGCCGCTGTGCACCAGGACCAGATCGCCACTTTCGGCTCACTGACCCAGGTGCGCGATCCTTCGGTGCGCGATGCGCTCAATGCGCTGCTGACGGCGCTCAATGCGCAGTCGCGCGCCCTGGAGCGGGCCGCCGCGCTGTGCGCCGCCCTGGCCTGGTGTCCGGCCGAGCCGGCCGGGGCATCGCCTACAATGGCGCCCGCGCCCCGTTTTCAGGACGACTCATGACGCAATCGCCTCTTTTGCACAGCCGGACTTTCATCGTGCTGTTGATCGCCGTTTCCCTGGCGTTCCTCTGGCTGCTGTGGCCTTTCTATGGCGCGGTGTTCTGGGGCACCATCCTGGCCATTATCTTCTCCCCCTTGCACCGCAAGCTGGCGCGGCGCCTGGCGCCGCGCAACAATCTGGCCGCGCTGCTGTCGCTGTTCCTGGTGCTGCTGGTGGTGATCATCCCCTTGATCCTGATCACCGGCTCACTGGTGCAGGAGGGCGCCAATCTCTATCAGCGCATCCGTTCGGGCTCCCTGAATTTTGGCGCCTATTTCCAGCAGGTCATGGACGCGATGCCGCCCATGGTGCACGACGTGCTGGCGCGCTTCGACCTGGCCGACCTGGGCAGCATCCAGGAAAAGCTGTCGGCCGGCGCCATGCAGCTGAGCCAGTTTCTGGCCACGCAGCTGGTCAATATCGGGCAGGACACCGCGCAATTCCTGGTGAGCTTCGGTGTCATGCTCTATCTGCTGTTCTTTCTCCTGCGCGACGGGCCGCGCCTGTCGCGCAGGCTGCGCCGGGCCGCGCCGCTGGACGAGGGCTACAAGCAACACCTGTTCCGCAAGTTCACCACCGTCGTGCGCGCGACGGTCAAGGGCAATATCGCCGTGGCCGCCGTGCAGGGCGCGCTGGGCGGCATCATCTTCTGGGCGCTGGGCATCCAGGGGGCATTGCTCTGGGGCGTCATCATGGGATTCCTGTCCCTGTTGCCCGCCGTGGGCGCCGGCCTGATCTGGGCGCCGGTGGCCGTTTATTTCCTCGTGACGGGCGCCATCTGGCAAGGCGTGGTGCTCATCCTCTTCGGCATCCTGGTCATCGGCATGGTCGACAATGTGCTGCGGCCCATCCTGGTGGGCAAGGACACCAAGCTGCCGGACTACGTCATACTCATTTCGACGCTGGGCGGCATGGCCTTGTTCGGCCTGAACGGCTTTGTCATCGGTCCCCTCATCGCCGCGCTGTTCGTGGCTTGCTGGGACCTGTTTTCGCCGCCGGATCCCGACGATCTGGCCAAGGACGCCGAGAGCCTGCCGCAGGTGCGCGACCGGGCCAAGTCCTGACACACCCGGTGCCTAGGAGGTTTCGGATGCGCTTGCCGGGCCGCGTGGCGGCTTTCGATGTAGACGCCCAGAAGGGCTTCACGCCGTTGTGCCCGGATGAGCTGCCGGTGCCGCGCGGCGATGAAATCGTCGCCGAGCTCAATGCCCAGGCGCGCTTTGCCCGCTGGCGCCTGGGCTCCAAGGATGCACACAGCCCTCACGCCGTCTGGCGCGCGACCACGGACAAACCCATGTTCACGCCCCTGGATGCGCCGCATGCGGACACGCACTGGAACCTGCATTGCGTGCCGGGCACGACGGGCTTCGAATTGCTGGAGGGCCTGCCGCGGCCGGCCGACTACGACTTTTTCGTCTGGAAGGGGGTGGAGCCCGATATGCATCCCTACGGAGCCTGTTACCATGATCTGGCCGAGCGCCGATCGACCGGCGTGCTCGAGTTCCTCAGGAGCCAGGACGTGCAGGCCGTCATCGTCGGCGGCCTGGCGCTCGATTACTGCGTCAAGCGCACGGCGCTGCAGCTGCGCCGCGCGGGCCTGGAGGTGATCGTCAACCTCGCCGCCTGCCGAGCCATCGCGCCGGACACCGCGCGCCAGACCCTGGAGATGTTCGCCCGCGCCGGCGTGCGCACGCTCGAACGCGCGGAGATGCTGCGGCGGCCTTGACGACAACAAGGAGAATGGCATGACAGCCACTGCCAGCGACATCCAGCTGCGGCCGCTCGAACGCGGCGATCTGCACTTCGTGCACGCGCTGAACAACAACGACGCCATCATGCGCTATTGGTTCGAAGAGCCCTACGAGGCCTACGACGAGCTGATGGCGCTCTACGACAGGCATATCCACGACCAGTTCGAGCGGCGTTTCATCGTCGAGCGCGAGGCCGGCCAGATGGTGGGACTGGTCGAGCTGGTCGAGATCAACCATATCCACCGTCGCGCGGAGTTCCAGATCATCATCGCGCCTGGCTTCCAGGGGCATGGCTATGCCAAGGCCGCCACGCGGGTGGCGATCGGCTACGCCTTCCGGGTCCTCAACCTGCATAAAGTCTATCTGGTGGTCGACAAGGAGAACCTGGCGGCCGTGCATATCTACCGGGCCTGCGGCTTTTCGGTCGAAGGGGAGCTGCGCGAGGAGTTCTTCTCCAATGGCCGCTATCGCGATGCCTACCGCATGAGCATTCTGCAGGCCGATTATCTTCGTGCTTATGGCAGTATCCCGGAGCATGCTTCGGTGCTGCGCGACTGGCTGCCGCCGCCGGCCTAGGCGGCCCACCGGCCGGGCGCTATTGGTATATTGCGCAGTGGGAATTGTCCCCAGGAGAAGAATATGTGCGTTGCGCGTTTTGTCGCGGTGTCGATATTGGGATTGGCGGGGATGACGGTGGCTCAGGCGGCTCCGCCCGTGTTCCTCAACCACACCATCATCAATAACATCCCCAAGAGCGACCGCCCGCAGTTCCAGGAGGCGGTGGCCGCTGCGCTGGATCAGTCGGCCGACGGCCAGACCACCCGCTGGACCAGCACGGCCACGCGCCGGCAGCCCGCCATCGAGGTGAGCCTGACGCCGCGCCAGACGAGCACGACCTCGAAAGCCAACCGCTGCCGCCAGCTCGAGGCGCGCGTGGCCCAGGGCACGGGCAAGGAAGACTGGACGTTCTGGTTCTGCCAGCAGCCCTCGGGCGCCTGGCGCGCCAGCACCAATTAATCAGCCAGCACGCAGGTATTGCGGCCGCGCGCCTTGGCCGCATAGAGCGCGCCGTCGGCCCGCTTGAGCAGACGCTGGTAGTCGGGATGGCCGTCGTGGGCGGCCACGCCCACGCTCATGGTCACGCGCCGCTGTGAGCCGTCCGGCAGGGCCAGCATCCTGCCGGCCAGGCGTTGGCGCAGGTTTTCCGCCACATGCCGCGCCTGGTCGGCATTGGCATCGACCAGCACCACCAGAAACTCTTCCCCACCCAGGCGGAAGGTGTAGTCGCCGCCCCGGCTGTACGTCGAAATGAGGGTGGCGACCTGTTGCAGCACGAAGTCGCCGGCATCGTGCCCATGCTCGTCGTTGACATTCTTGAAGTAGTCGATGTCGACCATGAGCACCGCCAGCGGCGAGCCGGTCTTGCGCGCATAGGCGACCTCCTTGCTCATCACCACATGCAGGAATTTCCGGTTGAGCAGATGGGTCAGGGTGTCCCGCCCAGACTCCAGGTGATTGGCCTTTTCGAACAGGATGTCCAGCAGATAGGCGATCGTCTTGGTGGCGTCGCGCACGGCGTGCAGCAGGCGGATACGGTCCGGCGGCGCCGGATGCTCATCCAGCAGGCGGTCCACTGCCTCGATCTGCGCGCGCGCGTCCTCGGCCTCTTTGGCGCCCTCGAAAGCATGTTCGGCTTTGTGGATGAACCACAGGCCGAACTCCGATTTGCGCAGCCGCGGCAGGCTCTGGGCGCTGTCGCCCACCGACAGGCCGAAGAGCAACTGGTTTTCCCAGTCCAGCAGCGCGGCGCGCTGGCGCTCTTTCTCGGTGCCGATGTTCTGGGACAGGCTCAGCAGCCGGTAGCCTTCCTCGGCACGGGCGTTGCGATCGTGCGAGCTGGCATAGGCCAGCGACATGAGCTCGATGGCGAACAGCATGATTTCGCCCAGGTAGCTGGACAGGGGCCAGCGCAGCGCGTCCGCGACGCTGGTGTCGTCGGCCAAGGTGGCGCGCATGCGGCGTATCAGCGTCCGCGTGCCCTGCATCACCAGGTGGATGGGGATGTCGAGGCGCGCGTGCACCTGGCCCACGCGCTGCTGGAAGGCGACTGCCGCCTCGTAATCATGATGGACGGCGGCGCCGAACACCGAGCGCAGCCAGGCCTGCAGGGAAGCATGCAGCTTCTGGTGGACCAACTGGTCGGACAGGAAATACGCGGCCGCTTCGTCGGCCAGCATGCTTTCGTAGAACGCATCGGCGAGCTCGTGTGCCTGCCGGTCGACGCGCTCATGGGCCAGGGCGAGGATGTCGCTTGAGTACGGCGCGCAGGTTTCCTTCCAGCGCAGCACGAACGTATCGATAGGGAGTTTCAAGACGGGGGCGTAGATAAAAGAAGAAAGGCCGCGGCGCGTTCAGGCGGCGGCCGGCTGCAGCACCACCCGGTTGCGGCCGTCGCGCTTGGCCTGGTAGAGCAGGGTGTCGGCGCGCCGCATCCAGAGGGAAACGGTATCGCCGAGTTGTAGCATAGTCAGGCCGGTGCTGGCGGTGATCACGTGATCCTCGTCAAGTTCGGCGATGCGGGTCTCGGCCAGCACGCGGCTCAGGCGCTGCGCCAGCAGATAGGCCGCGGACAGTTCGGCCGGCACGACGATGGCGAACTCCTCGCCGCCCACCCGGCCCGTCAGCGCGTCATTGCCCGCGCAATCGCGGATCAGGCTGCTGACCACGCGCAGCACATGATCGCCCACCGCGTGGCCATAGCGGTCGTTGATGGACTTGAAGTGGTCGATGTCGATGAGCAGCAGCGCGTAGGGCCGCTGCCCGGCCCGCGCGATCAGGGCTTCGAGGCGCTCGTCCAGGGCGCGCCGGTTCCACAGGCCGGTCAGGCCGTCGAGGTCTCTATCGTCGCGCAGCCGCGCGATCATGTCCGCCAAGCTGGCGGCGAACAGCAGCAAGGCGAGCACCAGTCCGGTGAGCACCAGCGTCAGCTGCAGGACGAACCAGAACGCCAGGCTGCCGAGGAGCTGGGGCACGAAATAGACGGGCAGGGCCAGCGTGAGCAGCGTGCGGGCAAAGAAACTCAGCGCGAACAGCGCAAAAACCCAATAGACCGTCTTGTCGATGTGGCTGGCGCGCCGGGCGCCGCGGATGCGCCAGGCGGCGGCGCACAGGATGGCGCCGATGCCGAAATTCAGGACATAGCTGCGCGCATCCGCATCGGGCGAGACATAGCAGAAATACGCCACTGTCATCCAAATGGCCAGGCAGGCAAGCGCCAGGGGGTAGCCCGCGTGCTGGCCGTAGCGCCGCAACAGCCCTTCGGTCATGCAGGCGATGCTCAGCAGATAGATGGCCGCGGGGATGGTGGCGTTGAGGTCCCGGTCCTGCGGCCATTGCAGGATCTGCATGGCCGCGCCCGCCGCATACAGCAGAAAGGCGCAGGCCAGCAAGGCGAGATAGGCGCGGCGATCCAGGAACTTCCAGATGCACAAGAAGCTTCCCGAGATGACCAAGGCGATGGCGGGGCTGCCCAAGGTAAGCACCTGGGTAGCGCTTAGGTTCAGAGTCACGGCGGCGAGCCAGGGAGAGCGCCACGCGGGGCGTGGCGGGGCTGCGGAAATACTAGGTCTTCGTGATGGCGTCGGCCGACAGCTGCCGGCAGGCCCGGTGATCCAGAAACCGCGCGCGCGGCGCGCAAGCCAAGTCCAGCAGAACCAGCGGATTACGATCCATCAACGACTCCCGGGAGAGATAGGCGAGCTTGCTTGGTGGTGTCAGCCAACCGTGATGCCCAATCTGCCCCGCGACTACGGCGGGAGCGCCGGTGTCCGCAGCAACCGGCAAGGCCGGCGCGTGACAGGCGGCGCGGGGATTCCCCAGGGCATCGAATGTTTTTTTGTTGGCCGGCTTCGAAATAACGATTTCCCACCGGCGGCAGAAGCGCAGCTGCTAATCGTAACGCAGTCGCTCCCGGATTTATATAGATGGTTGAAGCCTATATTAAATTTGCTGCTTTTTAAGGTGCGCAGTAAGTAATGTAACCCCTTGCTTTTGCGTGAAAAATTTCAAAAGTTTCACTCAGGGAGGAAGGCATGAATACCGGCCGCCGATGTTTTCATTTTGGCTCGCAAGATAATGCAATTGTCTGCATTGAAATGAAAATATGAGAATTAACCGATCATTATTTGAATTGTTATGACGGCATGCGGCGGCGATATCGGGGTTATCCCTGGATGTCGCAAAACTGACATCCGCCGTGGCTTATTGCGGCTGCAATTTGCCCAGCACGAAGCCATCGACTTCGGCCAGCCGGCCGCGCCAGAGTGTCGGCTGCAGGCTGATGGGCTCGCCATCCGTCGTGAAAAAGAGCGCGCCATCCAGATGAATGTAGTTGGGCAAGGGATCGATGGGTTGCGGCTGGCGGAACACATCGCCCAGCTCGGCCAAGGCGCGTCTGACGGCCTGCCGGTCCGTGGCCGAATCCACCTCGCTGGCGAAGGCATCGGCAAAGCGGTCGAAATAGGCGGCGCCCGAAATGATAGTGCCGCCCACCAGGATGCCGCCCATCTGCAGCGTCACGCCGATGCCATGCAGGGCGCCGCCGTTGTTCACAAGATTGACGAGAAACTGCAGGAAGGCGTCGGCGTGCGGCGCGTTGGTGTTGGGCAGGGAGGACATGCCTGGCCTCATGTGGTTGGAGATGCGCCATTATCGAAGCGCCAGGCCCCGGGCCAATACACCGATCAGACAGGGAATTGCCGGCCAGTCCGCGCCGCTCGCGGCGGCTGGCTTCGCCGCCGCGAGCTCAGGCAAGCCAGGCCCAGGCGGCCGCCGCGATGGCCAGCCAGAGCAGCGCGATCATCACGGCGCCTGCCCGGCTGCGCGGTTTGCTGGCCTTGGACTGCATCCAGGCATCGGCCTGCTGGCGCGCCTGCGCCAGCACGTCCCTGGGCAGCAGGCGCACCGCCAGCCAGATCAGGCAGGGCAGCAGGATGGCGTCATCCAGATAGCCCAGGATCGGAATGAAGTCCGGAATCAGATCGATGGGACTCAAGGCATAGGCGACCGCGAACAGGCCGACGGCCTTGGCATACCAGGGCGTGCCGGGATGCTTGACCGCGAACCAGAGCGTCAAGCCGTCGCGCTTGATGCTTTTGGCCCAGGCATTGAGGGTGTTGCGCATGCGATTCCAGGTAGAGGGCGGGCGAGGGAAGCATTGGCCGGGCGCGTCAGCGCTTGCCGACGCTGTCCAGGCCGAAGCGCGCCGCAAGGGCAGTGCCTATGATAATTGCTCGGCGCCTCCGGGATCGCGGCGCAAAACAAGAGCAAAACCAAAAAGCAAAAAAACAAAAGGCCCGCAATTGCTTGCGGGCCTTGGTATTCCTTGGTGGCGCATCCCTGATTCGAACAGGGGACCTGCGGATTATGATTCCGTCGCTCTAACCGGCTGAGCTAATGCGCCATCTCGCGTTGATCCCGTAAAAAACTGCGTGATCAGCGAAGAACAAAATTCTAGCACAAAGATTTTTGCGTTTGCAAGAACACCGGCAAAAAGTCCCGTTCAGCTGTCGCGCGCCAGGCGGATGCCGCTGAATTGCCAGCGCGCCTCGGGCGGGAAGAAGTTGCGGTAGCTGGGGCGGATGTGGCGCTGGGGGGTGACGCAGGAGCCGCCCCGCAGGACGTACTGGTTGCACATGAATTTGCCGTTGTATTCGCCGATGGCGCCGGCCGCGGGCTTGAAGCCGGGATAGGCGTCGTAGGCGCTGGCGGTCCATTCCCAGGTGTCGCCGATGAACTGCACGGGGCCGCCGGCCACGCCGGGGCGCGGCGCGGGGCAGGGGGCGAGGCGGCCGCTTTCGAGCAGGTTGGCGCGCGCACCCGCGTGGCGGCGGGCGGCCAGTTCCCATTCAGCTTCGCGCGGCAGGCGCACACGGGCCCAGCGGGCATAGGCATCGGCCTCGAAGTAGCTGACATGGCAGACGGGGGCTTGCAGATCCAGTGGCTGCAGGCCCGCGAGGGTGAAGACCTGCCAGTCGTCTTTCTGGCCTTGCCAGTAGAGGGGGGCGCGCCACCCTTGGGCGCAGACCGTGTCCCAACCCTGCGAGAGCCAGAGTTCGGGGCGGCGATAGCCGCCGTCCTGGATGAACTCCAGGTATTCGTGCTGCGTGACCAGCCGATTGGCCAGATAAAAGGGCGGCAAGAGCACGTCATGGGCGGGCGTCTCGTTGTCAAAGGCAAAGCCCGGGCCGCTGTGGCCGATGCGTGTCTGGCCGGCCGCATAGTGGGTCCAGCCGGCCGGCGTGCCGGGCGGCAGCGCGACCGGGGCGGCGGGCTGGTAGGCGGGCAGCGTGGGGTTGCAGGACAGCAGGTGCTTCAGATCGGTGAGGATGAGCTCCTGGTGCTGTTCTTCGTGGTTCATGCCCAGTTCGACGATCTCGCGCAGGGCGCTGTCATCACCGCGCCGCGCCAGGAGCGCGGCCACGGTCTGTTCGATTTCGTGCCGGTAATCCATCACCTCTTTGAGGCCGGGCCGGGTGAGCAGGCCGCGCTGCGGGCGCGGATGGCGCTCGCCCACGGCCTGGTAGTAGGAATTGAACAGCACGCGGTACTCCGGGTGGCGTGGCCGGTAGCCCGGGTCGTGGCGGCCCAGCACAAAGGTCTCGAAGAACCAAGTGGTATGCGCGAGATGCCATTTGACCGGGCTGCAATCGGGCATGGACTGGGCCTGGCAGTCTTCGGCGGACAAGGGCGCGGCCAGCGCTTTGGTGACGGCGCGCAACTGCAGCAGCCGGTCGGCCAGATCGGTGGGCTGGACGCTGGCCTGGGGATGGGTGAGCGCGCAGGCCGGCGTGTCGGCGGCGAAATAGCGGGCGGGCGTCATGGCTGGCCTGTCAGCGGCGGGCATGAAAGACCGTGAACCAGTCGCGCGCATCCGACCAGTGCCGGATGTCCCGGTAGCCGGCCTCTTGCAGCAAGCCCTCGAAACCTTCGATGGTGTACTTGTAGGAGTTCTCGGTGTGGATGGTTTCGCCGGGCGTGAAGTGGCGGCGCTCGCCGGGCCAGGCTACCCGCACGTCGCGCAAGGCGCGCAGATGCATTTCCACACGTTGTTCGGCCTCGTTGTAGCGCGCGTGATGTTCCCAGTCGCGGGCGTCGAAATCGCTGCCCAGCACGTGGTTGACGTGGCGCAGCAGGTTGAGGTTGAAGGCGGCGGTCAGGTGCAGGGCATCGTCGTAGGCCAGCTCCAGGATGTTGCGTTGTTTGACGCGGTCCACGCCAATCAGGAGCTGGGCATCCAGCCCGGCGAGGTTGCGCAGCAAGGCCAGGGCGCGCGCCGGGTCCAGGTTGCCGATGCTGGAGCCGGGAAAGAACACCAGCCGGCCATCCCTGGGGACCACCGGGGGCAGTTGCAGGCCGGCGCTGAAGTCCTGCTCGATGGGCAGGATGTCCAGGTCGGGGTGGCCGCGCCTGAGGCGTTGGACGGCCTGGCGGAGATAGTCGGCGGAGATGTCCACCGGCATATAGCATGCCGGTTGCAAGGCCGGCAGCAGTCTTTCGGCCTTGACGCAATCGCCCGCGCCCAGATCGATGAGGGTGCGCACGGGCCGGGCGCGCGCGGCGATGTCCTGGCCATGCCCGGCCAGGATCTCCGCTTCGCACCGCGTGGGGTAGTACTCCGGCAGCAGCGTGATCGCGCTGAACAGCGTCGAGCCGAGGGCGTCGTAGAGGTATTTGGGCTCGATGTGGGCGTTCGGGGCCAGCAGGCCGGCCTCCAGGGCCAGGTGTTCGGCCTGCCTGCCCGCGCGCGCTTGTTCGACCAGGCGCAGGCGGGCTGCGTGAGGCGCCGGGGCAGCGGCCTGGAGCGGCCGCGCCGGCTGCGGGTGCTTCTGCGGGTGGGCCATGATGGATTCCCTTTGAAGTCGCGCTGGAGTGCCATTGTGGGCGGAGCGGCCAGGGGACTGTCAATACTAAAGCGCTGATTGCAATGGACTTTTACGAAAAGCCCGGGGTTGCGCAGGCGTAGCATGCTGCAACACGGTCTTGCAGGGCGCGGGCCTGTCCGGGCCCTGGAAATAAGGCTTTACGGCTGGTTGCCAAACCAGAGGACTGAGGCCGGCGAGAACGACAAAATGAGGGTCAGGTAATGCCGCCACGGAGGCCATATGACTCGCATTGTGCTCGCGCGTTTTGACAGTATGGCGTCGGCTCGCAGTGCGGCGCACGCCCTCGTCGCCGAGGGAATCAGCGAGCAGGCCGTGAGCCTGTTGCTGGAAGAAGGCAGCCAGCCGGTGCGCCGCCACCGGGGGCCGGACCTCAATTCGCCCTCAGCATGGTACGGCGCCATTGCCAGCGCCGCGGCCCTGGCCACGCTGGGCGCGATGCTCGGGGCATTCGCCCTCTTGCTATTGCATGAGGACGGCGCCGGGCTGATGCTGGTCGGTGCGGCGGCCGGCGCCTATCTCGGAGCCGTCATCGGCACCGTCTGGGTGTTGCGTGGCGTGCGCCGCGCGCGCCGCCGGGCCACCGAGGCCGAGGAGGAGGCCGTCAGCCGCGGCGTGGTGCTGGCCGTGCAGATCCATCCGGACGAGGAAGCGGCCGTCCTGGGGCTGCTCAATGATGCAGGCGGCAGGCACATCCAGCGCCAGCAGCATATGGGCCGCGCGCCGGCCAGGTGGACGCCGCGCGACCGTGGCATGGGCCGGACCCGGCGCACACAATGGCAAAGCTGAGAACGTTTGCGCGTCGCTGCCTGCCGCTGCTCCTGGCGCTGCTGGGGGCCTGCGCCTCCGTGCCCGGCCCCCAGGTATTGCAGGAGCGCCGTGAGCAGGCGGCGCTGTCGGCGCGCTCGGCGCGCAGCAGCCAGCTCAAGGGCCAGGACCTGGCCGCGCGGACGGGCGGCGACGACCAGCGCGATTTCCTGAAGCAGCATCTGGCCGTGGAGAGCGCTATTTCGGGCGCCCCCCTGGTGGCGGGCAACCAGGTCAAGCTGCTGGCCGACGGCGAGGCGACGTACCGCGCCATGCTGCGCGCCATTGGGCAGGCGCGGCACTACGTGCATATGGAAACCTATATCTTCGACGCCGGAAAGGCCGGCGAGGATTTCGTGAACGCGCTGATCGCGGCGCGCGGGCGCGGCGTCGATGTCGCCGTCATGGTCGATGCCGTGGGCACGTTGCAAACCCCCGAGGCCCTTTTCGAGCGGCTGCGCGATGCCGGGGTGCAGGTGGCGGTGTTCAATCCGGTCAATCCGGCGCGTTCGCGCAAGGGTTGGTCGCCCAACCAGCGCAATCATCGCAAGCTGCTGGTGGCCGATGGCGAGGTGGGCTTTCTCGGCGGCATCAACGTCAGCGACGTCTACGCCTCGGGCAGCTCGTTCGGGGACGGCCAGGGGCAGGCGCCTTGGCGGGATACCCATATGGAAATACGCGGGCCAGCCGTGGCCCAGATCGAGGAGGTGCTGCTGGCTGGATGGGAATCCCAAGGCGGGCCGGCCCTGCAGGGCGGCCGTTTTCTGCGTGTGACGCCGCGCCAGGGCGATATGGTGGTGCGTATCCTGGCCAATGATCCGCAGAGCGCCGATGGCTATACGGTTTACCTCACGCTGATGTCGGCCTTCGAGAGCGCGCGGCGTTCGATCCATATCACCATGGCCTACTTCGTGCCCGACCCGGCCTTCGTGCAGGCGCTGGCCCAAGCTGCGCGGCGCGGCGTGGACGTGGTGCTGATCCTGCCGGGTTTCAGCGACAGCTCCGTGGTCTGGCATGCGGGGCGTTCCCATTACGAGACCCTGCTGCGGGCCGGCGTGAAGATCTACGAGCGCCGCGACACCTTGCTGCACGCCAAGACGGCCATCGTGGACGGCGTCTGGTCCACCGTGGGGTCCAGCAATATGGACTGGCGCAGTTTCGGCTTGAACTACGAGATCAACGCCGTGGTGCTGGGGCCGGCCTTCGCCCAGGAAATGGAAGCCCTGTTCCAGCGCGACGTGGCCGCCTCAGTGCGGGTGGATGCCGCGGCCTGGGGCGATCGCCCGGTGGGCGACCGCTTCATGGAGTTTTTTTCGCGCCTGTTCGAGCGTTGGCTGTAGGGCGCCGGCTCAGGCGGTTTGGGCCTGGGCGTGGTGCAGTTCGGCCAGGGCGGTCGTGATGTCGGTGACCGGCTGGAAGGAATCGGGCGTGGCCATGCTCCAGCCCACCTTGAAGATGTTGTGCCGGAACTCGCCGCGCAGCAGTTCACCGGGCGTGAGTTCGGGAAACAGCGCCGACAGCAGCCGCACTTCGCTGGAGGAAATGCGCCGGGCGATATGGTGGGTGCGCAACTGGCTGGGATGGGTCAGTCCGGCGGCTTCCAGCAGTTCGGCCAGCGCGTGCAGGGTGTTCTTGTGAAAATGCGCCACGCGCTGGGCCTTGTCGGGCACGACGAGGGCGCGTTGGCGCAAGGGGTCTTGCGTGGTGACGCCGGTAGGGCATTTGCCGGTGTGGCAGGCCTGGGCCTGGATGCAGCCGATGGCGAACATGAAGCCGCGCGCGGCATTGCACCAATCCGCGCCCATGGCCATCGCGCGGGCCATGTCGAAGGCCGTGATGATCTTGCCCGACGCCCCGATGCGGATACGGTCGCGCAGGTTGACGCCCACCAGGGTGTTGTGGACCAGGCGCAAGGCTTCGCGCAGCGGCGTGCCCACATGGTCCACAAACTCGACGGGAGCCGCGCCCGTGCCGCCCTCGGCGCCGTCGACGACGATGAAGTCGGGCGTGATGCCAGTCTTGAGCATGGCCTTGACGATGGCGAACCATTCCCAGGGATGGCCCACGCACAATTTGAAGCCCACGGGCTTGCCGCCGGACAGTTCGCGCAGGCGCGCC
This sequence comes from Bordetella hinzii LMG 13501, assembly GCF_001548475.1. Lineage (GTDB taxonomy): Bacteria > Pseudomonadota > Gammaproteobacteria > Burkholderiales > Burkholderiaceae_B > Bordetella > Bordetella hinzii. The sequence goes on from NZ_LRUJ01000002.1 coordinate 112,219, forward strand.
ACGAAATGCAGCAGGCCCACCGGCGTATCGAAGGCGCTGTGGCTGGAAGGCGAGTTGCAGTCCTGCCAGGCCGGCACGCCGCGCGCCTCGGCGATTTCGGGTGTGACCTTGCCGGCGGGCAGGATGCCGCCGTGGCCCGGCTTGGCGCCTTGCGACAGCTTGATCTCTATCATCTTGACCTGCGGCGTACAGGCGTTGCGCACAAAGGCCTCTTCAGAGAAACGGCCCTGTTCGTCGCGGCAACCGAAATAGCCCGAGCCGATGTTCCAGATGAGCGCGCCGCCCGGCTGTCGGTGGTAGCGGCTGATGCCGCCTTCGCCGGTGTCGTGGGCGAAATTGCCGATGCGCGCGCCATCATTGAGCGCCAGCACCGCATTGGCCGACAGGGCGCCGAAGCTCATGGCCGACACATTGAAGGCCGACATGGAATAGGGCTGTGCGCAATCCGGCCCGCCGACCTGCACGCGGAAATCCGGGTCGGCGATATGCGCGGGAGACATCGAGTGGTTGATCCACTCGTAGCGGTCGCCATAGACGTCTTCCTGGGTGCCGAAGGGGCGCTTGTCGATCTCCTGCTTGGCGCGCTGATAGACGATGGAGCGTTGCGCGCGCGAGAAGGGCGCGGCATCGGTGTCGTCTTCGAGAAAGTACTGGCGTATCTCCGGCCGGATGAACTCGAACAGGAAGCGCAGATTGCCGATGACCGGGTAGTTGCGCCGGATGGCATGCCGGGTCTGGACCATGTCATAGATACCCAGCAGGCTGAGCGCCGCCAGGGGCAGGGCGGCCCAGAGCCAGCCGGGGCCGCGCAGGCCGGCCAGCACGAAGCTGAGGACGGCGCCTATCACGATGAGGGCGAAGGCCGTATAGCGGCCGGCGATCCAATGCATATGCCTCTCCGAGGGACTGGTTGCCGCCAACCATAACAGAATCTTCCGGCGTGGCCTGGGTCGCCGGGCCCAAGAAAAACACCCCGGGGCCTGGCGGGGTGTCCAGGCTCCGGGGGGCGGCTCTGTGTGGCGGGGACTTGCGGTTCAGCAGCTCGAATGCGCCGGGGTTTTTTCGACCGCCAGGCCGAAGTGGGGGCGCAGGCGCACGCCCAGGGCGCTGCCCAGGAAGGCGGCCGGCAGCCACAGCCAGGCATGCAGGCTGCCCGACAGGATGCCGCTGAAATAGGCCCCGATATTGCAGCCGAAAGCCAGGCGCGAACCATAGCCCAGCAGCAGGCCGCCGATGATGGCGCCGGCCAGAGAACGGGCCGGGACCTGCCAGACAGGGGCGAACTTGCCGGCCGCCGACGCCGCGGCCAGCGCGCCCAGCATCAGGCCGATGTCCATGACGGAGGTGACGTCGCGGGTGACCGGCGCGGCCAGGGCGGCCTGCTGCTTGCTCCAGTAGGCCCAGCTGGCGACATCGCCGCCGAAGGCATCGAGGATCTTGGCGCCCCACAGCGCGAAGGCCGAGGTGATGCCCCAGGGACGGCCGGCCAGCGCCAGCGTGGCGAAATTGAGGATCACCAGGGCCACGCCGCCCCAGACGAGCGGCCAAGGACCCTGCAGCAGCGTCGCCGGACGGCTGGTGCGCGCGGCCGAGGAAATCAGCTGGCCGTGGCGGCGTTTCTCGAGCACCGTGGTCAGCCAGGCGATGAAGGCGAAGACCGCCAGGTTGGCGATGAGCGCGGCCGGCAGGCCCCAGGTCTTGATCAGCGAGGTGGGCGGCAGCGCCGGCAGTCTGGACCACCAGGGGAAGTTCGCCGTGGCGATGACCGAGCCGATGATGAAGAACACCAGGGTGACGATCATGCGGGTATTGCCGCCGCCCACGGCGAACAGGGTCCCGGAGGCGCAGCCGCCGCCCAGCTGCATGCCGACGCCGAAGAGGAAGGCGCCCAACAGGACGGAGACGCCCGGCGGCGAGACCAGCCCGTTGATGGGCTGGCCAAAGAGGGTGCCCGCGGCCAGGAAAGGGAAGAACAGGATGACGCCGAAAGCCAACATGATCATCTGCCCGCGCAGGCCGGCGCCCCGGCGGTCGGAGACGAAGACGCGCCAGGCCTGGGTAAAGCCGAAGGAGGCGTGATAGAGGGTGACGCCCAGCAGCGCGCCCACGATCCAGAGCGCGCTCTGGCGCCAGCTGACGGCTTGCAGCAGGTAGACGGCGCCGGCCAGGACCAGAAGCAGGGCCACCAGGAGCGGCTTGCGATTGATCTGGATGGGGGCGGCCGGAGAAAGGGGCAGGACGGAGGCGGGTGTGCTCATGGTTCGGCGAAAAACGGAAAAGGGCGCTGGTGCGCCCGTCACGCCAGTGTAGGCGGCATGGTAAATTTCAAAAAATAATAATTAATTGTTTTGATATATCCATAAGATATATCGCTACAGGCTCAGCCGCCAGGCCAGGGCCGCCAGCGTGGCCAAGAGCACCGGCACGGTCAGCACCAGCCCGACGCGGAAGTAATAGCCCCAGGAGATCACCAGGCCCTTGCGCGCCAGCACGTGCAGCCAGAGCAGGGTGGCCAGGCTGCCTATGGGGGTGATCTTGGGGCCGAGATCGCTGCCGATCACATTGGCGTAGATCATCGCCAGACGGCTGCTTTCGTGCGCGACCTGGGCGTCGGCGATGGACAGCGCGCCGATCAGGACGGTGGGCAGGTTGTTCATGACCGAGGACAGCAGGGCCGTGGCGATGCCCGTGCCCATGGCGGCGCCCCAGACGCCGGCTTCGGCGCAGCGTTCCAGCAGGCCGGTCAGGGCCTGGGTCAGGCCGGCGTTGCGCAGCCCATAGACGACCAGGTACATGCCCAGCGAAAACACCACGATATGCCAGGGCGCCTCGCGCATGATGCGGCGGGTGCCCACGATATGCCGGCGTCCGGCGATCAGCAGCAGGCCGGCCGCGCCCAGCGCGGCGATGGCGCTGACCGGCACGCCCAGTGGTTCGAGCAGGAAAAATCCCGCCAGCAGCAGGGCCAGCACGATCCAGCCGGCGCGGAACGTCAGGCTGTCGCGGATGGCGGTGCGCGGCGCCGGCAGGCTGGCCAGGTCGTAGCGCGGCGGGATGTCGCGGCGAAAGAACAGCCACAGCATGGCCAGCGACGCGCCCACGGCCACCCCATTGACGGGCACCATGATGGCTGCGTATTGGCTGAAGCCCAGTCCGAAGAAGTCGGCCGAGACGATATTCACCAGATTGGAGACAATCAGCGGGATGCTGCCCGTGTCGGCGATGAAGCCGGCCGCCATCACGAAGGCCAGGGTCGCGGCCGGGCCGAAGCCCAGGGCCAGCAGCATTTCCATCACGATGGGCGTGAGGATGAGCGCGGCGCCGTCATTGGCAAAGAGGGCCGTGACCGCCGCGCCCAGCAGCACGATAAGCACGAAGAGGCGGTGGCCGCTGCCCCGCCCCCAGCGCGCCACGTGCAGGGCCGCCCATTCGAAAAAGCCGGCCTCGTCGAGGATGAGGCTGGTGATGATGATGGCGATGAAGGTGGCCGTGGCATTCCAGACGATATGCCATACGACACCGATGTCCGAGAGCTGGACGACGCCGGTGGCCAAGGCCAGCGCCGCGCCGATGCAGGCGCTCCAGCCGACATTCAGGCCGCGCGGCTGCCAGATGACCAGGGTGAGCGTGAGGACGAACAAGGCGAGTGCGAGCATGGTCAGGCCGGGTGGAAGTGCTGGATCCAGGCCACCAGGGCCGAGATGGTGATGACCGACAGAATGGTCGACAGCAGGATGGCGCGCGACGTCGTGGTGGCCGAGCGGCCATAGAGCTGCGCCAGCATGAAAGGGCCGGTGCCGATGGGCAGCGCGCTCATGAGCACCGCGCACCAGGCCCATAGCGCGGGCATGGAAAATACCCAGAAGGCCAGCACCGCGGTGGCGGCGGGCTGCAGCAGCAGCTTGCCGGCCACCAGCCGGCCGACGGCGGCGCCGCCCGAGGCCGGTTGGGCCTGGGCCAGGAAAAGGCCGATGGTGACCAGGGCGCAGGGACTGGCCGAGGCGCCCAGCAGTTCGACATAGCGGTCCAGTCCCTGGGGCAGGGCGGGGCCCAGCCAGGACCACAGCGCGCCCGCCAGGGGGGCGATCAGCAGCGGGTTGCGCGCCAGCGCGCGGCCCACTTTATAGAGGGTGGCGCCCCAATGGCGCTGGCGATGCTGGTCGTATTCGATGAGGGCGATGGCGCAGCCGAACAAGGCGCAGGCAGTCAGCAGCGTCGTGATGATGGCCGGCGGCATGCTGGCCGGACCCAGCACGGCCAGGCAGAGCGGGATGCCCATGTACCCGGCGTTGGCGTAGGAGGCGGCCAGGCCTTCGATGCTGCGGTCGGTGAGACGGGCGCGCAGCCCCCCGGCCAGCATGGCCGTCGCAAAGGTGACGCAGATCCCGCCCCAGAACGCCGCGATGAAACCCCAGTGCAGCAGTTCGTCCAGCCTGGCCTGCGCCATGGCGCGAAACAGCAGGGCTGGCAGGGACAGGTAGGCGACATAGCGGTTCAGTGCCTCGGTGGCGCCGGGACCCAGCACGCGGGCGCGGGCGGCAAGCCAGCCGGTCAGGATCAGGGCAAAGACCGGCAGCGTGGCGTTGACGACGGCGGACATGGCGCTTGGCGGGTTTGGAAAAGCCGCCATTCTACTGAAGGCGCGCGGGGGCTTGGAGCCGGCCGTCGGGCCTGAGACAATCGCGGTACGACAACTTGCTGGAACCGCCGCCATGAGCACCCCGTCTTCTTATCCCGTCCGTATCGTCATCGGCACCTGGGACCGTCTGCGCGAACACGCCACCGAGGTGCGCCACGAGGTTTTCGTGCTGGAGCAGAAGGTGCCGCCGGAGGTCGAGCTCGACGACGAGGATGCGGTGTCGGTGCATGCGGTGGCCTACGACTCCCAGGGGCGGCCCGTGGGCACCGGCCGCCTGTTGCCGGATGGCCACATCGGGCGCATGGCGGTGCGCAAGCCGGCGCGCGGCTCCGGCGTAGGCGGCCAGATCCTCGACGCCCTGATCGAGCAGGGGCACGGCGACGGCCATCGCATGCTGGTCCTGCATGCGCAGACCCATGCCAAGGCCTTTTACGAAGCCCATGGCTTTCAGGCCGACGGCGACGAGTTTGTCGAGGCCGGCATCGCGCATGTCGTCATGACGCGGGAGCTTGCGCGCGCCTGATGCGCCGCGGGCCCGCAAAGCAAAGACCCCGGAGGCTTGCGCATCCGGGGTCTTTCACTTTCTTGGCGTACCGCGAAGTCTTCGCGGTATCTGTATTGGTGCCCAGGAGAGGACTCGAACCTCCACACCTTGCGGCACATGGACCTGAACCATGCGCGTCTACCAATTCCGCCACCTGGGCATGAGCTGTGATGCCTGCATCGTTCCGCTCACAGTCAAACGGACGACCATGCTGTTTTGTGCCGGGCATGAGCCGGCGATCCTGAAAGAAAAAACCCGAAGATGATTCGGGTTTTTTGGCGCATCGTGCGGATCATCACGATGTTGATATTGGTGCCCAGGAGAGGACTCGAACCTCCACACCTTGCGGCACATGGACCTGAACCATGCGCGTCTACCAATTCCGCCACCTGGGCTCTGTTGATTTCACGTCGCCGTGTCATCAGCAGGACGCGAATTATGCACACTTTTCGGGGGGTGTGCAAGTTGCCCGCAAAAAAAGTGGGCGGATGAGGCGGGCGGGTATGCTTATAGCCTGGCCGCCGCTTCCTGTCTTTTGCCATCCGCGTTCCATGTCCCGTCCGCATTGCGTCCGTTGCGAGCGTCCGCTCTCGCATTGCCTGTGCTCTCTCGTTCCCAAGCTGGAGTCGGATACACGGGTCCTCATCCTCCAGGACCCTCGCGAGGCCGGGCATGCGCTGAATACCGCCCGGCTGGCCTGGCTGGGCCTGGCGCGCGCGGCGCGGGTGGTGGCCGAGCATTTCGACGAAGCGCTTTGGACGCGGCCGGGATGGCAGGCTTATCTGTTGTTTCCGGGGCAGGATGCCAGGCCCGCGGCGCCCGCCGCGCCAGAGGCGCCACGGCGCCTGCTGATTGTGCCGGACGCGACCTGGCGCCGGGCGCGCGCCATGGTCGCGCGCCACCCCGCGCTGGCCGCGCTGCCCCGGCTCGGCCTGCCGGCCCAGGGTCCGGGGCGCTATCGCGTCAGGCATGCCGACCTTCCGGGCGCGCTTTCCACGCTGGAAGCTGTCGCCGCCGCCCTGAATGCGCTGGAGTCCACCGATCGTTTCGATGCCTTGCTCGCGCCGCTGGAACGATTGGTGCAAGGGCAGATCGACGGCATGGGCCGCGCGCGCTATGAGGCGCATCATCTGCGACGCGAGGGCAGCCGCGCCAGGAAAGAGCGGGCCGGGGGGTAGGGCGGGGCGGCGTGGATAACGCCGCCCGCAAGCAGGGCAGGGGCCGGCCAAAAAACAAAACCCCGGCACGCTTGCGCGGCACGGGGTTCCGGGTAGGCAGCATATCCTGCCTGTATCGCTTATTTATCAGGCAGTTTGCGGGCAAACTGCCTGAAGGAAACTGTGGTGCCCAGGAGAGGACTCGAACCTCCACACCTTGCGGCACATGGACCTGAACCATGCGCGTCTACCAATTCCGCCACCTGGGCACTGTGCCTGACAACATTTTTGCGGTGGATTTCACGTAGACTAGCTACTTCGCAAAAAAGCTGTGTTTGGCTTTCAGTGTCGCACTGGGCTGGCCACAGAAGCTGCGCATTATATACGGGATTTTCAGCTTTGGCAAAACGATCGAATAACGACGCGAACAAAAATAATAGATCTACACCGGTCCTGCCCGATGCTCCGCCGGACTTCGATCCGGACGTCCCGTCGCGCGAAGAGATCCTGAATGCCTTGCGCACCGCCGGCGCGCCGTTGTCGCCCGCCGAGCTGGCCCAGCGCATGGGCGTCGAGCGCGAAGCGACCGTGGTGGGTTTCGAGCGGCGGCTGGCCGCCATGGAGCGCGATGGCCAATTGCTGCCCAACCGCAAGGGCGTGCTGCTGCTGGCCACCAAGCTGGACTTTGTCGCCGGGCGCGTGCAGGGCCATCGCGACGGCTTCGGTTTCCTGGTGCGCGATGACGGCGGCCCGGACATCTTCCTGTCGCCGCGCGAGATGCTCAAGGTGCTGCACGGCGACCGCGTGCTGGTCAAGCCCTCGGGCGAGTACCGGGGCAAGCCCGAGGGCACCATCGTCGAGGTGATCGAGCGGCGCACCAACAAACTCGTGGGGCGTTTCCTGCACGAGCATGGGCTGTCCATCGTGGTGCCCGAAGACCAGCGCATCAAGCACGACATCCTGATTCCGCCGGGCGACACCAACGGCGCCCAGCATGGGCAGGTGGTGTCGGTCGAGATCATCGAGCAGCCGACCCGTCATACCCAGCCGCTGGGCAAGGTGTTCGAAGTGCTGGGCGAGATCGACGATCCCGGCATGGAAATCGAAATCGCGGTGCGCAAGTTCGATGTGCCCGTCGAGTTCTCCGAGGCCGCGCGCAAGCAGGCCGCGCGCCTGCCCGACAGCGTGCGCAAAAGCGATCTCAAGCAGCGCGTGGATCTGCGCGATGTGCCGCTGATCACCATCGACGGCGAAGACGCGCGCGATTTTGACGACGCTGTCTATTGCGAGCCGGTGGACCTGGGTACGGGCCAGCGCAAGCGTCCCGGCTGGCGGCTGCTGGTGGCCATCGCCGACGTCAGTCACTACGTGCGGCCCGGCGACGCCCTGGACGACGACGCGGTCGAGCGCGGCACCAGCGTGTACTTCCCGCGCCGCGTCATCCCCATGTTGCCGGAGTCGCTGTCCAACGGACTGTGCTCGCTCAATCCCAACGTGGACCGCCTGGTGCTGGTCTGCGACATGGTGATTCCGGCCACGGGGGCCAAGGCCGGCACGGTCACCGCCTATCAGTTCTACAGCGCCGTCATGCATTCGCATGCGCGCACCACCTACACCAGCATCTGGGAGGCCCTGCAGCAGCCCGGCGGGCCGGCCGCGCTGGCGCTGGGCAAGCTGCTGCCGGACGTGCAGCATCTCTACGAGCTCTACCAGCTGCTGGCGCAACAGCGCAAGAAGCGCGGCGCCATCGACTTCGAAACCGTCGAGACGCGCATCGTGTGCAACGAACTGGGCCGTATCGAACAGATCGTGCCCATGGTGCGCAACGATGCCCATAAGCTCATCGAAGAATGCATGCTGGCCGCCAACACCTGCGCGGCCGACTTCATGCAGCGCAGCAAGCATCCCGGGCTGTACCGGATCCACGAAGGCCCGACGCCCGAGCGCCTGCAGGCTTTGCGCGATTTCCTGCGCACCATGGCCCTGTCCCTGGGCGGTGGCGATACGCCCACGGCCAAGGACTACGGCGAGTTCCTCGATTCGGTGCGCGGACGTCCGGATTTCCCGCTGCTGCAGACCATGAGCTTGCGCTCCATGCAGCAGGCGGTCTACAGCCCGGACAACATGGGCCATTTCGGCCTGGCCTATCCGGCCTATTCGCACTTCACCTCGCCCATCCGGCGCTATCCCGACCTGCTCACGCATCGCGTCATCAAGGCCTTGCTGGCCGGCCAGCGCTATGTGCCCGACCTGCAGGCCCAGCCGGTGGTCATCGGCCGCAGCCAGCGCGAGCATGAGCATGCCATCTGGGAAAAGCTCGGCCTCATCCTGTCGGCCAGCGAACGGCGCGCCGACGAGGCCTCGCGCGATGTCGAGGCCTGGCTCAAGTGCTGGTTCGTCAAGGAGCGGGTCGGCGAGGATTTCAGCGGCACCGTCACCGGCGTGGCCAGTTTCGGTATTTTCGTGACGCTGGACACCCTGCATGTCGAGGGCCTGGTGCACGTCTCGGAGCTGGGCAGCGAGTATTTCCAGTTCAATGATTCGTTGCACGAATTGCGCGGCGAGCGCACGGGCATGCGCTACCGGCTGACCGACAAGGTGCAGGTGCAGGTTTCGCGCGTGGACCTGGAGGCGCGCCGCATCGAGTTCCGGCTGGTCAAGGGGACGAGCTACGAAGCCCTGCGCAAGCAGAGCACGCGCAATCCGGACGAGCCCCGGCGGGTCAAGAAAGCGGCCGCGCCCAAGCCTGCCGCGCTCAAGGGGCAGACAGCCAAGCAACGCCGCGCCGAAGCCAAGAAGGCCAACAAAGTGCCGGCCACGCCGGCCAAGCGGCCAGGGGCGGCCGCCAAGAAGGCGGTGCGCGGCCGCCATTGAGCGCCGGGCGCGGTAACATTGCGGGATTGCAAGGGGCGAGCCGTCAGGCGGCGCCCCGGCCCGCCGCCGTCGCGGCGGGATATCCTGTTTTTCAAAGGTAGTCATCACCATGGCGTCGACCCAGGTCCTGGCGGGGTTTCACGCAGTCGTCGCGCGTTTGCGCCACGCGCCCGAGTCCATCAAGGACATCTATGTCGAGGCGTCGCGCCGCGACAAGCGCATGCAGACGCTGATCGAGCAGGCCGAGCGCGCCGGCCGGCGCGTGCATCCCGTGCCGGCCGAGCGGCTGGACGGCATGGCGCGAGGCACGCGCCATCAGGGTGTGCTGGCCCTGGCCGACGAGCGTCCGCTGGCCGTGGGCGTGGACGAGGTCCTCGACGAAATCGAAGGCCCGGCCTTCCTGCTCATCCTCGATGGCGTGACCGATCCGCACAATCTTGGTGCATGCCTGCGCACGGCCGACGCCGCGGGCGTGCATGCCGTCATCGCTCCGCGGGACCGTGCGGTGGGCCTGAACAGCACCGTGCAGCGCGTGGCCTGCGGCGCCGCGGATACGGTTCCCTACATCATGGTCACCAATCTGGCGCGCACCATGCGCGAGCTCAAGGAGCGCGGTGTCTGGCTGGTGGGCACCGATGACCAGGCCAGCCATGACATGCACGCCGTGGACGCACGCCAACCCATGGCCTGGGTCATGGGCGCCGAAGGCGAGGGCATGCGCCGCCTGACGCGCGAGACCTGCGACGAGCTGGTCAATATTCCCATGCTGGGCTCGGTCGAGAGCCTGAACGTCAGCGTCGCCAGCGCGGTCTGCCTGTACGAGACCGTGCGCCAGCGCCGCGCTTCCTAACCCCCGTTTTTCCGCCACTTTTCTGCCGGCAATCCGGCGCCGGGCACTACCATGCACCAGAACGGCTTCACCACCACGATTCTCCATTCCGACCGCACGCAGGCCGTCGAGCACGGCGCGGTGCACAAGCCCATGCATCCTTCTTCGGAGTTCGCCTACGAAGATTCCCGCGAACTGGCGGCAGTGTTCCAGGGCAAGGCGGGCTTTACCTATGCGCGCCAGGGCACGCCGACCACCAACGCGCTGGAGGCCAAGATCAGCAAGATGGAGGGCGGCAAGGGCACGGTGAGCTTTGCGACCGGCATGGCCGCGCTGGCGGCGATTTTCACGACGCTGCTGCGCCGCGGTGATCACCTGGTGTCCAGCCAGTTTATTTTCGGCAACACCAACAGCCTGCTTGGCACCTTGATCGAACTGGGCGTGGAGGTGACGTCGGTCGATGCCACCGACGCCGAACAGGTGCGCGCCGCGCTGCGGCCCAACACCCGCATGGTGTTTACCGAAACCATCGCCAACCCGGGCACCCAGGTCGCCGACCTGGCCGGCATAGGCCGGATCTGCCGCGAGCAGGGCCTGGTCTATGTCGTGGACAACACGCTGACCTCGCCCTGGCTGTTCCAGCCGCGCGAGGTGGGCGCATCGCTGGTGATGAATTCGCTGTCCAAGTACATCGGCGGCCATGGCCATGCCTTGGGAGGGTCGGTCACCGATACCGGCCTGTTCGACTGGTCGGGCTACGCCAATATCTTCGAGACCTATCGCAAGGGGCCGCCCACCACCTGGGGCCTGACCCAGATCAAGAAAAAGGGCCTGCGCGACATGGGCGGTACCCTGGCCGCCGAGCCGGCGCACCGCATCGCCATCGGCGCCGAGACGCTGGCGCTGCGCATGGACCGGCATTGCAGCAACGCGCTGGCGTTGGCGCGCCTGCTGGAGTCGCATCCCGGTGTGGCCAAGGTCCATTATCCGGGCCTGGCCTCGCATCCGCAGCACGAGCGCGCCGGCGGCCTGTTCCGGCAGGGGCGCTACGGCGGCCTGCTCGGGGTGGAGCTGGCCGACGGCATCGATTGCTTCGATTTCCTGAACCGCCTGAATATCGTGCTCAACGCCACCCATCTGGGCGATACGCGCAGCCTGGCCCTGCCGGCCGCGCACACCATTTATTACGAGATGGGTCCGGAACGCCGGGCGCAAATGGGCATCGCCGACAGCCTTATCCGCGTCTCGGTAGGCATCGAAGACGAGGCCGACCTGCTGCACGATTTTGATCAGGCGCTCAAGGGATCGATGGGCTGAGGGCGCGCGCGCGGTGTTGCGCGCGCGGCATACGCTTAGCGTTTTTGTTTATTGCGCAAAGCGCTAAAAGCTAGTATTGGCGCGGCTTCTCGCTTGGTTAATGCTTGACAGTCTCAGTCGCCCGGGGCCTAATACGTCTCTGCGTCGCAGCTTTCCCGCAGCTTGAAAAAGCCTGCTCCGGGGCTGCGACGCAGCAGTTAAAAGGTTGTGCTTTTGCAGCGCAAGAAATATTAAATCGTCACTCGTCTGTTCTGGCGCGAGCCCAAGATCGGCGCTTTCGCGCTGCGCGGGGCGCGTAATTCATACCTTGTGAGGGGTAATTCTGAATGAACAAAACCGAACTCATCGATCACATCGCCAGCAAAGCCGATATCTCCAAGGCGGCTGCCGGCCGCACGCTTGACGCTTTGATCGGTGCCGTCAAGACTACGCTCAAGAAGGGCGGCACGGTTACGCTGGTGGGTTTCGGCACCTTCGCCGTGTCCTCGCGCGCCGCCCGCACCGGCCGCAATCCGCGCACGGGCGAGACCATCAAGATCAAGAAGGCCAAGGTGCCGAAGTTCCGCCCGGGCAAGGCCCTGAAGGACGCCGTCAACTGACAGGCTGTCAGGCAAGTCGGAAGCTTCCCGGGGATTGCCCGTCATCGATTTGCCGACTCAGGCGCGGTTCGCTATACTTCGGGCCGCGCAAGACTTTGAGTGGCCCCGCGCATGGGTGCTTAGCTCAGTTGGTAGAGCGGCGCCCTTACAAGGCGTAGGTCACAGGTTCGACCCCTGTAGCACCCACCAAAGCTGCGCGTCAGGCTCAAAGCCCTTGGACCCCAGGTTCAAGGGCTTTTGTGTTTCTGGCGTCCGCGCCCACGTCCGCCGGTCTTTGCGCGCGCAACCATTGGCCGGCGCGCCCGCCAAGCCGGGGCGGCGATGCCAAGCGGATTAAACTTGCGAATCATTCGCATTTGATATATCGTGGGGGACTTGGAAACGCCAGCGAGTGGCCGGGGACAACGATCCTGGTTGCGTGCTGGCGTACTCGTTAATGTTTCTGGCTGATTCATGCCTAGCCTTCAATACGGTTGGACTACTACCCCGCAGGCGTCCATGGGGTTGCGTGTGGGAGCCGGCATCGCCGTGCTTGCCGTGCACGCGGCGGTGATCGGAGCCATCTTCCTGAACCACACCGAAGCACCCGTCATGCTCGAGCAGGAGCCTGTCATGGTGAGCGTCATCGAGGCTCCCGTCCCTCAGGTCGCCAAGGCCGAGCCCAATCCCGAGCCTCCCGTCGAAGAGACGCCGCCGCCCGAACCGGTGGTCGAGCCCCCGCCGCCCGAGCCCGAACCCGAGCTCAAGCCCGAGCCGGAACCCGAGCCCATCGTGGAAAAGGCGCCCGAGCCGGCGCCGCCACCCAAGCCCAAGCCCAAGCCCAAACCCAAGCCGCAGCCCAAGCCTCAACCCAAGACCGAGGTCCAGGCCGAGCCCAAGCCGCAGACGCCGCCGGCCGGCGCCACCGATGGCGAGCAGGTCACGCAGGCGCCCAAACAGGGGCCCGCGCCCGAAGAGCCGGTCTTCATGTCCAGCGTCGAATACCTCGGCGATCGTCCGGCGCCCAAGTACCCCTCGGACTCGATCCGGCGCCGCGAGCAGGGCCGCGTCATCGTGCTGGTCACGATCAATCCGCAGGGCTATGTCGACAAGGCCAGCATCGATACCTCCTCGGGATTCCGCCGGCTGGATAACTCGGCCCTGGAAGCCGTGCGCAAGGCGCGGTTCAAACCACTGACACGCAACGGGGTTCCCCAGACCGCCATGGCCAGGATTCCGTTCGATTTCGGACTTAAGTGATTCAAGCAAAAGGGAACTGAAATGTTCAACGCACTCCAAAACGCCATGATGGTCGTGGCCCAGGCAGCGGCCCCGGCCGCGCCCGCCGCAGGCGCGGCTCCGTCGGCCACGCCGCCGGCCGCCCCGCCGGCCGCCCCGGAAGCCTTGCAGCAGGCGGCCACGGCCCTGAACGCCGCGCCCGCGCCCGCGCCGGACATGGGCTTTCTGCATTTCGTGGCCCAGAGCGATTTTGTCGGCAAGACGCTGTTCATCATCCTCATCCTGATGTCGCTGGTGACCTGGTATCTCATCGTGGTCAAGGCCTTCAGCAACCTGCGCATGCGCAAGCGCGCGGCCAATTTCCTGAACCACTTCTGGAATGCCAGCTCTTTGCAGCAGGTCGAAAACGAAATCATCACGCACGGCGCGCGCGATCCCTTCTCGCATCTGGCCAGCCATGCCATCCATGCGCAAAGCCATCACGCCAAGTTCGGCGCGACCAAGCTGGAAGAGGCCGGCAGCAACGGCGAGTTCGTGACCCGCACGATGCGCAAGGTGATCGACGAAGAGACCGCCAAGCTTGAAAACGGCCTGACCGTGCTGGCCTCGGTCGGTTCGACCGCGCCTTTCGTCGGCCTGTTCGGCACGGTCTGGGGCGTGTATCACGCCCTGGTCGGTATCGGCCTGTCCGATGGCGTGACCATCAACCGTATCGCCGGCCCCGTGGGCGAGGCGCTGATCATGACCGGCCTGGGCCTGGCCGTGGCCATTCCGGCGGTGCTGGCGTACAACGCCTTCGTGCGCAACAACCGTGTCTTCCTGTCGCGCCTGGATGCCTTCGCGCACGATCTATTCGCCTTCCTGACCACCGGCCAGCAGGTGGCCGTGTCGGATGGCAAGGTCCGCGCCCTGCGGCGCCAGGGCGCGCACGCCGATGCGCGAGGGAGCGAATAATGGCGTTCGGCAGCTTCGACAACAAAGGGTCGGGCGGCCACACCGTGTCCGAGATCAACATGGTGCCGCTCATCGACGTGATGCTGGTGCTGCTGGTGATCTTCATCATCACGGCGCCGCTGCTGGCGCATTCGATCAAGATCAACATGCCGCAGGTCACGGCCGAGCAGATCCAGGAAGATCCCAAGACGATAGACCTGGCCATCGATGCCAGCGGCTCGCTCTTCTGGGACGAACAGCCCGTCACCCTGGAAGACCTGCCGTTCCGCTTCCAGGCGGTGGCGGGTGACAAGCCCCAGCCGGAGATCCGCATCCGCGCCGACCAGAACACCCGCTACGAAACCCTGGCCAAGGTCATGGCCTCGGCCCGCCGCTCCGGCATGAGCCGCATCGGCTTCATCACCACGCCGGCGCCCGCGGCGGCCGATCCGGCCGCCGCGCCCGGGCCCGCCGCCGTGCCCGCGCGCTGAGGGCAGGCGCCGGGGAGGCGGGCCTCCCCGGTGTCCATTCCGGGGCCACTCGCAGATTTCACTTGGGCGCGCGGCCCAGGTTCGCGCTAGAATCGCGGGATGCGAGTACTCGTAATCGAAGACGACACCACCCTGGGCCACGCGCTCCAGGAATTCCTGTCCGACCAGGGCTACGCCGTGGACTGGCTCACCGAAGGTGACAAGGTCCAGGGGGCGCTGGCGGGGCAGCCCTACGACCTGCTCCTGCTGGACCTGAACCTGCCCGGCCAAAGCGGCCTGGAGGTGCTGCGCCAGCTGCGCCAGGAGGGCAACCAGGTCCCGGTCCTCATCCTGACCGCCCGCGATGGCCTGGACGACCGCGTCGCCGGCCTGGATGCCGGCGCGGACGACTACGTCACCAAGCCGTTCGACCTGCCCGAGCTGGCCGCCCGCGTGCGCGCCCTGGGGCGCCGGCGCACCGGCCAGGCCCAGCCGCTGATCGAAGTCGGGCCCCTCGTGTTTGACACCGTGGGCCGCGAAGTCCGGGCCAACGGCCAGCGCCTGGCCTTGTCCGTGCGCGAGCTTTCCGTGCTGGAGATGCTCATGGCCCGCGTCGGCCGCGTCGTGACCAAGCGCCAGATCGTCAATTCCCTGTCCGCCTGGGACGCCGACTTCAGCGAAAATGCGGTCGAAGTCTATGTATACCGCTTGCGCAAGCGTCTCGAAGGCACTGGCGCCAGCATCCAGACCGTGCGCGGCTTTGGCTATATGCTGGACGTCGAAGCGGCTTGAGCCCGCCGGACGCCGGCCCGTGAGGGCCGGCGCAAACCGCTTCCCTCAACATGCCGGATTCCCAAACCGAACCGTTGCCGCAACCGCCAGGCTGGAAGCTGCCGTCCGGTTCGTTGGCGCGCCACCTGGTGGTGCGCCTCATGCCCCCCATCTTGTTGCTGGTCCTGCTGGACCTGGCGGCGACCTGGGTCATCACGCACAAGATCGATATGTCGGTCTGGATGCTGGAAGACTTCTTCTGGCTCATGGTGGTGGGCCAGGTACTGCTGATCGCCCTGTTTGCCGGCGTGATCATCCAGGGCGTGCGCTCGGGGCTGCGCTCGGTCAACCACCTGTCTGAAGAAATCCGCCTGCGCTCCATCGACGACATGCAGCCCATGGCGGTGCAGGGGCTGCCAGCCGAGATCGCCCCGCTGGTGACCCATATCAACGATCTGCTGCTGCGCCTGGATGCCTCGCTGGCCGCGCAACGGCGCTTCATCGGCCATGCCGCGCACCAGCTGCGCACGCCCTTGAGCGGGCTGCGGCTGGAGTCCGAGTTGATGCTGGCCCGTCCCTTGCCCGAGGATGTGCGGGCGCGAGCCGAACGCATCAAGGTCGTCAGCGACCGCATGATCCGCCTGGGGCAGCAATTGCTGGTCCTGGCCAAGGCCGATCCCAATGCGCGGCCGCAAGACCGTTTCGTACGCCTGGATCTCTGCGAATGGGTGCGCGCCAGCGGCGCCGAATGGATTCCGCGCACGCGGGCCTCGCAGGTCGAAATCGATCTGCTGGCGCCCGACCACCCGGTCTGGATCGACGGCGACCCCTTGCTGCTGGACGAGCTGCTGGGCAATCTCATCGACAATGCCTTGCGCTACGGGGCGGGCCGGATCACGCTGACCATCGGCGAGAATCCGCCCTCGCTCACGGTCGAGGACGATGGCCCGGGCATCGTTCCGGAAGAGCGCGAGCGGGTCTTCGAAGCCTTTTACCGCTCGCCCTCGGCCAGCGCGGACGGCTCCGGCCTGGGGCTGGCCATCGTGCGCGAAATCGCGCATGCGCACGGCGCCTGGTGGAAGCTGAGCAGCCGCCCCGAGTTCAGCGGCACGCGGCTTACCGTTGTCTTCCCAGGGCCCCGCAAGGGCGCCCAACTCACCCGCCACGAGCGCCCTTATGAGTCAGACCTCTGAAGCAGGCACCTCCCGGCCCATGGCCCTGATGATGGGTGCCCTGGGGGTGGTCTACGGGGACATCGGCACCAGCCCCCTGTACACGCTGCGCGCCTGCCTGACCGGTTTTGCCGATCTCGAGCCCTCCCATATCCTGGGCGTGCTGTCCATCCTGTTCTGGCTGCTCATGGTGGTGGTGTCGCTCAAGTACGTGACGCTGGTGCTGCGGGCGGACAACCAGGGCGAGGGCGGCACGCTGGCCCTGCTGGAGCTGGCGGTGCGCGGGCGCAGCGGCCGGATGCGTATGTTCCTCATCATATTGGGCATCTTCGGCGCCGCGCTCTTCTACGGCGACAGCATGATCACCCCGGCGATTTCCGTGCTCTCGGCCATCGAGGGCATCGGCGTGGTGTCGCACACCATGGATCCCTGGGTGGTGCCGGCGGCCATCGTGGTGCTCGTCGGGTTGTTTGCCATCCAGTCCCATGGCACGGGCGCGGTGGGCAAGCTCTTCGGGCCGGTGATGGGGCTTTGGTTCGGCACGCTGGCCGTCATGGGCGGCTGGCAGATCTGGCAGACGCCGGAGGTCCTGGCCGCGCTCAATCCGATGTGGGGGCTGCGCTTCATCATCGAGTTTCCCCTGATGAGCTTTCTGCTGTTGGGCGCGGTGGTGCTGGCCCTGACCGGCGCCGAGGCGCTGTACGCGGATATGGGCCATTTCGGCCGCCCGGCCATCCGCCGCGCCTGGTTCAGCATGGTGCTGCCCTCGCTCACGCTATGCTATCTGGGCCAGGGGGCCCTGCTCTTGCGTGATCCCACGGCCATCCGCAATCCCTTTTTCCTGATGGCCCCCGAATGGGGCCTGGTGGCCCTGGTGGCCCTGGCCACCGTGGCCACGGTGGTGGCGTCCCAGGCGGTGATATCGGGCGCATTTTCCGTCACCCGCCAGGCGGTGCAGTTGGGTTTCTGGCCGCGCATGCAGATTCTGCACACCTCGGCCATCGAAAAGGGCCAGATCTATTTGCCCCAGGTCAATGCGCTGCTCTTGTGCGCCGTGCTGCTGCTGGTGCTGGTGTTCCGCAACTCGGAGAATCTGGCCGCGGCCTATGGTTTCGCCGTGACCGGCACCATGTTGACGACATCGGTGCTGGCCTTTGCGGTGCTGCCCAGGGGGAGCGCGGGCGGCAGGCGGCTGGCCTGGATGATCTTGCTCGGGATCTTGCTGCTTATCGACGTGTTGCTGTTCGGCGCCAATATCTTCAAGATCCACGAAGGTGGCTGGATGCCGCTGCTGGTGGGCGTGATTGTCTTTACGCTGATGATGACCTGGCGGCGCGGCCGCCAGCTGCTGGCGGAGCTCCAGGCCCGGGATCGCCAGCCGCTCAGGGAGTTCATGGAGCAGCTGGAAGCCTATCCGCCGGCCCGCGTGCCCGGCACGGCCATCTTCATGACCATGAACAGCGGCAATGTGCCGCCGGCCCTATTGCACAACCTCAAGCACAACAAGGTGCTGCACGATCACGTCGTGTTTCTCTCCATCAGGGTGGCCGACGTGCCCTATATCCCGGCTGGCGGACGCTTCGAGGTCGCGCAGATCAGCCCGTCGAGCTGGCAGGTCATCATCCATTACGGCTTCAAGGAAGATCCGGATGTGCCCGATGCGCTGCGCGAGGTGGCCGAAGCCTATCCGGAAATCGACCTCGAACCCATGCGCACCTCCTTCTACCTGTCGCGGCAGACCGTGGTCTCGGCCAAGCGCTCGGCCATGTCGCGCTGGCGCCGAGCGGTGTTCGCCTTTCTGGCGCGCAACTCGACCCGCAGCACCAAGTTCTTCAAGATTCCGCCCAATCGGGTGGTCGAAATGGGCATGCAGGTGGAGCTCTGACGGGGGCGGAAACGGCTTGCCGTCTTCCATCTCCATCCTACGGCCAACGCCGCTCCGCCTGATTGTCGCCGCGTCACCGGCTGCCGCACACTCTCAAGACACTGCCGGCTCACTGACTGCCGGCTCACTGACTGCCGGCTCACTGACTGCCGGCTCACTGACTGCCGGCTCACTGACTGCCGGCTCACTGACTGCCGGCTCACTGACTGCCGGCTCACTGACTGCCGGCTCACTGACTGCCGGCTCACGTATGGAGGCCGGCATATGGTCATGGGAGATTGGCGCGAGCTCAAACGCCTGGGGGACGAGCGCATCGCGCGAGTGCGCGCGCTGGATGGGTTCTACGTGCTTTGGCCGCGCTATTGCAGCAACTGGACCCAGCATCTGCATGAAGTGGCGCAAGGGGCGACCTATCGTGCCGATCCCCGCTTTCTGGGCTTCTGTGAGGTCGGCGAAAAACCTAGTCTGGCCAATGCGATGACGCCGGTCCCGCCCAGCCAGGACGGCGCGATTTCGATGATGGAATATCTGCGCCAACGAAGCCGCAACCCCAATATCGGCTTGATGTGCTTGCCGGGCACGCATGGCGAGTGGGCGTTGTGGCAGGGCGTGCAGGGCAGTTTTGATTATCTGGCCCATATGGCCGCCAGCGGCGCCGTGCATACCTATGTGCCGGTGGCCGAAGAGCGCGAGCACTATATCGCCGAGATAGACAGCTACCTGGCCTTGATGGCCGAGATGGATCTCCTATCGCAGCAGACGCTGGCCGCGCGCATTCATGCCTATCTGGCGCTGGATCGCGGTCCCTTGCTGCGCTATATGATTTCCAGCGAGTACCAGTATTTCAACGGCGCCAGCCCGCATTGTTCTTTCGTGCCGCGCGAGCGCGAAATCTACGTCGATGTGGGAGCCAGCCAGGGCGAGCAGGTGGGGCGCATGGCCGGCCTGGTAGGGCCGGATTCGCAGCTATGGGCCCTGGAGCCCAACCGGCTGGACTTCGCCAGCCTGCGCAGCCTGTCCTGGCTCTTGCCTATCCGGGCCGAACGTGCCGTGGCGGGCGCCGAACATGGCGGCTCGGTGGACTTCTATACCGACCCGTCTTATCCCCATGGCTCGCGTTTCGTGCTGCCCTCGGATTCGGCTCAGTGGCGCGAGGCGCGCAAAGACTGGATAGAGGCCTTGCCGGCGGTTTCGCTCGATCACTTGGTGCCGGATCAAGCCACCATGATCAAGGCCGATGTGGAGGGCGGGGAGTTGGGCATCCTGCAAGGGGCTACCCGGCACCTGGCGCAGCCGCAATGCCGCCTGAGTATTGCGGCCTACCATTATCCCAACGACCTGTTGACCTTGAGCCGTTTTATGCGTTCGCTGGGCCGGCAGCGCCAATCCGTGCGCGGTCATCATGCGGGCGTGTGGGACATGGTGCTCTACGTGCATGAGGAAGCCGCCTAGCGGAGGGTGGCCGCGGGACGAAAAAAAAGCCTGGGCTGCGGCCCAGGCTTTTTTGGCCTTGCAAGGATTACTTCTTTTCGTCCTTGAGTTGGGGCAGGGCGGCATTGCCCGACGGGGCGAGCAGGCCGGTCTTCACGTAGGTGAAGAGCTTGTCGCGGGTGTCGGTGATGTCCAGGTTGCGCATGGTCAGCTGGCCGATGCGGTCGGCGGGCGTGAACGGGGCGTTCTCGACCTTTTCCATGGACAGGCGCTCGGGCGCATAGGTCAGGTTGGGCGATTCGGTGTTCAGCAGCGAATAGTCATTGCCGCGGCGCAGTTCGAGCGTGACTTCGCCGGTGACGGCGCGGGCCACCCAGCGCTGGGCGGTCTCGCGCAGCATGATGGCTTGCGGGTCGAACCAGCGGCCCTGGTAGAGCAGGCGGCCCAGCTTGCGGCCGTTTTCGCGATACTGCTCGATGGTGTCTTCGTTGTGAATGCCGGTCACCAGGCGCTCGTAGGCGATGAAGAGCAGGGCCAGGCCCGGGGCTTCGTAGATGCCGCGGCTCTTGGCTTCGATGATGCGGTTTTCGATCTGGTCGCTCATGCCCAGGCCGTGGCGTCCGCCGATGCGGTTGGCCTCCAGCAGGAGCTCGACCAGATCGCCGTACTCGACGCCGTTCAGGGCCACCGGGCGGCCTTCCTCGAAGCGCACGGTGACTTCCTCGGCCTTGACGGCCACGTCATCGCGCCAGAAGGCCACGCCCATGATGGGCTTGACGATGCGGATGCCGGAGTTGAGGAACTCCAGGTCCTTGGCTTCGTGGGTGGCGCCCAGCATGTTGGAATCGGTGGAATAGGCTTTCTCGGCCGACATCTTGTAGTCGAAGCCGGCGCGGCGCATGTACTCGGACATCTCGGCGCGGCCGCCGAGCTCGTCGATGAAGGTCTGGTCCAGCCAGGGCTTGTAGATCTTCAGGTCCGGGTTGGTGAGCAGGCCGTAGCGATAGAAGCGCTCGATGTCATTGCCCTTGAAGGTGCTGCCGTCGCCCCAGATGTTGACGCCGTCTTCCTTCATGGCGGCCACGAGCATGGTGCCGGTGACGGCGCGTCCGATGGGCGTGGTGTTGAAGTAGGTCAGGCCGGCGGTGGAGATGTGGAAGGCGCCGCTTTGCAGGGCGGCCAGGCCTTCGGCGGCCAGCTGGGCGCGGCAGTCGATCAGGCGTGCATTCTCGGCCCCGTATTGCATGGCGCGGCGCGGGATGTCTTCGTAGTCGGGCTCGTCGGGCTGGCCCAGGTTGGCGGTATAGGCGTAGGGAATAGCGCCTTTTTCGCGCATCCAGAGCAGGGCCGCGCTGGTGTCCAGGCCGCCGGAGAAGGCAATGCCGACCTTCTGGCCGGTGGGAAGGTTCGGGAGAATGGTAGTCATTGTGTGATCGAAAGCGTCAAAAGGCTGACGGCGGGGGCTCAAGCTGGCTATTTTAGCGCGTTTGCCCCCTGTCAGCCGGCGGGTCGGGTCGCAGGCCTCAGCGCAGTTCGCCCAGGAGCAGGAACTCCATCAGGGCCTTCTGGACGTGCATGCGGTTTTCGGCTTCGTCCCAGACCACGCTTTGCGGGCCATCGATGACTTCGCCGGTGACTTCTTCGCCCCGGTGGGCGGGCAGGCAGTGCATGAAGATGGCCTGCGGGTCGGCGGCGGCCATCATTTCGGCGTCCACGCACCAGTCGGCGAAGGCGGCGCGGCGTTCTTCGTTTTCGGCCTCGTAGCCCATGCTGGTCCAGACATCGGTGGTGACCAGGTGCGCGCCCTGGCAGGCCTGCATGGGGTCCTTGAATTGCTTGAGCACCGACGCCGGCGGGTTGCCGACCCGGGCCGGGTCGAGTTCGTAGCCGGCGGGGGTGGACACATGCAACGTGAAGCCGAGCATCTCGGCGGCTTGCAGCCAGGTGTAGGACATGTTGTTGGCGTCGCCCACCCAGGCGACGATCTTGCCGGCGATGGGGCCGCGGTGTTCGATATAGGTGAACAGGTCGGCCAGGATCTGGCAGGGGTGGTATTCGTTGGTCAGGCCGTTGATGACGGGCACCCGCGAATGCGAGGCAAAGCGCTCGATGCGGGTCTGCTCGAAGGTGCGGATCATCACGATGTCGACCATGCGCGAGATCACGCGCGCGGTGTCCTCGATGGGCTCGGCGCGGCCGAGCTGCGAGTCATTGGAGGTCAGGTTGATGACCGAGCCGCCCATCTGGTACATGCCGGCCTCGAAGGAGACGCGGGTGCGCGTGCTGGCCTTCTCGAACACCATGGCCAGCGTGCGGTCGTGCAGCGGCATATGGGGCTCATAGCGCTTGAACTTGTCCTTGATGATGCGGGCGCGGTCCAGGACGTAGCCGATCTCGGCGGCGGTGAGGTCTTTGAACTGCAGGAAATGCCGCAGGGGGCCGTTTTGCGTCGTGGGAGGAGTCATGGTGAGGTCACAGGTCGATGGGCGGCGGCACGGCTCGTGGCCGCGCCGCCTGTGATTATGCTTGTTCGGCCAGGAAGGTCTTGATGAGAGGCACGAGGATTGCGACGATTTGATCGGCCTCGGCCTGGCTCAGGATGAGCGGGGGCAGCAGGCGGATCACGCGGTCGCGCGTGACGTTGATGAGCAGGCCGGCCTGCATGGCGCGCAGGGCGAGCACGCCGCAGGGGCGTTCGAGCTCGATGCCGAGCATGAGGCCGCGGCCGCGCACGTCAGTGACGCCTTTCACGCCGGCCAGGGCCTGGCGCAGCGCCTCCTGCAGATGCGCGCCCACGCATTCGGCATTGTCCAGCAGGCCGTCCTGCTCGAGGGCGTCCAGCACGGCCAGGCCGGCCGCGCAGGCCAGCGGGCCGCCGCCGAAGGTCGTGCCATGGCTGCCCGGGGTGAGCACGCCCGCGGCCGGTCCGCGCGCCAGCATGGCGCCGATCGGGACGCCGCCGGCCAGGCCTTTGGCCAGCGTCATGACGTCGGGCTGGATGCCGGCCCATTGGTGAGCAAACCATTTGCCGGTGCGCCCGATGCCGGACTGCACTTCGTCGATCATGAGCAGCCAGCCGCGCTCGGTACAGAGTTCACGCAGGCCGCGCAGGTAGGCGATGTCCGAGGGACGGATGCCGCCTTCGCCCTGGAGGACTTCCAGCAGCACGGCGGTCACGCGGCTTTCGCGGTCGCCCGCCGCGCGCACGGCCGCCAGATCGTTGTAGGCGACCTGTATGAAGCCGGTGGGCAGCGGTTCGAAGCCCTTGCGGGCCTTCTCGCTGCCGGTCGCCGCCAGGGTGCCCAGGGTGCGCCCATGCCAGGACGACTCCATGGTGATGATGTGGGCATGGGAGTTGCCGCGCTGGTAGGCGTGGTAGCGGGCCAGCTTGATGGCGGCTTCGTTGGCTTCCGAGCCGCTGTTGTTGAAGGCGACTTCTTCCATGCCGGACAGCGCGTTCAGGCGGGCGGCCAGGGCGGTCTGCTGGGGAACCTCGTAGATATTGGAGGTATGGATGACGCGCGCGGCCTGCTCGGAGATGGCGCGCACCAGGCGCGGGTGGGCGTGGCCCAGGCAGGACACGCCGATGCCGGCCAGGGCATCGAGGTATTTGCGGCCTTCGGGATCCCACAGCCAGACACCTTCGCCGTGGGTGAAGGACACCGGCAGGCGGGAATAGATATTGGCCAACGGCGAGCTCATCGCGGTGTTCTCCACGGGAAAAACCAGGGATGCGGCCCCTTCATGCCCTAGGGCGGAAGCGGACCAAAGGATCAATCATATACAATTCGCGGCGCGGGTCGCATGTTTGAGACGCGGCCGATCCGGCGTCCGCGCGCGCAGCCCGTTGTGAAGGTTCCATGGCAACTCGCGTCAAACAATTCGTTATTCATGGCGTCACCGAAAGCGGTGCGCGTTTCCGTCCCAGCGACTGGGCGGAGCGCCTGGCTGGCGTCATGGCTCAGTTCCGGCCGCCTGGCAGCGCCGGCAACCATCTCACGTATTCGCCCTATGTGCTGCCCGTCGTGATCGACGGCGTGCGCGGCATCGTGGTCGACCAGCGCCTGCGCGAACTGGAGCCGCTCGCTTATAAGTTCGTGGTCGATTTCGCGCGTGATAATGGCCTGAAGACCGAAGAACGCGAAGTTTAGGCGAAAATGGCGTGCTGGATGACAAGGCCCCCTCGGGGGCCTTGCCCATGGGGCGTCACACCGGCGTGATCACTTTGCCGGTGGCGAAGTAGGCCGCCAGGTTGTCCAGCATCAGGTTTTCCATGTCCATGCGGGTCTCGGTGGTCGCGCTGCCGATATGCGGCAGTACGACGGCCTGGTCCGTGGTCTTGAAGAAATCCGGGACCTTGGGCTCGTGCTCGAAGACATCCAGGGCCGCGAACCCGAGTTCGCCAGATTCCAGCAGCGCCACCATGGCGGCCTCGTCGATCACCGGGCCGCGGGCGATATTCACGATGATCCCCTTGGGGCCAAGCGCGCGCAGCGCCTCGCGGCCCACCAGGTGGCGGGTGCTGGGGCCGCCCACGGTGGCCACCACCAGAAAGTCCGCCCACTCGGCCAACTCGGTCAGGCTGGCGGCGTAGCCGTAGTCCACGTCGTCGCGCCGCCGCCGGTTGTGGTAGCGCACCTGCATGTCGAACCCCAGGCCGCGGCGGGCGATGGCCTCGCCGATGCGCCCCAGGCCGACCACCCCGAGTTTCTTGCCGCTGACACGCATGCCCAGCGGGATGCTGCCATGGACCTGGCCCCAGCGGCCGGCACGCACGAAGCGCTCGCCCTGGCCCATGCGGCGGGCCGCGGCAATCAACAGGCCCCAGGCCAGGTCGGCGACGCAGTCGGTGAGCACGTCGGGCGTATTGCTGACCTGCACGCCGCGTTGGCGGGCCGCCTCGACGTCGATGGTTTCGTAGCCCACGCCCCAGCTGCAGATTGCCTTCAGGTCGGGCAGGGCGGCGATGAGTTCGGCCGAGGCCCCCATATTGGCCGAGGTGACCAGCGCGGTGACGCCGGGGCCGAATCGGGCCAGGGCCGCCTGGCGGTCTTCGTACTTCCAGAGCTCGATCACGTCGTAGCTGTCGGCCAGCCGTTGATTGGCCGAGGGGGAGCCGGCCAGGGAGCCGACCTGGATGATGCGATGCTTGCTTGTCATGGCGTTCAACGTTGGGGGAAATGGCAAAGCAAAAATGCTACTTGATTCCCGGGGCGCCTGCCGGCGCGCCCGGGGCGGGGCCGCATCATTCCAGCGAGATGCCGCTCTTGCCGATGACGTCTTTCCAGCGTTTGACCTCTTCCTGCTGGAAACGGGTGAACTCCTGCGGCGTATTGGCCACCACTTCGAAGCCCAGCCCCTGCAGGGTCTTGGCGACTTGCGGGTCGCGCAGCGTCTCGCGCAGGGCGTCGGCCAGTTTCGTAACCACGGCGGCCGGCGTGTCGCGCGGCACGGCAAAGCCCTGCCAGGAATAGACCACCATATCCTTGACGCCCGCCTCGGCCAGGGTGGGCACATCGGGCAGTTCCGCGATGCGCGCCTGGCCGGTGGTCGCCAGGGCCTTGAGCTTGCCTGCCTTGATATGGCTTTGCACCGCGCCCAGGTTCTGGAAGGAGACATTGACCTGGCCGCCGATCAGGTCGGCGATCGCCGCGCCGCCGCCGCGATAGGGCACGTCCACGCCCGTGGTGCCAGTGCGCTGGCGGAACATGACGGCCGATAGGTGATCCGATGAGCCCGTGCCCGACGAGGCATAGGAGACCTTGCCGGGATTCTGCTGGGCATAGGCAACCAGTTCGGCCACGTTGTTGGCGGGGAAGTTCGGCGGCGCAACGAGGACGTTGGGGTTGCGCACAGCCTGGGTGAGATATTGGAAGTCCTTGCTGGGGTTGTAGGAGAGGTTGCGGTAGAGCGCCTCGTTGATGGCGAAGGTGCCGATGGAGCCCACCATCATGGTGTAGCCGTCGGCAGTGGCGCGCGCCAGGGCCTGCGCGCCGATCGAACTATTGGCGCCGGGCTTGTTTTCCACCACGAAGGTCTGGCCCAGACGCTGCGACAGGCCAGGCGTGACCGCGCGCGCGGTGATGTCGGAAGACCCGCCCGGCACGAAGGGCACGATCATGGTGACGGGTTTTTCGGGATAAGCGGCGGGGGCGGCGCCGGGCCACCCGGCGCAGGCGGCCAGGGTCATGGCCGCGCAGGTTTGCAGAAAGCGATTCACCTTGTCTCCTCGGGTCGCGTGCATGGACCGAGCGCTCCCGTGGCACGCGACGCGGGATCGCTTGTGATCTTGCTGCGCAGCGGGGCGCCTTCATGGGACTGCCACTTGTAAAACAAATATAGGTATTGGTAGTATGCTTGTCAATCAAGTGAAAGCCCGCCCCCCATCATTTTTTCTGGAGTTTGCGCCGCCATGAAGACCAGCCCGGTTACCGCCGCCGACCTGCAACGTTCCGTGATCGCCGTGCCGCCGCTGGCGCGCCATGCCGACCTGTCCTTGAATTTGCCGGCCAACCGGGCTTTGCTGCGGCATCTGGAGGAGGGGGGCGTGCGCAATGTCATGTACGGCGGCAACGCCAATTTCTACAACATCGCAGTGAGCGAATACGCCAGCGTCATCGACGCGCTGGCCGACGCCGCGGGGGCCGACACCTGGGTGCTGCCTTCGGCCGGGCCTGACTATGGCAAGTTCATCGACCAGGCCCGCATCCTGCGCGCGCGCGCGTTTCCGACGGCCATGCTGCTGCCCATGTCCTTTCCCTATACGGACGCTGGCCTGGCCGAAGGCGTGCGCCGCTTCAGCGACGCGCTGGGCCGCCCGGCCGTGATCTACATCAAGTCGGCTGACTACATGGCGCCCGCCACGCTGGCCCGCCTGATCGAGGAAGGCCGCATCGCGGCCATCAAGTATGCGGTGGTGCGCGACGATCCCGCGCAGGATGCGTATCTGGCGTCGCTGCTCAAGGATGTGGATGCGCGCTATGTGGTCAGCGGCATCGGCGAGCGGCCTGCCATCGTGCATTTCCGCCAGTTCGGTTTGAAGAGCTTTACCTCGGGATCGGTGTGCGTGGCGCCGCGCGGCTCGATGCAGTTGCTGCGCAGCTTGCATGCCGGGCGCTTCGATGAGGCCGAACGCCTGCGCGCGGCCTATCTCCCGCTGGAGGACTGCCGTGACGGCATCAGTCCCATCCGCGTGCTGCATGACGCCGTGACGCTGGCCGGGGTGGCGGACATGGGACCCATGCTGCCGCTGCTGAGCGGGCTGGACGCGGCTGAGCGCGAGCGCGTCGCGCCGGTGGCGCGGGCCTTGCTGGCCCAGGATGGCAAGGTCGTGGCCGCTTGATGCTTCCGCGGCGCGGCCCGGGTACCATAGCGGCTGCCTGCCCGCCTATTTCCAGGAGTCCGCGTGGCCACGACGAAACACACAGGGGATGAGCCGGCGCCGCTGGAAAGAGGCCAGCGCGTGCGCCTGGCCGACCAGCTCTACGGACAGATCTTCGAGCAGATCGCGTCGGGGCGGCTGAGCGTGGGCGACAAGCTGCCATCCGAACACGAAATCTGCGACCGCTTCGGCGTGTCGCGGCCGGTGGTGCGCGAAGCGCTCTTGCGGCTGCGTGCCGATGGATTGATCACCGCGCACCAAGGCCTGGGCACCTTCGTCAGCCATCAGCCCGCGCCGCGGCTCAAGACCTTTCCCGATGTGCAGAACGTGGGGGCCTATCTGCGCGCCCAGGAGGTGCGCGTGGCCCTGGAAGGCGATGCGGCGCGCCTGGCCGCCTTGCGGCGCAGCGACGAGCAGCTCCAGCATATCGAGCAGGCGCATGAGGCTTTCGTGGCCATGCTGGCCGGCGGCAGGGTGTCGCCCGAGGCGGACCTGGCGTTTCATGCCAGCATCGCCGAGGCCAGCGGCAATGATTTCTACCTGGGCGTGCTGGAGACGATCCATGAGTCCATCAGCGGCTTCATGAGGCTGGCCCTGAACCTGACGCGCACCGGTTCGCGCCAGCGCGCCGAGCGCGTGGCCGACGAGCATGCGGCCATCCTGGCGGCCATCCGGACGCAGGATGGCGAGCGCGCGCGCGTGGCGATGCAATTCCACCTGGGCCAGGCACGGCACAGGCTGGTCGACAGGGAGCGCGACTGACACTCATGGCGCCAGCGGGCGGCAGACCCGGGCGGCGGATCCCGAAGGAGACAAGCGGTGCAAGACGACAAAGCAGCAGGCATGCGCGCCACCGTGGCGCGGGTGCGCGAACAGATCGAGAGGGTCCTGGCCGCCTGGGGCATGCCCCAGGACCTCGCAGCCACCAGCGCGCGGCTGATGGCCGAGACGGACCGGCTGGGCGTCGATTCGCATGGGATCTCCATGCTGCCTATGTACGAAGAAAAATGGCGCGCCGGCACGCTGGAGCTGCGTGCGCGGCCGCGCCTGGTGCGCGAGGGCACGGCCAGCGCCTTGTTCGACGCCATGGGCGGCCTGGGCCATCCCGTGTCACAGCAGGCCATGGACCTGGCCTGTGACAAGGCATTGAGCCATGGCGTGGGCGCGGTCTCGGTGCGCAACTCCCATCATTTCGGCGCGGCCGGTGTCTACGCCCGGCTGGCCCTGGCGCGCGGCCTGGTCGGTCTGGTGGCCAGCAGCGCCACCACGCTCATCATGGTGCCCACGCGCGGCGCCATGCCCATGCTGGGGACCAATCCGCTGGCCTTCGCCGCACCCGCCACGCACAACGAAGGCCTGGTCCTCGACATGGCCACCACGACCGTGGCGGCCAACAAGGTCAAAGTCTATGACTTCTACGGCAAGACCCTGCCGCCAGGCTGGGCCGTGGACGGCCAGGGCCATAGCGTGACGGACGCTGGCCTGGCCATGCAATTCCTGTTCAAGCGCGAGGAAGGCGGTCTCACGCCCCTGGGCGGCACGGCCGCCATGAGCAGCCACAAGGGTTATGGCCTGGCCCTGCTGGCCCAGACCCTGGGTGGCACGCTGGGCGGCAGCGCCCTGGCCGCCAGGCATGCGCGCAGGCGCCGGCCCGGGCAAGGCGATGACGTGGGGCATTTTTTCCTCGCCCTCAATCCCGATGCCTTCCGCGATGCGGGCTCTTTCGAAGACGAGATGGACGAGCTGATCGATACCATGCGCGATACACCCGCGGCCGATCCGCAGGCGCCGGTGTTGGTGCCCGGCGACCCGGAGGCGGCCGAGGCGCGGCGGCGAGATGCGGCGGGCGTGCCGATATCGCGGGCACTGGATGAAAAATTGCGCGCGATCTGCGAGCGCAGCGGCGCGCGCTATGTATTGGGACTCCAATAGAGGAAGACAGCACAATGAGCAAATCCCCCAAGCGCAAGCTGCCCGAAGAGCTGCGCAGCCATCGCTGGTATGGCGTGAAAGACCTGCGCTCCTTCGGCCATCGTTCGCGCACGGCCCAGATGGGCTATCACCGTTCCGACTATGCCGGCAAACCGGTGATCGCCATCATCAACACCTGGAGCGACATCAATCCTTGCCACAGCCATTTCAAGCAGCGGGTCGAGGAGGTCAAGCGCGGCATCTGGCAGGCGGGCGGCTTTCCGGTGGAGATGCCGGCCATGAGCCTGTCGGAACCCTTCCAGAAACCCACCACCATGCTGTATCGCAACCTGCTGGCCATGGAGACCGAGGAGCTGCTGCGCTCCTATCCGGCCGATGGCTGTGTGCTCATGGGCGGCTGCGACAAGACCACGCCGGCCTTGCTCATGGGCGCGATCTCGATGGACCTGCCGACGATATTCGTGCCGGCGGGTCCCATGCTGCGCGGCAACTGGAACGGCGTTACGCTGGGGTCGGGTTCGGATACCTGGAAATACTGGGCCGAGCTGCGCGCCGGCAATATCACCGAGGATGACTGGCAGGGCGTGGAGGACGGCATCGCCCGTTCCCCCGGCCACTGCATGACCATGGGCACCGCGTCGACCATGACGGCGGCGGTCGAGACCCTGGGTCTGTGCCTGTCGGGTTATTCGTCGATTCCGGCGCCCGATTCACGCCATGGCCAGATGGCCAGCCTGACCGGCAAGCGCATTGTCGAAATGGTCTGGCAGGACCTCAAGCCCAGCGATTTCCTGAGCGCGGCCTCGTTCGACAATGCCGTGCGCGCGGTCCTGGCCCTGTCCGGATCGACCAACTCGGTGGTCCACCTCATCGCCATGGCGCGCCGCGCCGGCTTCGATCTCGACCTGGACCGCTTTGACGCGCTGGCGCGCAGCACGCCCGTGCTGGCCAATCTGCGGCCGGCCGGCAAATACCTGATGGAAGACTTCTATTACGCTGGCGGCCTGCGCGCCTTGCTGGTGCAGCTGGGCGACCTGCTGGACCTGGGGCAGGGCACGGTCGATGGCCGCAGCCTGGGCGAGAACATCGCCGGGGCGCGCGTCTTCAATGACGATGTCATCCGTGGCCGCGAGCAGGCGCTGGTGCCATGCGACGGCCTGGCCGTGCTGCGCGGCAACCTGGCGCCCGACGGCGCGGTCATCAAGCCGCCCGCCATGGAGGAAAGGCTGCAAGTGCACACCGGCCCGGCCGTGGTCTTCAAGGACTACAACGACATGGCCGAGCGCATCGACGATCCCGACCTGGATATCAGCGCCGACAGCGTGATCGTGCTCCAGAATGCCGGCCCCCAGGGAGCGCCCGGCATGCCGGAGTGGGGGCAATTGCCCATTCCGCAGAAGCTGCTCAAGCAAGGGGTGCGCGATATGGTGCGCATCTCGGATGCGCGCATGAGCGGCACGAGCTACGGCGCCTGTGTGCTGCACGTGGCACCCGAGGCCTATGTGGGCGGCCCCTTGGCGCTGGTCCGCACGGGCGACCTGATCGCCCTGGATGTGCCGGCGCGGCGTATCGACGTGCTCATTACGGATGCCGAGATGGCGGCCCGCAGGCAGGCCTGGCAGCCGCCGGCGCCCAAGTTCGACCGCGGCTTCGGCGTGCTGTATCTCAAGCATATCGGCCAGGCCGACAGCGGCTGCGATTTCGACTTCCTGCAAACGCGCAAGACCGCCGAGCCGGGAGAACCGGAAATTCATTGACCCCAGTGGTGGGCGGGCCTTGCGGCCCGCCGGTTTCAGACTTGCTCAATACATAAGATGCCGGCCGGGCCGGCACGAGGAGACAACAGCATGCTGCGCCGTAAATCCCTGTTCATCAATCGCCGCCGCGCCCTGGCGGCCCTGATCGCCTCGGCGGGCCTGTTCGCCAGCCTGCCGGCTACGGCCGCGGCCTGGCCGGACAAGCCCGTGCGCCTGGTCGTGCCATTCCCGCCGGGGGGCAGCACCGATGCGGTGGGCCGGCTGCTGGCCGCCGAACTCGGCAAGGAGCTGGGGCAGACCGTCATTGTGGAGAACAAGGGCGGCGCCAATGGCAATATCGGCTCCGACGTCGTGGCCAAGGCCGCGCCCGATGGCTACACGCTGCTGCTGTCAGGCGTGGGCTCCAATGCCATCAACTATGCGCTCTACCAGTCCATGCCGTACAGGGACAAGGATTTCGCGCACATTTCGCTGCTGGCCACGGGCCCCAATGTGCTGGTCGCCAACCCGGAGTTTCCGGGCCGCACGTTTGCCGAATTCATCAAGCTGGCCAAGACCAGCCCCGGCAAGTACACGCACGCCAGCTCGGGGAACGGCTCATCCGGCCATCTGGCCATGGAAATGCTCAAGCAGGCCGCCGACATAAACCTGGTCCACGTGCCATACAAGGGAGGCGCCGCGGCCATCACGGATACCATAGGGGGCCGGGTGTCCGTACTCTTCCTGAACCAGGACAACGTCTTGCCGCAGGTGCAGGCGGGTAAGCTGCGGGCGCTGGCCGTCGCCAGCGCCAAGCGCAATCCGGCCTATCCCGATATCCCCACCATCGCCGAGTCCGGTTATCCTGGCTTCGCCGCCGAATCCTGGTTCGGCCTGTCGGCCCCCGCCGGCACGCCGCCCGCGGTGATCGAGCGCTTGCATGGCGCCACGGTCAAGGCCATGTCCGAGCCCGCCTTGCGCGACAAGCTGGAAAAAGTGGGCTTTGTCGTGGTCGGCAATGACCCCAAGGCCTTTTCGGCCTTTGTCAGCGCAGAAATCGAGAAATGGGGCAAGGCCGCCAAGGCCTCGGGCGCCCGCATGGATTGAGTACCGGCCGACCGGCCAGATGTCTTTTTTGCCTAGTGGATACTCCATGACTTCACCATTGCCCAACCGCTTCCGCCAGCGGATATTGGCGCGCGAGCGCCTCATCGGCTTCTGGCTTTCCATGCCCAGCCATCTCACCGCGGAGCTGGCCGGCCTGGCGGACTTCGACTGGCTGCTGCTCGATGGCGAGCACGCGCCCAATGAAATACCGGGCTTCGTCCAGCAGCTGCAGTCCTTGCTGGCCAGCCAGAGCGCGCCGGTGGGCCGGCCTTCCTGGAATGATCCGGTCGAGATCAAGCGCATGCTGGATATCGGCTTCTACAACCTGCTCATTCCCTTCATCGAATCGGAAGAGCAGGCGCGGCAGGCCGTGGCGGCCACGCGCTATCCGCCGCAAGGGATGCGCGGCGTGGCGGGCCTGCATCGCAGCAACCGCTACGGCACCGTGCCAGACTATCTGCACACCATCAATGACAATATCTGCGTGTTATTGCAGATCGAAAGCCGGCCCGGCATCGAGGCCGTGGACGATATCGCGGCCGTCGAAGGGGTGGATGGTGTCTTTATCGGCCCGTCTGATCTGGCGGCGGCCCTGGGCCATCTGGGCAACCCCGGCCATCCCGAAGTGCAGGAGGCCATCCGCTACCTCTATCAGCGTGTCAACGCGGCCGGCAAGGCGGTGGGCATACTGGCGCCGGTGGCCGCCGACGCGCGCCGCTATCTGGATATGGGCATGCACTTCGTGGCGGTGGGCACGGATATCGGGGTCTTCAAGCAGGCCGTCTTCGGTCTGCGCGAGGCGTTTCCGACTTGAGCGCCCAGGCGGCGGGGAGCCGCCCATGCAAAAAGGATGCCCGTGGGCATCCTTTTTTTTGCCGCATTCATATGCTGCCCGTGCGCCCCGGTCGCGGACCAGGGCCAAGGGCGGCATAGCTGCTTAGGCGAGCGCCTTGACGGCGGCGGCCAGGCGGCTCTTGTGGCGAGCGGCCTTGTTCTTGTGGATGATGTTCTTGTCAGCCACGCGGTCGATAACGCTGCTGGCTTTGCGCAGCGTCTCGCCAGCCACAGCCTTGTCGCCGGTAGCGATGGCTTGGCGAACGCGCTTGATCGCGGTACGCAGCATCGAGCGCAGGCTGGAGTTGTGCTTGTTACGCTCAACCGATTGGCGAGCGCGCTTGCGGGCTTGGGCGGTATTGGCCATGTTGCTTAGAGTTTAGTGAATTCGGCAAAGTCGGATATTGTATCAAGCTTGCCGGAGAATGCAAGTCCCTTGAGACAAAGCTTTTTTTGGCCGGGCAGCGCCGTGTGTTTGTGGCCTGCCGGCGACGTCTTGCAGGCGCTAGTGTACCGCGAGCCGGCCAGGGCGGCGAGGGCGCGGGGATTTAGCGGGGGCGGATCAGGATGCCGCCACGTTGATGGAGACGAACCAGGGGGTCAGGCGCTGGATGGCGATGGGCATGCGCTCGCCCAAGGCCTGCAGCGCGGCCTCGGAATCGTCCAGGGGGTACATGCCGGTGACCGGCAGGCCGCCCGCGGCCATGGACACGCGCAGCGTCCCGTGGCGATAGGGGCGCAGGGCCGCGACGATTTCGGCCAAGGGACGCCCGTTGGCGTTGATCCAGCCGCCTTCCCAGGCGGCCTCCGTGGCCAGCTCGCTGCGGGCGGCGTCCAGGCGCGCGGCATCGAAGCGGGCCCCCGTGCCTTGCGGGATGCTGCCGCGCGTGCCGCCCACGGTTTCGACGTCCAGATCGCCTTCGTGGGCGACGACCAGGGTGCGGCGCGCCTGCTGGCGCACCATGTAGCGCTTGCCCGAAGAGCGCACCACGCCTTCGGCGGTCTGCACCAGGAAAGGCCGGTTGGGGTCTTCGGGCGCCGTCACGGCCACCGCGCCCTCGAGCAGCATCAGGCGGCGGTAGGTGGCCGTGAACTCCAGGTTGACGCGGCTGCGGGCGTCGAGCAGCAGTTCGGTGCCATCGGTGAGCTGGTAGCGGCGGCGTTCGCCGGTGGCGGTGGCGGCATCCGCCGCCACGCTGGACAAGGGATAGAAATCGCGCACGGCGACGAGCGCGCCGGCGCCGGCCGCGGCCGTCACGGCCAGCGCGCCCGCCAGGAAACGCCGGCGCGACGGCGCGGGCGCTTCTTCGGGCGGCGGCATGGGCTGGGCGGATGCGGGCGGACGGGGCTGTGCCGCCGCGGCATGGCCCTGGTAGCCCAGGGGATAGGCATCCCCCAGCCGTCCGGCCATGGAATTGCCCAGGGTCTGGGAAACCTGCTGCCAGGCGCTCTCGTGCATGGGGCTGGCTTCACGCCATGCCATGAAATTCGCGTAATCGCGCCGGGTTGCTCGGCCGGAACGCAGCAGGAGCAACCAATCAATTACCTGGTCCGAGAGCGGCGGTATGTCGGTGGATATCACTTCTTTTTCCACGCTGGACCCCGCGGGGGCCTCAGTAATGCGGTTAATAAATCATAGTCTTTTTTACCAAACCTTACTCTAGCGTAGCAGGCTCTTTGCATTCCACCAATCGAAAAGACCACTTTTTTGAGTGGTCTTTTCGTTTTGTTGCAATATAGCGAAATATAGTATCCGTATTTCAGGCTTTACTTCAAGGTTTCGAGGTATTTGACCAGGGCAGCACGTTTTTCCGCGTCCGCCATGCCCGAGTAGGGCATGCGCGTGCCCGGCACCAGGGCCTGCGGATTCTCCAGGTATTTGTCCAAGGTGGCCGCATCCCAGGTCAATCCGCTGCGCTTCATGGGGCCCGAGAAGCGAAAGCCCGGCACCTCGCCCGCCTTGGTGCCGAACACGCCGGCCAGGCTGGGACCGACCCCGTTTTCGCCGGCCTTGACGCTGTGACAGGCGATGCACTCCTGATAGGCCTGCTTTCCAAGGTCCAGGACTTTGTCCTGGGCCCAGGCGCCCGGGCTACAGGACAGGGCAAGGGCGAGGGCGGCCAGGCTTGTCGATGTCTTCATCATTGCCAACTCCTTGGATCAGGCGTGCAGCAGCGCGCCGGGTTGCTTGAGGTATTTGCCCTTGATCGCGTCGGCTGTGTGATAGGCCAGCGCGCCCACCGGGCCGGTGGGGTTATAGGCCGCGTTGTGGCCGAACAGCGACGCGCCGCAGATGAAGAGGTTGTGCGCGTTCCAGCATTGCCCGTACTTGTTGGTCACGCTCAGCGACGGGTCGGTGCCCATGATGGTGCCGCCCGTGTTGTGCGTGCTCTGGTAGGGCACGACCGACCATGACATGCGCGCCTTGGCTTCGTTCAAATGCGTGGGGTTCATCGAGCGCGAAATCTCGTTGATGATCTTGGCCGCATGCGCCGAGATGCGCTGTTCGTTCTCCTTGTAGTCGAAGGTCATGCGCATCAGCGGCTGGCCGATGGCATTGCGATAGGTGGGATCCAGGTCGAGGAAGTTGTAGCGGTTGGCCATCACGCTGCCCGAGGACCCGATGCTCATGGCGCGCAGATACCATTTCTGCACCGCTTCCTTCCAGGCCTTGCCCCAGCGCGGCGTGCCGGCGGGCACGGGGTGGTATTCGATGGGCCGCCCATGGTACATGCCGCCGCTGATGGTGTAGCCGCCCACGAAACGCGCATCGGGCTGCGAGCGGTCGAAGTCCCAGTTGGCGTGGAAGTCGTCGATCACGGTGGACAGGCCGCCGGTGGACATGAAGGGATTGAAAATATGCCCTTCCTCGAAGAACAGGGTCGCGCCGGCGCCGGTCTGGTAGCAGTAGTTGCGGCCCACCACGCCCTTGCCCGTGGCCGGATCGTAGGGCTTGCCGATGCCCGAGAGCAGCATCAGGTGCACATTGTTCAGCGCATAGGCGGCCAGGACCACCAGCTTGGCGGGCTGGAACAGCTGCTCGCCGGTGCTGATGTTGGTGTACTCCACACCCGTTGCCATCTTCTTCTGCTTGTCCATGACGATCTTGGTGACCCAGGCGTGGGTGCGCAGCTCGAAGGTGGGCTGTTTCTTGGCCAGCGGGATGACGGTGATCAGCGGGCTGCCCTTGGCGTTGGATTCGCAGCCGAAGCGCTCACAGAAGCCGCAGTACTGGCATTGGCCGAACACCGAGCCGTCCGGATTGGTGTAGGGCTTGGAGGCGTTGGAGGTGGGCATGGGGAAGGGGTGGTAGCCCGCTTTCTTGGCCGCCGCATCGAATAGATCACAGGCATGGCTGCGCTCCAGCGCGGGCAGGGGGTAGTCGCGCTTGCGTTCGGCCTCGAAGGGATTGCCGCCCTCCATCTTCTTGCCGCCCACGTTGCCGGCCGTGCCCGATATGCCCGCCACATATTCGAAGCGGTCGTAGAAGGGTTCCAGCTCGGCATAGGTGATGCCCCAATCCTGGACGGTCATGTCGGCGGGGATGAATTTCTTGCCGTATTTCTGTTCATACAGCGAGCGGACCTTGAACTCATGGTCGGTCCAGCGCCAGGTGTGGCCGTTCCAGTGCGAACCGGCCCCGCCCAGGCCGTCGCCCGGCAGAAAGGAGCCCAGGCGGCGCATGGGCAGCGCGGTTTCCTTGATGTTGTTGCGCACCGTGAGGGTGTCGCGCCGGGTGTCTATCATGAGGCCGTGGCGCGTGCTGAAGTTGAGTTCGTCGCGGATATGGGGCACCGAAAAGTCCTCGGCGGGGGCGCGATGCTCGCCGCGCTCGAGCGCCACGACCTTCAGGCCGGTCTCGGCGAGCTCCTTGGACAGAATGCCGCCGGTCCAGCCCATGCCGATGACCACGACGTCGACTTCGGGGAGTTTCTTGGCCATGTCGTGCTCCTACGCCAGGTCGGCGATGCTCAGCGGCTTGTTCGGGAAGGGCTTGTTCTTGAAGTCCACGATGTTGCGCGCGTGCGTGGCGACCACGCCGGGAAAGCCCATGTCTTTCCACACCGCCTTATCGTGATTGCCCCCGTAGATCGGGTCGGCGAACATGCCTTCCATGACGAGCTGGTAGAGCATGGCGAAGAAGACCTTGGAAGGCGGCCCTTCATCGAAGGCGATGTTGCCGGCCTCCAGCCCCTTGAGCACCTCCTCGCGCTGGGCCTCGCTGGCCATGTCGAAGGATTTGCCTTCGTACTTCTTGCTACAGTAGGCATTGGTCTGCAGGATGCCCGCGCGCATGAGCTCGGCTGGCGAGAGCGCCAGCTGGTAGCCTTGGTTGGGCGTGCCCAGCTGCCAGGGGCCTTGCTGGTAGAGACGGTCTCCCTTGCCCCAGTTGCCGGCCAGGGCGCGGTCGATATAGGTATGCAGGCCGAGGTCCATGCCGCTGCCGCCCAAGCCGCCTTCGGCCGGCACCATGTGCGTGACAAGCGCTTCGACAAAGGCGGCTTCCTCGGGCGTGAGAAAGACATAGCCGGCCGGTGTGTCGTCGGCGGCCGGCGCGGGTGCGGCGGGCGCCGCCGCCTGCTGCGCCAATCCCGCCAGCGGCAGGCCGGCGCCGGCCGCGGCCGTGCCTCCGATCACCGCGCCGCGCAGGAAAACGCGGCGGCCTTCCTTGAACTCTTCCATAAACCCCTCCGTGTAGTGCTTGCTGTTCCGGGTGGACAAGGCAGGGTCCGCCAGCGCCATGGCGAGGGCGAATGTCATCGGAAGGGGATAGATAACGTCGCGTTCAGAGCACCGACACAAGGCGTTGCGACGGCCGCGATGCTCTGCGGCAGGAGGCAGCGTAAGGTTCAGGACTCGGGCGTAGCAGACACGGCGCGGCTAAGGACCCCTGGATCACACTTGCACTGGCAGGACGCAACAAGCCTAGGCCTGTCAGCTTAATTTCCGCTGAACAAGCGGGGTCAGGAGGCAGCGCGGCGGTTGAAATCGCGCGGCCGCAAGCCCAGGGCGAACAGCACGCCGAAGTAGGCGAGGCCGCTGGCGGCAAGCACGGCGGCCAGCCAGCCGGCGCGCAGCAGGGGATAGTGCTTGAGCGCGATCCAGTCGATGTGGCGGTCGGCCCATAGCAGCACGGCGGCCAGCGCCAATAGCGCCGGCACGATGCGCAGGACAAAGCGCAGCCACTGTCGCCCGGGCTGGTAGACGCCCCGGCGGCGCAGGCCGGTAAGCAGCATCAGGGCATTGAGGCAGGCGCCCAGGCCGATGGCCAGGGCCAGGCCGGCGTGCGCCATCATCGGCACGAAGACGGCGTTCATGAGCTGGGTCATGACCAGCACCAGAATCGCGATCTTCACGGGTGTGCGGATATCCTGTTTGGCATAGAAGCCAGGCGCGAGGATCTTGACCGACAGCAGGCCGATCAGGCCCACGGAATAGGCAATGACGGCCAGCCGGGTCTGCTGTACGTCGCCGGCCTGGAAGGCGCCATAGTGAAACAGCGTGGCGACCAGGCCGTCGGCCAGCAGCATCATGCCCAGCGCCGCGGGCAGGCCGAGCAGCAGCACCATGCGCAGCCCCCAGTCCAGCAAGGCGCTGTAGCCGGCCTGATCCTGGCGGGCGTGGGCGGCCGACAGGCTGGGCAGCAGCACCGTGCCCAGCGCCACGCCCAGCAGCGCAGTCGGGAACTCCATCAGGCGGTCGGCGAAGGACAGCCAGGTCACGCTGCCCGGCTTGAGCCAGGTGGCAATGTTGGTGTTGATGAGCAGCGAGATCTGCGCCACCGACACGCCCAGCGTGGCCGGGGCCATCTGCCTGAGGATGCGCTGCACGGTGGGATCGGCCCATGCCTGGCGCACCCGTGGCGTCAGGCGCGGCGTCAGGCCCAACCGGGCGAGGGCGGCCCACTGGATGACCAACTGCGCGACGCCGCCGGCCATCACGCCGATGGCCAGCGCGTAGATAGGCACCTCCATGCGCGGGGCCAGCCAGATGGCGGCGGCGATCATGGAAAGATTGAGCAGCACCGGCGTGAAGGCCGGGACGGCGAACTTGCGCCAGGTGTTGAGCACGCCGGAGGCGAAGGCCACCAGCGACATGCACAGGATGTAGGGGAACATCACCCGCGTCATCCAGACCGCCGCGCCGAATTCGGTGGCGCGCGCGCTGTCTCGCAGGCCGCTGGCCATGGCCGTCACGACCCAGGGCGCGGCCAGGATGCCCGCCACCGTGACGGCCATGAGGGCCAGGGTCAGGAGCAGGGCCACGCGGTCCAGCAGGACACGGACTTCCTGGTCGCCATGGCGCGTGCGCGCAGCGCCCAGGATGGGCACGAAGGCCTGCGCGAAAGCGCCTTCGGCGAACAGGCGCCGCAGCAGGTTGGGAATACGGAAAGCGACCCAGAAGGCATCGGTCAGGGCGCCGGCGCCGAATGCACGCGCGATCAGGATGTCGCGGACCAACCCCGTGATGCGCGAGAGCAGCGTGAAGCT
Source organism: Bordetella hinzii LMG 13501 (assembly GCF_001548475.1). Taxonomy (GTDB): domain Bacteria; phylum Pseudomonadota; class Gammaproteobacteria; order Burkholderiales; family Burkholderiaceae_B; genus Bordetella; species Bordetella hinzii. Next base: position 151,539 of record NZ_LRUJ01000002.1, read on the forward strand.
GCTGACCGTTGCGGCCGAGCGGAACAATGCCATGGGAACGCTTGAGTGAAAAAGCGCGCCGGCCGTGGCCGGCGCGCGGGACTGCCGGGCAGTTTACTTCGGCGGCATCCGGATCGCGCCATCGAGGCGGATCGTCTCGCCATTGAGCATGTCGTTGGTGATGATGCTGTGCACCAGCTTGGCGTAGTCTTCGGGACGGCCGAGGCGGGCGGGGAAGGGGATGCTGGCGGCCAGCGAGTCCTGGACTTCCTGGGGCATGCCGAAGATCATGGGCGTGCCGAAAATGCCCGGGGCGATGGTCATGCAGCGGATGCCCGTCTTGGCGAGATCGCGCGCGATGGGCAGGGTCATGCCGGCCACGCCGGCCTTGGAGGCGGCGTAGGCGGCCTGGCCGATCTGGCCGTCGAAGGCCGCGACCGAGGCGGTGTTGATCAGCACACCGCGTTCGCCCGTGGGCTCGGGCGCATTCTGGCTCATGGCCTCGGCGGCCAGGCGCATCATGTTGAAACTGCCGACCAGGTTGATGGCCACCACCTTCTGGAACAGGTCCAGCGGGTGGGCGCCATTCTTGCCGACGATCTTGGCCGCCGGCGCCACGCCGGCGCAATTTACCAGGCCGAACAGGGGGCCGAGCTCGAGGGCGGCGGCCACGGCGGCCTTGCCATCGGCTTCCTGGGTGACGTCGCAGTGCACGTAGCGCTGGCCGAGCTCCTTGGCCAGGGCCTGGCCCGGTTCGTCCTGCAGGTCGGCGATGACGACTTTGCCGCCATGGGCGACCAGCATGCGGGCGGTGCCGGCGCCCAGGCCGGATGCGCCGCCCGTGACGATGAATACCTTGTTGGCGATTTCCATGTCAGATCTCAAAGAAGTCCGAAGCCCGGCCGGGAGCGGCGGGCAAAGAAAACCGGCTGCCTCGCGCTGGGCAGGGCAGCCGGCGGGTATGCCTCAGCTTTGCAGCGCGGCGGCCAGGCGGGCCTTGATTTCGTCGACCGAACCCACGCCCGAGATCTTGCGATACTTCGGGGCGCTGGCGGCGTCCTGGGCGGCCCAGCCGGCGTAGTAGTCGACCAGCGGCCGGGTCTGCTTCTGGTAGACGGCCAGGCGGTTGCGCACGGTTTCCTCGCGGTCGTCGTCGCGCTGGGTCAGGGGCTCGCCGGTCACGTCGTCCTTGCCAGCCACCTTGGGCGGATTGGATTGCACGTTGTAGGTGCGGCCGCTGGCCAGATGCACCCAACGGCCGCTCATGCGCTGGACGATGTCCTCGTCGGGCACGGCGATCTCGACCACGTAGTCCAGCTTGACGCCGGCGTCCTTGAGGGCGTCGGCCTGCGGAATGGTGCGCGGGAAACCGTCGAACAGATAGCCCTTGGCGCAGTCGGGCTGGTTCAGGCGGTCCTTGACCAGGCCGATGATGATCTCATCCGACACAAGGCCGCCCGCGTCCATCACCTTCTTGGCTTCGATGCCCAAGGGCGTGCCGGCCTTGACGGCCGCGCGGAGCATATCGCCAGTGGAAATTTGCGGAATCCCGTAGGCCTGCGTGATGAAGGCGGCCTGGGTGCCTTTGCCAGCGCCCGGAGGGCCGAGCAAGATGAGACGCATAAGTGCTCCTGAAGAGGTGGTTTTTTTTGTGGTCGGGGGCGATTATGCCGCAATGCAGCAGCCCATGTGAGACAGCGCCATTGGAAATAACCCTTAGTGCGCGCGGATTCCTTGATCTGGCTCCATTTGCGGAGGACGGCGCGCCACGGCCGTGCACGGCCCGTGCTACATCCCTCCGGCGTAGATGGCGCGTACCCGTTCGAGGTCTGCCGGCGTGTCGACGCCGGCGGCCGGCGCGGCCGGGCTTCGGTGAACCACAATACTGTGCCCATACTCCATGGCGCGCAACTGCTCCAGTGATTCGAAGCGTTCCAGCTGGCCTTGGGGCAGGGTGGGATAACGGAGAAGAAAGCCGACGCGATAGGCGTACAGGCCAATGTGATGCAGGGCGGGCAGTCCGGGGGCCATGACGCGCTCGCCGCCGGCCAGGGCATCGCGCGCCCAGGGGATGGGGGCGCGCGAGAAATACAGCGCGCGGTCCTGGGTATCGCAGACCACCTTGACCACATTGGGATTGAACAGCGCCTCGGCGCCGGCCAGCGGACAGGCGCAGGTGGCGATGTCGGCCGAGGGCGTGGCGGCCAGGCGTCCGGCCACGGCGTCGATGAGGGCCGGCTCGATCAGGGGCTCGTCGCCCTGCACATTGACCACGATGGCGTCGTCGGCCAGGCCCAGCAGGCGCACGGCCTCGGCCAGGCGGTCGGTGCCGGTCGGATGGTCGGCGCGGGTCATCACGGCCTGAAAGCCATGCTCGATGACGGCGCGTTCGACCCGGACATCGTCGGTGGCCACGCAGACCTGGGCCGCGCCGGAGCGCGCGGCGCGTTCCGCCACGCGCACCACCATGGGTTTGCCGGCGATGTCGGCCAGGGGCTTGTCAGGCAGGCGCGTGGAGGCGGCGCGGGCGGGGACGAGGGCGACGAAGCTCAAGGTCGGGGCTCGCGGGCTCAGCTGCCGGTGGCCGCGTCAAGCGAGCGGGCTTCGCTTTCCAGCATGACGGGAATGCCGTCACGGACCGGAAAGGCGAGGCGGTCTGCGTGGCAGACGAGCTCGCCCTCGGCGCGCAGAAATTCGAGACGGCCCTTGCACAGCGGGCACACGAGGATGTCGAGAAGGCGGGATTCCATGGCTGAATTCTAAAGCAGAACGCGGCTAGCGCGGGGCCAGGGCGCGCAGGCGGTTGTCGAGCCAGTCCAGGAAATCCGGCTCTGAAAAGCGCGCCTGGACCTGGACCGACCACAGACGGGGGTCGTCGAATCCAGCGCATTTCACCGCGTCCTTGGCGGTGATGAAGATGGCGTCGGCGCGCAGGCCGGCGAAAGGCGAGTCGGCGTAGTCGTAGTGGTCGGGCAGCGCCAGGCGCGGCGTGGGCACCAGCCCCGCGCTCTCCAGGGTGCGGAAAAACCGGCCGGGATTGCCAATGCCGGCCGCCGCCGCCACGCTCTGGCCCGCGAAGGCCGACAAAGGCCGCTGCTGTCCATCGCTCAGCCGGCGGGCCTCCTGCGGCTCCAGCCACATCGCCCATTGGCGGGCCGGGCCATCCTGGGGCGCGCGGCCCGGACCGGTGTTCAGATTGGTGATGACGGCGTCCACCTCGGCCAGCCGGCTGGGCGGTTCGCGCAGCGGTCCGGCGGGCAGGAGGCGCCCGTTGCCGGTGCCGCGTTCGTCCTGGACCACGATTTCGATGTCGCGCGCCAAGGCCAGGTGCTGCAGGCCGTCGTCGGCCACGATGACATCGATCTCGGGGTGGGCGGCCAGCAGGGCCCGGGCCGCCTCGGCGCGGCGCGGATGCACGGCCACCGCCGCGCCCGTGGCCGCGGCGATGAGGGCGGGCTCGTCGCCGAAGGCGGCCGCGGGCAGCTCGCCCTGGCCCACCCGCGGCGGGCCCTCGATGCGCACGCCATAGCCGCGGCTCACCATGCCGGGCGTATAGCCGCGCGCGCGCAGGCCCTGCAAGATGGCCACCACCACGGGGGTCTTGCCGGTGCCGCCGACGTAGATATTGCCTACCACGACCACCGGTACCGGCGCCCGCCAGCCGGTCCTGCGGCCGTCCAGGTAGGCCTGGCGCTTGTGGCGCACCGCGAGGCCGGCCAGCGCGGACAAGGGAGTCAGCAGGGTGGAAAGCCAGCCGCCCCGGCGCCATTGCCGCTGTACCTCGCGGTGCAGGAAATCGCGGATCCTCACCGGGCGGCCTGGGCGGCGAAATTGACCCGGCCGATGCCGGCCTCGCGCGCGGCCTGCATGACGTTGACCACCGACTGGTGCGTGGCCTGGGCATCGGCGTTGATGACGATCACGGCATCGGGCCTGCCTTCGGCCGCTTGGCGCAGGGCCTGGGCCATGGCGGCCGGGTCGCTGCTGTCGAGCAGGATGCCGTTGAGCGCGTAATGGCCATCCTGGCTCACGGCGATCTCCAGCGTGGCCGGAGGCTGGAGCTGTTCGGCCTGGGCCTGGGGAAGGGTCACCTTCAGCTGGCTGTAGCGGGCGAAAGTCGTCGTGGCCGCCAGGAAGATCAGCATGACCAGCAGCACGTCGATGAGCGGGATGAAATTGATGTCCAGCTCATCCTGCGGGCCTCGGCGGCGGCGGAAGTTCATGGCCGGACTCCGCGGGCCAGGCGCGCGGCGGCCTGTTCCATGGCGCTCATGTAGTTGTCCACGCGGCTGCGGAAGTAGCGATGGGCGATCATGGCGGGAATGGCGATGAGAATGCCGAAGCCGGTGTTGTACAGGGCCACGGAGATGCCGTGGGCCAGCTGGGCCGGGTCGGTGCTGCCCGGGCTGTAGGCGCCGAAGATCTCTATCATGCCCACCACGGTACCGAACAGGCCCATGAGGGGTGCGACCATGGCGATGGTGCCGATGGCCGGGATATAGCGGTTGAGCTCCTGGGCGACACCCTGTCCCACGGTTTCGACGGCGTCGCGCAAGCTCTCGCGCGGGGCGTGGCGCATGCGCAGCACCTCGGCCAGGATGCGGCCGAAAGGCGAGTTGCGCTCCAGGCGGGCCAGCGCCTCCGGGCTGTCCTCATGGTTGCGCAGCATTTCGCCAACTTGCTCGCCCAGGCCGCGCGGCATCACCAGCGAGCGGCGCAGCGACAGCACTCTTTCGAGGATGAGGGCCAGGCCGAGGATGGAGGTCGCCAGCAAGGGCCAGATCGGCCAGCCGGCATCGCGCAAGAGGGATAGCAAGACGGGTGCTCCTGTGGTCGCGGCCGGTCGGCCGCAAGGCTTATAAGGCGGCAATGTAACGGCGGGCCGGCATCAGTGGCAAGTCGCGGGGACAGGGCAAGCTATCCACAGTTTTTGTGGATAATTCTGTGCAAAACTTCCTGGAAACACACGCCCGTCTTGGGTTTAGGGTGGATTGCGCCCCTTTTGCGCAATATGATGTTTGTATTAAATCCATATAAATCAACGGCTTGCACGGAAAATCAAGGCGCTCCGGGCAGCCGGCAGGCCGGCATGGATTGCGCTATCATGCGAGCCCGCAATTTCAAGCCCTGTGGACACATTTCGCCGCTCCGAGCCCCATGACAATTGGATTTGCTGTCAAAGATGACGTATTTGCGCGGGATATCCTGTCGGTTGCCCAGCTGAACCAAGCCGTGGGGCAATTGCTGGAGCGCAACATCCCGCCAATATGGGTTCGCGGCGAGGTTTCGAACTTCACGCAGGCCGCTTCCGGCCATTGGTACTTCACGCTCAAGGACGCCCGCGCGTCGGTGCGCACCGTCATGTTCCGCAGCCGCGCCTCGGCGGTCGGTTTCGTGCCGCGTCCCGGCGACCAGGTGGAGGTGCGCGCCCGCGTGTCGCTCTACGAACCCCGGGGCGATTACCAGCTGCAGGCCGATGCCATGCGCCGCGCTGGCGTGGGCGACCTGTACGAGGCCTTTCTGCGCCTGAAGGACAAACTGGCGGCCGAGGGGCTGTTCGATCCCGAACGCAAGCGCGCGCCGCTGCGGCTGCCGCGCGCCATTGGCGTGGTGACGTCGCTGCATGCGGCGGCGCTGCGCGACGTGCTGTCGGCGCTGGCGCGCCGCGCGCCCCAGGTCGAGATCGTGATCTATCCGGCGCCGGTCCAGGGCGCCGATGCGGCCGACCGCCTGGCGGCCCAGGTGCGCGCGGCCAGCGCCCGCCAGGAAGTCGACACGCTGCTCCTCGTGCGCGGCGGCGGCAGCATCGAGGATCTCTGGAGCTTCAACGATGAGGACCTGGCCCGCGCCGTGGCCGCATGCGCCATGCCGGTGATCAGCGGCGTTGGCCATGAAACCGACTTCACCATCGCCGATTTCGTGGCCGACGTCAGGGCGCCCACCCCCACGGCCGCGGCGGAACTGGCTTGCGTGCCCAGGGCCGAGCTGCTGGCCTCGCTGGGCCACGCGGCCTCGCGCCTGGCGCGGGCGCAGCAGCGCCGCCTGGAGCAGGCTGCCCAGCGCCTGGACCGGGCCAGCGCCCAGCTGATCTCGCCGGCGCAGCGGCTGGCGCATCAGCGCGAACGCCTGAACACGCTGCGGCACCGCCTGGCCTCGGCGGCCCAGCGCCCGCTGGCCGCCAGCGGCAGCCGCCTGGCTGCGCTGAGCCAGCGCGTGGCGCGCCGCGCGCCGCAGACGGCGCGCGCGCTGGACCGCGTGCTGGGGCTGATGCAAAGGCTGGCGCGCGGCCAGCAAGGCCTGCTGGCCCAGCGGCGGGCGCGCCTGCAGGCCCTGTCCGCACAACTGCGCGCCCTGGATCCCGAACATACGCTGGCGCGCGGCTACGCCGTGCTGCGCGATGCCCGGGGGCGGGTCGTCAGCCAGGCCGGCGCGCTGGCGGTGGGCGAGCGCGTGAGCATTGATCTGGCCCAGGGCAGGGTGCGTGCCGATGTCACGGAGATTGAATCCAGCCGTTAACCCCGCGCCGAGCCTGGGTTAAGGCGAAACCTCGCGAAGAGCCGATACAATCGAAGGGCTTGATCGTGCATTCAACAAAGAAGGAACCGACTATGGCACATACTCTTCCCCCTCTGCCTTACGCGCTGGACGCGCTGGCCCCGCGCATCTCCAAGGAGACGCTGGAGTTCCACTATGGCAAGCACCATCAGACCTACGTCACCAACCTGAACAATCTGATTCCGGGCACCGAGTTCGAGACCGCGTCGCTGGAAGACATCGTCAAGAAGTCCTCCGGTGGCATTTTCAACAACGCCGCCCAGGTCTGGAACCACACCTTCTACTGGAACAGCCTCTCGCCCAACGGCGGCGGTGAACCCAGCGGCGCGCTGGCCGATGCCATCAAGGCCAAGTGGGGCAGCGTGGACGCCTTCAAGGAAGCCTTCAACAAGTCGGCCGCCGGCAACTTCGGTTCGGGCTGGACCTGGCTGGTCAAGAAGGCCGACGGTTCGCTGGACATCGTCAACACCAGCAACGCCGCCACGCCTCTCACCACGGCCGACAAGGCGCTGCTGACCTGTGACGTCTGGGAACACGCCTATTACATCGACTACCGCAATGCCCGTCCCAAGTACCTGGAAAACTTCTGGGCCCTGGTGAATTGGGAATTCGCCGCGAAGAACTTCGCCTGATTGGCAATCGGCGCGCCTGGCGCGCCCTGCACGATCGACGGCCCGGCTCCTGCCGGGCCGTGTCTTTTGGGCGCCGGCCGCGCTATCAGGCGCCTGTCACGGCGGTGGTGGGTATGGTTGGCCTGTCCCGCCACAAAAAGAATATGTCTCAGACCTCTTCCTCTTCGCGCCTGGCCCATGCCTGGGCCCGCGCCCGGCGCCTGGCCCGGCGCAAGACCCGGCAGATGCGGCGCCTGTCGCGCAAAAGCCTGCAGGTGTCGCTGCTGTTGGCAGGCGCGGCCCTGGTGGCCCTGGTTTCCATGGGCTTTGCCCAATTGGCGGACTGGGCATTGGACTGGAACCGCCAATGGGTGGGCGCCCACGGCTGGCTGGCGCTCATCGTGCTGCCCTGCGCGCTGGCCGGCCTGCGCTGGCTGACGCTGCGCTACGCGCCGCAGGCCGCCGGCAGCGGGATCCCGCAAGTCATCGCCGCCTTGTCGCTGCGTCCGGGCCCGGCGCAGACCAGCCTGGTGTCCTTGCGGCAGACGCTCTGGAAAATCCCGCTCGCCTTCCTGGCCATGCTGGCCGGCGCTTCGATCGGGCGCGAGGGGCCCTCGGTGCAGGTGGGCGCGGCGGTCATGCTGTCCTGGGGCAATCTGTGCCGGCGCCTGGGGCTGCGCATGCGCGGCTTCCATGCCCAGGAACTGATCGCCGCCGGCGCGGCCGGCGGCCTGGCGGCGGCCTTCAACGCGCCCTTGGCCGGAGTGATCTTCGCCATCGAGGAACTGGGACGGGGCGCCGTGCTGCGCTGGCAGCGCCTGGTGCTGCTGGGGGTGCTGGCCTGCGGCTTCATGGTGGTGGCGCTGGCGGGCAACAATCCCTATTTCGGCGTGTTCGGGGGGCAGGCCCTGGCCGAACACATGATCTGGTGGGTCGCTGCCTGCGGCCTGCTCAATGGCTGCCTGGGAGGATTGTTCGCCCGCCTGCTGGGCAAGGGCCTGACCGGCGTATTGCCCCAGGCCTGGCGTGAGACCGTGCGCCGCCGTCCCATCGCCGCGGCCTTCGGCCTGGGGCTGGCCGTGGCCTTGATCGGCCTGGCCAGCCAGGGCGCGACCTACGGCACGGGCTATGGCACGGCGGCCGTGCTGCTTGCCGATGGCGCGGCGCCAGCGGGTTTCGGGCTGTCCAAGCTCGCGGCTACCGTGGCCTCGTATTGGGCCGGCATCCCGGGCGGGATCTTCACCCCGGCGCTGACCACCGGCGCCGGCCTGGGGCACCAGCTATGGCTATGGACAGGCGGCAGCGTCGACGGCAAAGTGCTGGTGCTGATCTCCATGGCGGCTTTCCTGGCCGCCGCCACGCAGTCGCCCTTGACCGCCAGCGTGGTGGTCATGGAAATGACGGGCAGCCAGCCCATGCTGTTCTGGTTATTGGCCGGCTCGCTGCTGGCTTCGGTGGTGTCGCGCCAGTTCTGCCCGCAGCCTTTCTATCATTTCTCGGCCGGCCGTTTCCGCCGTGTCGCCCAGCTGGAGGCCGCGCGCCGCCTGGCATCCAGGCCGCCCGAGGTGTCCAAGCCATAGACAGCGTCCGTAGCCTGGACATCTGCGGCCGCACCAGGATGGCGCCGGAAACGCTGCGGTAACATGGCCGCGATCCCGTTTCACCTATTCATTTTCTGACTAGCCATGACCCAGCAAGCCTTTATCTGCGATGCGATCCGTACTCCTTTTGGCCGCTATGGCGGCGCCTTGTCGTCGGTGCGTGCCGATGACCTGGCGGCCATTCCCATCAAGGCGCTGATGGCGCGCAATCCCAATGTGCGCTGGGAAGAGCTTGACGATGTGATTTTCGGTTGCGCCAACCAGGCTGGCGAAGACAACCGCAACGTGGCCCGCATGGCCACGCTGCTGGCCGGCCTGCCCATCGAAGTGGCCGGCGCCACGATCAACCGCCTATGCGGCTCGGGCCTGGACGCCATCGGCACGGCCGCGCGCGCCATCCGCGCCGGCGAAGCCGGCCTGATGCTGGCCGGCGGCGTGGAAAGCATGAGCCGCGCGCCTTTCGTCATGGGCAAGGCCGATAGCGCGTTTTCGCGCAATGCCGCCATTTTCGACACCACCATCGGCTGGCGCTTCGTCAATAAGCTGATGAAGGCCCAGTACGGCGTGGACTCCATGCCCGAAACCGCCGAGAACGTCGCGGACGACTTCAATATCTCGCGCGCCGACCAGGACAAGTTCGCCCTGGCCAGCCAGCAAAAGACGGCCCGCGCCCAGAAGGAGGGCTATTTCGATGCCGAGATCACGCCGGTGTCCATCCCGCAGAAAAAGGGCGATGCCCTCATCGTCGACAAGGACGAGCATCCGCGCGAGACCAGCCTGGAAGCGCTGGCCAAGCTCAAGGGCGTGGTGCGCGAGGGCGGCAGCGTGACGGCGGGCAATGCCTCGGGTGTCAATGACGGCGCGGCCGCGCTTCTGCTGGCCGACGAGAAGGCCGCCGCCCGCCACGGCCTGACGCCGCGCGCGCGCGTGGTCGGCATGGCCACCGCCGGCGTGGCGCCCCGCATCATGGGCATGGGCCCGGCGCCCGCCACCCGCAAGGTACTGGCCCAGACCGGCCTGACCCTGGCCCAGATGGACGTCATCGAACTGAATGAAGCCTTCGCCGCGCAAGGCCTGGCCGTGCTGCGCGACCTGGGCATTGCCGACGATGATGCCCGCGTCAATCCCAACGGCGGCGCCATTGCGCTGGGCCATCCCCTGGGCGCCAGCGGCGCCCGCCTGGCGACCACGGCGATCAATCAGCTGCACCGCACGGGCGGCCGCTACGCGCTGTGCACCATGTGTATCGGGGTGGGGCAGGGTATCGCGCTCATCGTCGAGCGCGTCTGATCCGCATCACAAAAAAAGGAGCCGCGAGGCTCCTTTTTTTGCATATGGGGCGCCGCGCTTACGGCAGCCCGTCGATCTTGGCGCCTGCTTTCACGCCGCGCTGGGCAAACCAGCCCTGGCTCATCTCCAGCGCATAGCGCACGGGCTTGCGCGAACAATGCGCGTCGTCGGTCTGCGGCGCCATGTCTTCGATGTTCGATATCGTGCCATCATCGGCGATGAAGGCGATCGACAACGGCAGCGGCGTGTTGCGCATCCAGAAGCACTGCAGGTCGGGCGCCTCGAACACGAAAAGCATGCCACTGTTGCCTGGCAGTTCCTGGCGGTTCATCAGGCCGATGCGGCGCTTGTCTTCCGTATCGGCGACTTCGGCCTGGATGACGTGGATGCCGGTGGACAATTGCGTGGTGGGCAGGGTGCCTTGGCGCGGGCCGCCGGCCATGGCGGACAGGGGGGCAAGCGCCAGGGCGAGGACGGCCGGGCGCATCAGGGCGGAGAGGATCTGCATGTACGACAGCTAAAGGAGTCGGTGGATACCGGCTATGGACCGCCAGCCGTGGCGCAAAGTTGCATCCCGGCCGGTTGCAAATGAAAAGGCGGAGCCGGGGCTCCGCCTGCATAATACCGTCTGTCAGGGTTGCTTAGGCCGACGTAATATTGAGTGCTTGCTTGCCTTTCGGACCCTGGATAATCTCGAAAGCGACTTTCTGGCCTTCCTTGAGGGTTTTGAAACCGTTCATCTGGATAGACGAAAAATGCGCGAAAAGATCTTCTCCGCCATCGTCGGGTGTAATGAAGCCAAAACCTTTCGCGTCGTTAAACCACTTGACGGTTCCGGTGGATTTTGGATTGTCCCCTTGGACGGCGGTTGCGGTCGTGTCAGACATGCGGACTGCCTCTTTTGAATCGTATGTTGGACGAAGGGGCCGTGGCTTGGCCTGAAGCCCATCCGGGAACGGTCGCCCTACAACGAGTTGAAAGGCTCCCGAATGCATGGATAATGCGCTCCTTTTCTTTCTGGCGTCAAGTATGGAAACTACGCATGTCTGTGTGTAATTTTGAGTAAGTGTGACGCGAATATTTGGCCGATTAAATAGAATAGCCGCCCTATGAGTTCTACCTTGGATTCGCAGCACGATGTCGTGGTCGAAAAACAGCCGGCGCGCACCGCGCCGCCGCCGATGTACCAGGTCGTGCTTCTCAATGACGATTACACCCCGATGGAATTCGTGGTGAAGGTCCTGCAGAAGTTCTTTGGCAAAAACCAGGAAGAAGCCACCCGGATCATGTTGCAGGTCCATCACGAAGGCCGTGGCGTTTGTGGTGTCTATCCACGCGATGTGGCAGCCACCCGGATCGCGCAGGTGGCGCAGTATGCACGGGCTCGGCAACATCCCTTGCAGTGCATTATGGAACCGGTGTAGTCCGCGGGGCGGCCGACGCCCGATATTCCCTTTTTAAAGTAAGGCCGTTGCGGCCAGTGTCCTGGCGGCGGTCTAAGACGTAGCAGCATGAGGTGCGCCTTGGCGAATAAAAAGAAAGTCTGGCTGGGAGTGGGGGGCGCGGTCATTCTGGCCGCCGCCGTGGGGCTGGGATGGTTGGCCGGGCGCGGGCCCGCGCCGCAGTCCGTTTCGCCGCAGGCCGCGCGGCAGGCCGAGCAGTCGGTGATTGCCGCCGCTGAACAGGCCGCCTCGCCGGGCGCGCCGGCGGCAAAGCCGGCCGGCCAGGCCACGGTGGGCAAGCCCGATCCCTTCGCCGCGTTGAATTGCCAGCCGCGCCAATACAACGACAGCCTGGCACTGGCGCTCACGTTCACCCAGCCCGTGGACCGCAAGGCGGATCTGGGACGCTATCTCCAGGTGACCGAGCTGGGTGAGGCCCCGCAAGATGCGGATGACAGCGCCGGCAGTGGCCAGAGCCAGGCCAGTACCGGCCAGGCCGTACCCAAGGGACGCGCCGTCCAGGGTGGCTGGGTCGTCGGCGACAACCCCCGCGTGGTGTATTTCCCCTATGTGCAACCCCTCAAGCGCTATGCCATCAGCGTGCGCGAGGGCTTGCCCGGCGGCGAGTCGGTCGGCGCCTTGCCCGAGGCGGCGCGTTGCGATGTCGCCACGCAGGCCATGCCGCCTTCGTTCTACTTCGCCAGCCGCGGCGTCGTTTTGCCCGCGGGCCAGAATGGCGGCCTGCCGGTGGCGACCGTCAACATGCCCGAGGTCGATGTGCAGTTCCTGCGCGTGGATCCGCAGCGGGTGCCCGAGTTCTTTGACACGGTGCTGGGCATCGGCCGCAAGAGCGGCGCCAGCGAGGACGACGATGAGGGCCCCGAGGAAGACGACTGGCGCTATGCGGACAACCGCAGCCTGAAGGGATCGGTCAGCAATTGGGACCTGGATCGCCTGAATACGCTGACCACCAGTGTCTACCAGGGGCGTTTCGTGACCGACGACAAGCCCAACCGGCGTCACGTGACCTTTCTGCCGGTCGAGCACATCAAGGAATTGCAGGATCCCGGCATCTATATCGCGGTGATGAGCCAGCCCGGCCGTTTCCGCTACGAGTACCAGACCACCTACTTCTACGTCAGCGATATCGGCCTGCATGCGCGCCGCTATCCGGATCGCAGCGAAGCCTATGCCGTGTCCCTGAAGACGGGCCAGCCGCTGTCCGGGGTGCGCGTGGAACTGGTCGATGGCGCGGGCAAGTCCCTGGCCCAGGCCGACGCGGACGCCCAGGGCCATGTGCGTTTTGACGGCTCGCATGCCAATGCGCGCGTGATGCGCGCCACCCGCGGCAAGGAAATGACGCTGCTGGCCCTGGGCGAGCCGGCGCTGGACCTCTCGGAATACGATATCGGCGGTCACCCGGCCCGCAACAACAATCTCTTTGTCTATGCCGGGCGCAATCTGTACCGGCCGGGCGAGCAATTCCATGTCTCGGTGCTGGCGCGCGACCCGGACGGGCGGCCCTTGCCGGCCAGCCCCCTGACGGCCACCATCAAGCGCCCGGACGGCCGGGTGACGCGCACGACCCTGTGGCATCCGGCCAAGGACCTGCCCAACTATGTCGAGCAGGTCATCGATATCCCGCAGGACGCCCAGACCGGCACCTGGATGCTGGAACTGCGCGTGGACCCCGCGGCGCGGATCCCGGATGCCAGCTGGAAGTTCCAGGTCGAAGAGTTCCTGCCCGAGCGCATGAAACTCGCCCTGACCTCGGAGCAGCCGGTCCTGGCCCCCGACGAGACCTGGCAGGTGGCATTGCAGGGCGATTATCTGTATGGCGCGCCCGCCGCGGGCAACCGCGTGCTGGCCAGTTTCCAGGTCAAGCGCGACCGCATCGCCTTGCCCGGGCAATGGCCGGGCTTTGTTTTCGGCGATGTCGCCGATGACACGCTGCGCCGTTTCGAGGAGCTGCCCGACAGCGAGCTGGACGAGCGCGGGCATGGCGAGATCAGCGTTGATCCCCAGGCGGGCGAGGCCCGTTCTCCCCTGAAGGTCCGCCTGTCGGTCAGCCTGCTCGAGTCGGGCGGGCGGCCCGTGGTCCGCTCCATCGAGCGCAGCGTCTGGCCGGCCGATACGCTCATCGGCCTGCGGCCGCTGTTTGACCGCGATGTGGCGCGCGAAGGCGCGCCGGCCGGTTTCGAAATCATCCGCGTCAATGCCGAAGGCAAGCCGCAGCCGGTCAATGGCGCCCAGGTGCGCCTGTACCGCGAAGAACGCCAGTACTACTGGCGTTTCGACGACCAGCGCGGCTGGAACAGCGGTTACACCGAAACCGAGGAGTTGACGGATTCGCGCGTCATTGACATCGGCGAGCGCGCCTCGTTGACAGTAGATGTGAAGTGGGGCCGCTATCGCCTGGAGATCGCCGATCCGCAGACCGGTCAGGTGGCGCGCTATCGCTTCTATGCCGGCTGGAATGCGCAAGACGCCGATGCCGTGGGCAACCGGCCGGACCGCGTGCAGCTCAAGCTGCAGGACCTGCCGGCCAAGCCGGGCGGCAAGGTTCGCATGACGGTCGTGCCGCCGCACGACGGCCAGGCCCTGATCACGGTGGAAGGCGACCGCATGCTGTGGTCGCAATGGCTGGCGGTCAAGGCCACGGGTACCGAGGTCGAGATCCCGGTCGACGCGGCCTGGAAGCGTCACGATCTCTATGTATCGGCCACGGTCTTCCGGCCGGGCAGCGAGGGCGATCGCGTGACCCCGGCCCGCGCCCTGGGCCTGGCCTACCTGCCGCTGGCCAGCGCCGAGCGCAAGCTGGCCGTCAGCCTGAGCGCGGCGGCCAAGGTCGAACCCGAGAAGCCCGCCACGGTGCGCGTGAAGGTCGATGGCGCCTCGGGAGGCAAGGCCTATGTGACGCTGTCGGCGGTGGATGTCGGCATCCTCAACATCAATCAGTACGCGACCCCCGATCCCATGGACTTCTTCTTCGGCAAGCACCGTTATGCGCCGGAGCTGCTGGATATGTACGGCAAGTTGATCGAGAAGATGGACGGCACCCAGGGGCGCCTGAAGTGGGGTGGCGACGCGGCCATGCGCGGCGACAGCCGCAGCCTGCCCAAGAAGGTCAAGCTGGTGGATCTGTTCTCGGGCGTGGTGGCGCTCAATGCGCAGGGCGAAGCGGAGATCAAGCTTGACGTGCCCGACTTCAATGGCACCTTGCGCCTGATGGCCGTGGCGTTCTCGGCGGAGCGCTACGGCAGCGCCGAAACCGAAATGATGGTGGCGGCGCCCGTGGTGGCGGAACTGAACACGCCGCGCTTCATCACGCCGGGCGACCAGGCCGCGGTGGCGCTGGACCTGACCAATCTGAGCGGCGCGACGCGCAAGCTCACGGTCAAGCTGCAGGCACTCGATCCGCTGGCCATTGCCGACAGCACCCGCACCGTGACCTTGAAGGACAAGGAACGCGCGACGCTGCGTTTTGTCGCGACCACGACGGGTTCCTATGGCCTGGGACTGATGCGCCTGGTGGTCCAGGGCGATGGCCTGGACATCACGCGCGAGTCGGTGCTGCAGGTGCAGCCGGCCTATGCGGCCGAGCGCCGGGCGCGCCGCATCCGCCTCAATCCCGGCGAGGAGTGGACCCCTCCCGCCGACCTCCTGGCCAACTGGCATGCCGACTCGGTCACGGCGTCGATGACCCTGTCCAACCGCCCGCCGCTGAACGTCAACCGGCTGGTGCAGGGCCTGTTGAACTATCCCTATGGCTGCACCGAACAGACCATCAGCGCGACACTGCCCTGGGTCATCATCGATGAGGCCGCGGCCAAACGCTTCGGGATGACGCCGCGCACCCTGGCCGAGCGCCAAGCCAAGATAGACGGTGCGCTGGCGCGCCTGTCGGGCATGCGCGGGGCGACGGGCGCTTACTCCTTGTGGGGCGATTACAGTTCGCGCGATGTCTGGCTGACGGCCTATGCGCTGGGCTTCATGCAGGACGCCCGGGACCGCGGCTTCAACGTGCCCGACAGCGGCCTGGAACGCACCCGGCAGTGGCTGCTGGAACAGTTGCAGCAGACGCCCAACAACTTCGGCACGTGGTCGGCCAATCTGCGCAAGGGCCTGGAGAGCGGCCGTTTCGACAGCAGCAGCGCGGAGGTGCTGCGCAACGACCACCGCCGCTTCGCCGGTCTGGCCGCCGCCGCCCTGGCGCTGGCGCGGGACGGCAAGGCGCCGCTGTCCACGGTCAGGCAGCTGTTCGACAACTATGGCGAGCGGGCGCGTTCCCCCTTGCCGCTCATCCAGCTGGCGGCGGCGTTCAAGCTGCTGGGCGATGAGGGCCGCATGAAGACCGCGCTGGAGCAAGGCATGACGCGCGCCTATGGCATCACGCGCCGCGGTTCCGGCTATTACGATGAGTGGCTGGGCGACTACGGCAGCAGCGTGCGCGACTATGCCCAAGCCTACGCCCTGCTGAACCAATACGGTTTGCGCGATGCGCGCAGCGAAAACCTGCTCGAGCAGGCCGCGGCCCGGATGGGGAACCGCTCCTATCTGTCCACGCAGGAACAAATGGCCTTGTTGTTGGCGGCCAATTCGGCCGGCGGCGACCGGGCCGCGCCCTGGCAGGCCATGCTGCAACAGGCTGGCACCAGCCGCAATCTGTCCAGCCCGCAGGATCAGACCCTGGAGATCGGGCCGGCGGAATTGGCGGCCACGCGCCTGCGCAATACGGGCAATCAATCGCTGTTCGTGGAATTCGATGCCCAGGGCACGCCCCGGACCGCGCCGGCGCCCCGCAATGATGTCATCGGCCTACAGCGCGGCTGGTATCGCCCTGACGGCAGCGCCTGGGATGGCGGCCTGTTGCAGACCGGCGACATGCTGGTGGTCTGGATCCAGGCCGATGCCACGCAGTATGTGCCCGATGCGCTCATCGTGGACCGCGTGCCGGCCGGCTTCGAAGTGGAGAACCTGAACCTCTCGCAAAGCCCTGAGATGCAGGACTGGCAGATCGGCGGGCGCCGGGTGGCCGAGGCAATGGCCAATCCCAATATCAAGCATCGCGAGTTCCGCGATGACCGCTATGTCGCGGCGGCCACGCTGGGACGGGGCAAGGTCGATATCTTCTATCTGGCGCGCGTGGTGTCGCCAGGCCGCTACAGTGTGCCCTCGGTGGTCGCTGAAGACATGTACCGGCCCGAGCTGCGCGGCGTGGGCGACACATGGAGCAGCATCGAGATCCGCGACAGGCAGCCGCGCAAATGACGCGGCGCAGGCGGCGCCTGGCTTTGGCCGGCGCCGCCTTGGCGGCGCTGCCGCTGGCGGCCCTGTTCGTGCTGGACCGGGTCTACCCGCTGCCGTCGGCCGGCTCGGCGGGCGCGCGCGTGGTCATTGCCGCCGATGGCACGCCTTTGCGCAACTATCCCAGCCGTGATGGCGTCTGGCGGTATCCCGTCACGCCCGAACAGGTCTCGCCGCGCTATCTGCAGACCTTGCTGGCCTACGAGGACCGCTGGTTCTATTGGCATCCGGGGATCAATCCCTGGGCCATGGCCCGCGCCGGCTGGCAATGGGCCGCGCATGGCCGCATTGTTTCCGGCGGCTCCACACTCACCATGCAGGTCGCGCGCATGCTCGATCCGGCGCTGGCCGGGCAGCCCTCGCGCAGCCTGCGGGCCAAAGCGCGCCAGGTCTGGCGCGCGCTGCAGCTGGAGATGCACTACAGCAAGGACGAGATCCTCGCGATGTACCTGGCGCATGCGCCCATGGGCGGCATCGTCGAGGGCGCGGAGATGGGCGCGCGCCTGTGGCTGGGCAAGTCCGCGCGCGACCTGAGCGATGCCGAGGCGGCGTTGCTCACGGCCTTGCCGCAGGCGCCGTCGCGCCTGCGCCCCGACCGGCATCCGGAGGCCGCGCGGCTGGCGCGCGACAAAGTGCTGGCTCGCATGCAGGCCTTGTCGATCTGGCCGGCCGGACGGGTGGCCGATGCGCGCATCGAGAATGTGGTGGCGCCGCCCTTGAGGGCGCGCTGGCTGGCGCCCCTGGCGGCGCAACGCCTGCTGGCTGGCCAGCCGCGGGGGCAGACAGTGGTGGCCAGCACGCTGGACGCCGACATGCAGGCCACGGTCGAGCGCATGCTGCTTGACCGCGTCGATAGTCTGCCGCCCAAGGTGTCCATGGCCGTGCTGGTGATGGACAACGACAGCCTGGAGATCAAAGCCTATGCGGGTTCGGCGGATTTCTCCGACGATAGCCGCTATGCGCACGTTGACATGGTGCGCGCCGTGCGCTCGCCGGGGTCCACGCTCAAGCCTTTTCTTTATGCCCAGGCGCTGGACGACGGGCTGGTGCATTCGGAAAGCCTGCTCATGGACGTGCCCATGTCGTTTGGCGGCTATGCACCGGGCAACTTCCAGGCCGCGTTTTCCGGGCCCGTCAGCGTGTCCCAGGCCTTGCAGCGTTCCCTGAACGTGCCGGCCGTGGATTTGCTGGATCGTGTGGGGCCCGTCCGCTTCGCCTCGGCCATGCTCAATGCCGGCGTGCGCCTGCGCATGCCGGCCGGGGCGGCGCCCAATCTGAGCCTGATCCTGGGCGGCGGCGGGACGACGCTGGAAGAGTTGGTGGGCGCCTATCGCGCCTTGGCACGGGAGGGCCTGGCGGGCCAGCCGCGCCTGAGCCCCGATGAGCCCAGGCGCGAAAGCCGCGCCATGAGCGCCGGCGCGGCCTGGATCGTGCGCGATATCCTGGAAGCGGGGGGGCACCCGGAAAGACCCTTGTTCCAGCAGGGTGGGGCCGAGCCCGCGCTGGCATGGAAAACCGGCACCAGTTTCGGATTCCGCGACGCCTGGGCCATCGGAGTGACGGATCGGTGGACCCTGGGCGTCTGGGTCGGCCGTCCGGATGGCACACCCAATCCCGGTTTTTTTGGCGCCAATGTTGCCGCGCCTTTGTTACGCGATGTGGCTTCGGCGCTGCCGGCGGGCCCGCCGCGGGCGCGCAAGCGCCCCGAAGCGGTGCGCGCCGTCGTCACCTGCTGGCCGCTGGGTTGGCGCCTGGAAAGCGCGCCCGGCGGAATCTGCCCCGAGCAGCGGGCCGCCTGGGCCTTGAATGATACGGTTCCGCCCTCATTTGCGGAGTATGCCAATGTGTCGCGCGCTCCCATGCGCATCGAGGGCGTGGCCCAGGGTTCCGTGCTGCGGCCGGTGCCCGGCGCGCGCGCCGTGGCGCTGGATGTCGGCGTGCAGGGCGCCCAGGGCCGGGTATGGTGGATGCTCGATGGCAAGATATATCGTCAGGCCGGGGCAGGCGAAACACAGGGATTGTCCCTGGCGCGCAATGGCTTGCACCGTCTCACCGTGATGGACGAAGCGGGCCGGTACACTGGCCTCGAGTTTGAAATCGCTGGCGTTACGCCCTGATCGGCATAGAATATGAAGCGTGTACCTGCCGCTTCGTGCGTTACGGAGGAAGCGTGATTTCCCAAGAGCTTGAAGTCAGCCTGCATATGGCATTCGTCGAGGCCCGCTCCGCCCGACATGAGTTCATTACTGTCGAGCATTTGTTGCTGTCGTTGCTGGACAACGCCTCGGCAGTCGAGGTTTTGCGCGCCTGCGCGGCCAATCTGGACGACTTGCGCCGAAACCTGCGCCAATTCGTGACAGAAAATACCCCCGTCATTCCCAGCGGCGCCGAGGTCGATACCCAGCCCACGCTGGGTTTCCAGCGCGTGATCCAGCGCGCCATCATGCATGTGTCGGCCGGCGGCACGGGCAAAAAGCCCGTCACCGGGGCCAATGTGCTGGTCGCCATCTTCGGCGAAAAAGACTCGCACGCCGTGTACTACCTGCAGCAGCAGGGCGTCACGCGGCTGGATGTGGTCAATTTCCTGTCGCATGGCATCACCAAGCAGCCCCAGGAAGAACCTTCCGCTGTCCAGAAAGAACAGCAAAGTCCCGGCGAGGAGGGCGGCGAGTCGCGCCAATCGCCGCTGGACCAGTACGCCAACGACCTGAACGCCGCCGCGCTGGCCGGCCGCATCGATCCGCTCATCGGCCGCGAACACGAGGTCGAGCGCGTGATCCAGGTGTTGTGCCGCCGCCGCAAGAACAACCCGCTGCTGGTGGGAGAGGCAGGCGTGGGCAAGACGGCCATCGCCGAAGGCCTGGCCTGGCGCATCACGCGCGGCGAGGTGCCCGAGATCCTGCAGTCGGCCCAGGTCTATGCGCTGGACATGGGCGCCTTGCTGGCCGGCACCAAGTACCGCGGCGATTTCGAGCAGCGTCTCAAGGGCGTGCTCAAGCAGATCCGCGGCAATCCGGATGCCGTGCTCTTCATCGACGAGATCCACACCCTGATCGGGGCGGGTTCGGCCTCGGGGGGCACGCTGGATGCGTCCAACCTGCTCAAGCCGGCCCTGTCGTCCGGGCAGCTCAAGTGCATCGGCGCGACCACCTACACCGAATATCGCGGGGTCTTCGAGAAAGACCACGCGCTGTCGCGCCGTTTCCAGAAGATCGACGTGCCCGAGCCCAGCGTCGACCAGACCGTGCAGATCCTGCGCGGCCTGAAGAGCCGCTTCGAAGAGCACCACAGCGTGCGCTATTCGGCCGCCGCGCTGAGCGCGGCCGCCGAGCTGTCGGCGCGCTATATCAATGACCGCCACCTGCCCGACAAGGCCATCGACGTCATCGACGAGGCCGGCGCCGCCCAGCGCCTGCTGCCGCGTTCGCGCCAGAAGAAAGTCATCGGCAAGGCCGAGATCGAAGCCATCGTGTCCAAGATCGCGCGCATCCCGCCGCAGTCGGTTTCCAGCGATGACCGCAGCAAGCTGGCCACGCTGGACCGCGACCTGAAGACCGTCGTCTTCGGCCAGGACCAGGCCATCGACGCGCTGGCCGCCGCCATCAAGATGGCGCGCTCCGGCCTGGGCAAGCCCGACAAGCCCATCGGGGCCTTCCTCTTCTCCGGCCCCACTGGCGTGGGCAAGACCGAGGTCGCCCGCCAACTGGCCTTCACGCTGGGGGTCGAGCTGCTGCGCTTTGACATGTCGGAGTACATGGAGCGTCACGCGGTCTCGCGCCTGATCGGCGCGCCTCCCGGCTATGTCGGCTTTGACCAGGGCGGCCTGCTGACCGAGGCCATCGCCAAGCAGCCGCACTGCGTGCTGCTGCTCGATGAAATCGAAAAAGCCCATCCGGATATCTTCAATATCCTGCTGCAGGTCATGGATCACGGCACGCTGACGGACAACAACGGGCGCAAGGCCGACTTCCGCAACGTCATCCTCATCATGACGACCAACGCGGGGGCCGAGACCCTGAACCGCGCGGCCATCGGCTTCACCAATACGCGCGTGGTGGGCGACGAAATGGCCGAGATCCGCCGCATGTTCACGCCGGAGTTCCGCAACCGGCTGGATGCCATCATCCCCTTCGCGCCGCTGGACCGCGAGATCATCCTGCGCGTGGTCGACAAGTTCCTCATGCAGCTCGAGGACCAGTTGCACGAGCGGCGCGTCGAGGCGGTGTTCACCGAGAAGCTGCGCGACTACCTGGCCAAGCATGGGTTCGATCCGCTCATGGGCGCGCGCCCGATGCAGCGGCTCATCCAGGACACCATCCGCCGCGCCCTGGCCGACGAGTTGCTGTTCGGACGCCTGGTCGACGGCGGCAATGTCACGGTGGACCTGGACGAGAACGACAAGGTCGTGCTGTCTTTCGACGAGGCGGCCAAGTCCACGCCCAGCGCCAAGGACAAGCCGGAAGTCGAGCTGGTTGACTGAGCCAGGCTGACCAGGGCCCGCCTTTGGAGCGCCACTCTCTCATCGCCTGCGAACACTGTGCCAGCGTCTACCGCTGGCACAGCCTCGATCCGGGCGAGGCGGCCGCCTGCGAGCGCTGCGGCTCGACGCTGTGGCGCTACAGCGGCCTGACGCTGTCGAACTGGCTGGCGCTGGCCATCACCGGTCTCATCCTCTTTGGCGTGGCCAACGCCTATCCCGTCGCCGCGCTGTCGGTGCAGGGCATGACCAGCACGGCCACGCTGCTCGACGCCGTGGGTATCACTTGGCGCCAGGGGCACTATGCCGTGGCCATCATGACCGGCACGGTCGGCTTCGGCATTCCGCTGCTGCAATTACTGGCCCTGCTCTGGGTGTTGGGTCCCTTGTCGCGGGGCGCCTTGCCCTATGGCTTTGCCGGCGTCGTGCGCCTGTTGGGCCTGCTGCGGCCATGGAGCATGGTGCCGGTGTTCCTGCTGGGGGTGGTGGTCTCGGTGGTCAAGCTTGCCGGCATGGCCTCGGTCGAGCCGCGGGTGGGCCTGCTGGCCTTTGGCGCGCTGACGGTCTTTCTCACCATGCTCAGCCGGCTGGCGCCGGCCGTCATCTGGCGCATGGCCGAACGAGCGGGCGTGGTGCCGGTGCACATCCCCGAGATGACCGCCGATACGGTGCTGGCCGGCTGCCATGTCTGCGGCCAGGTGCAGGCGCTGGACGAGGATCCTCATGCCATGCACCATTGCCGGCGCTGCCGCGCCGTGCTGCATTACCGCAAGCCCGAGACCTTGTCGCGCACCTGGGCGCTGCTGATCGCCGCGGCGATTTTCTACATCCCGGCCAATGCCCTGCCGGTGATGCAGATCAGCTCCATTACCGGCGACAGCGCGCACACCATCCTGGGGGGCGTGGTCGAGCTTTGGCAAATGGGCTCCTGGGATATCGCGCTCATCGTCTTCATCGCCAGTATCGCGGTACCGCTGACCAAGCTGCTGTCGCTGGGTTTCCTGGCGCTGACGCTGCAGTGGCGCAGCACAACCAATCTGCAGCAACGCACGCGCCTCTATCAAATGGTAGAGTTCATCGGCCAATGGTCGATGCTGGACGTTTTCGTGGTTATCATTCTGGCGGCGCTGGCCGATTTCCAGGGGCTGATGGAAATCAGCGCCGGCGCGGGGGCCGCGTCTTTCGGCCTGGTGGTGGTCCTGACCATGCTGGCGGCCATGACTTTCGACCTGCGCCAGGCCTGGGATCTTGAAAGTGCATCGGAGTGGGATGCGGATCATCCCGAAGCCGCCGCGGGCGCGCCCGCGGGCAATTCCTGAATAAAAAGCGACATCACAAGGAAGCGCACGACATGGCTGAGTCGACCGATTTGCCGGACAATCCGTTGGGCAAGGTCAAGGTATCCAAGAAAGAGCGCTCGCGCATTTCCTGGATCTGGCTGGTGCCGCTGGTGGCCGCGCTGGCCGGCCTGTCGCTGGTCGTGCGCACCTGGATGCAGGCCGGCCCCGAGATCTCCATCGAGTTCAATACCGCCGAAGGGCTGGAGGTCGGCAAGACCCAGCTGCGCTACAAGGACGTGACCATAGGCACGGTCAAGGGCATCCATTTCAACGCCGACCGCAGCAAGGTCGTGGTCGAAGCCGAACTGGCCAAGGAAGTCCAGAACATGGCCCGCGAGGGCACCAATTTCTGGGTCGTGCGGCCGCGCCTGGGCATCAGCGGCGTCTCGGGCCTGGGCACCTTGCTGTCGGGCGCCTATATCGGCGTGGATGCCGTGGGCGACCCCGAGACGCTGGACCGCAAGGCCAGCAAGACGCATTTCGTCGGCCTGGAGACGCCGCCGCCCGTGGCGCATGACCGGCCGGGCAAGCGCTTCACGCTGCGCGCCAATGACCTCGGTTCACTGGATATCGGTTCGCCCGTCTATTACCGGCGCATCAGCGTCGGGCAGGTGGTCGGCTATGCCTTGAGCGAGGATGGCAAGGCGGTGGACGTGCAGGTCTTTGTCGATGCGCCCAACGACCGCTTCGTCACCGAGGGCGCGCGCTTCTGGAACGCCAGCGGCGTGGACTTCTCCGTCAATGCCGACGGGCTCAAGGTGCGCACCCAGTCCCTGGTGTCGGTGGCCGTGGGCGGTGTCGCCTTTGACAACGTCGTCGAGCGCGATGGCGGCGAAGCCCAGGCCAACAGCCGCTTCCAGCTCTATGGCAGCGAGGCCGCCGCCAAGGCCAACACCGATGGCACGCCTTTCCGTATCCGCATGCGCTTTGACCAGTCCGTGCGCGGCCTGTCGGTGGGCGCGCCCATCGACTTCCAGGGCATCTCCCTGGGCGAAGTCACCCACGTGGCCATTGATTTCGACGGCAGCAAGAAGCGCTTCTATGGCGTGGTCGACGCGACCATCTACCCCGAACGCCTGGGCAGCCTGTTCGACGAGATCGTGCGCAGCGTGCAGCGCGATACGGGCAGCAAGGATCTTGCCCCGGGCCGCACCCTGAGCGTGCTCGTGAAGTACGGCCTGCGCGCGCAGCTGCGCTCGGCCAATCTGCTGACCGGCCAGATGTATGTGGTCCTGGATCACTTCCCCCATGTCAAGCCGGTCGACTACGAGGTGACCGAGCCGGCCAATATCCCGACCATCCCGGGCCAGTTCGACCAGTTGCAGGAGCAGATCGGCAGCATCGTCGCCAAGATCGAGAAAATCCCCTTCGACCAGATCGGCCAGGACCTGCGCAACACGCTGGCCAGCACCTCCAAGCTGATGACGCGCCTGGA
This sequence comes from Bordetella hinzii LMG 13501, assembly GCF_001548475.1. GTDB lineage: Bacteria > Pseudomonadota > Gammaproteobacteria > Burkholderiales > Burkholderiaceae_B > Bordetella > Bordetella hinzii. The sequence continues at coordinate 175,576 of NZ_LRUJ01000002.1, forward strand.
CAAGGACCTGGCGCCGGACGCGGCGGCCATGATGAAGGAGGCGCGCCGCTCGCTGGCGCAGATCAACGAGCTGCTTTCTTCGGATTCGGCGTTGCCGGTCAATGCGGAACGCTCCATGCAGGAACTGTCGCGCGCGGCCCGTTCGCTGCGCAATCTGGCGGACTTCCTGCAGGCCAATCCCCAATCCCTGCTGCGTGGCAGGGGTGAAGATCCCATCCCCGGCTCCGGTCCCGTCAGGAACTGAATCCCATGAAACCCATCCGACTTTGCGCTGTGCTGATCCTGCTGTCCGGGCTGGCTGCCTGCGGCAGCTCGCCGCCTGCCCGCTACTACACCCTGCAAGCGCCGGCCGGCGGCGGGACGGCCATGGCCGGCAATGCCGGCTTCATGATCGAGGTGCTGCCCGTCATCGTGCCGGCGCAGGCCGACCAGCCGCAGATCATGTTGCGCACCGGCGCGGGCAGCATCGCGCCCCTGTATTCCGACCGCTGGAGCGCGCCCCTGGGCGATGAACTGCGCTCGGCGCTGTCCGATGGGTTGACGCGCGAACTCGGGGCCCTGGACGTCAGGGTGGTGCGTCCACCCGCCGAGACCCCCGTCTGGCGGGTGCAGACCGACGTGCAGCGCTTTGACGTCAGCACCCAGGGGCCGGCCGTGCTGGATGTCACCTGGCGCGCCCGCCCCATTAGCCTCAAAGGCCAGGCCCTGATCTGCCGCAGCGTCATCACGGTGCCGGCGGCCGGCGGCGACGTGCCCAGGCTGGTGGCGGCCCAGCAGCAGGCCGTCGCGCTGTTGGCCCGGACCATTGCTTCGGGCATACGCCGGGGCGGGCAGGGCGCGGAGCCCGCCGGGCCCGAGGTGAGCCTGCAGGGCTGCAAGGCCGCGTCCGATTGATATCCCGGGCGCCCGGTTAACCTGGCTTGGTCTAGGGTTAACCAGTATATCTAGCCGGTTGCAACTTCTTTAGCATTCGGTTCCACCGGTTGGGGCCGGTACAGCCGCGCGCGGTCGCGGCTGCCTGCCGCGGTATCGAGGAAAGCAAAACGCTATGGCTAGCACCACCCTGGGCGTCAAGGTCGATGACGCATTGCGGGATCGCCTGAAGGCGGCCGCCCAAAAACTCCAATGCACGCCTCACTGGCTTCACAAACAGGCCCTGGTGGCCTATCTGGACAAGATCGAGCGCGGCCACCTGCCGGCGGAGATGGCCCACCTGGGCCGTGACGAGGAGCCCGGCGAAGCATCGCCCGACACGGGGCCGACCCCGCCTTTCTATGAGTTCGGCCAGGATGTGCAGCCGCAATCGGTGCTGCGCGCGGCCATCACCTCGGCCTACCGCCGTCCGGAACCCGAGTGCGTGCCGCTGTTGCTGGGCCAAGCCCGCATGCCGCAGCTGGAAAAAATCCATGCCATGGCCGCCAAGCTGGTGCAGACCCTGCGCGACAAGCGGACCGGCGGCGGCGTCGAAGGCTTGATCCAGGAGTTTTCGCTCTCCAGCCAGGAGGGGGTTGCCCTCATGTGCCTGGCCGAAGCCCTGCTGCGCATCCCGGACCGCGCCACTCGCGACGCCCTGATCCGCGACAAGGTCGCCCGCGGCGACTGGAAGTCCCATATGGGCGGTTCGCAATCCTTGTTCGTCAACGCCGCCACCTGGGGCTTGATGATCACCGGCAAGCTCGTGGCGGTGAGCAGCGAGCAATCGCTGTCCAAGGCGCTGACCCGCCTGATCGGCAAGGGCGGCGAGCCCCTGGTGCGCAAAGGCGTGAACATGGCCATGCGCATGATGGGCGAGCAGTTCGTCTCCGGCCAGACGATCTCCGAGGCGCTGGCCAACAACCGCAAGATGGAGGCCAGGGGCTTTCGCTACTCCTACGACATGCTGGGCGAGGCGGCCACCACGGCCGAGGACGCCGAACGCTACAACGCGGCCTATGAACAGGCCATTCACGCCATTGGCAAGGCGGCTGCCGGCCGGGGCATCTACGAAGGTCCGGGCATTTCCATCAAGCTCTCGGCCTTGCACCCGCGCTATGCCCGCGCGCAGCGCGAGCGTGTGATGAGCGAGCTGCTGCCGCGCATGAAGCACCTGGCCATCCTGGCGCGCCAGTACGACATCGGGCTGAACATCGACGCCGAAGAGGCCGATCGTCTGGAGATCTCGCTCGATCTTCTCGAGGCCCTGTGCTTCACGCCCGAACTGGAGGGCTGGAACGGCATCGGCTTTGTGATCCAGGCCTACCAGAAACGCGCGCCCTTTGTGATCGACTATGTGATCGACCTGGCCCGCCGCAGCAGCCACCGCCTGATGATACGCCTGGTCAAGGGCGCCTACTGGGACAGCGAGATCAAGCGCGCCCAGATCGATGGCCTGGAGGGCTATCCTGTCTACACGCGCAAGGTCTATACCGATGTGGCCTATCTGGCCTGCGCCCGCAAGCTGCTGGCCGCGCCGGAGGCGGTCTACCCGCAGTTCGCCACCCACAATGCCTATACCCTGGCGGCCGTCTACCACCTGGCCGGGCAGAACTACTACCCGGGCCAATATGAATTCCAATGCCTGCATGGGATGGGCGAGCCGCTCTATGACGAGGTGGTCGGTCCGCTGGCGCAGGGCAAGCTCAACCGTCCCTGCCGCATCTATGCGCCGGTGGGCACACACGAGACCCTGCTGGCCTATCTGGTGCGGCGCCTGCTCGAAAACGGTGCCAATACTTCCTTCGTCAACCTGATCGGCGACGACAGTATTTCCGTCGAGCAGCTGGTCGCCGATCCCGTGCAGGCCGCGGCCCGCATCGTGCCGCTGGGCGCTCCGCACGAAAAAATCCCGCTCCCGCGCGATCTCTACGGTCCGGCGCGCGCCAACTCGGCTGGCCTGGACCTGTCCAACGAACATCGCCTGGGCTCGCTGTCGGCCGCGCTGCAGGCCGGCGCCGGCACGCCCTGGCGCGCCATGCCCATGCTGGGCGAGGCCGACGATATCTGGGACGAGGCGCGGGCTCTGGACGTGCTGAATCCGGCGGATCAGCGCGACGTGGTGGGCCGTGTGATCGAAGCCGACGAAGCCGCCGTCGAGGCCGCCTTGCGGGCCGCCGGCAATGTCGCGCCCATCTGGCAATCCACCCCGGTGGCCGAGCGGGCGCAATGCCTGCGCCGCGCCGCGCAAATGCTCGAAGAACAGATGCAGACCCTGCTGGGCCTGATCGTGCGCGAGGCGGGCAAGACACTGCCCAATGCCATCGCCGAAGTGCGCGAGGCGGTCGATTTCCTGCGCTACTACGCCGACCAGGTCGAGCGCGAATTCGACAACGACACCCATCGTCCGCTGGGTGCGGTGCTGTGCATCAGCCCATGGAATTTCCCGCTGGCCATTTTCACCGGACAGGTCGCCGCAGCGCTGGCGGCGGGCAACACCGTGCTGGCCAAGCCGGCCGAGCAGACGCCCTTGATCGCCGCCCAGGCGATCGGGATTCTGCGGGCCGCCGGCGTGCCGGCCGGCGCGGTGCAATTGCTGCCCGGCCGCGGCGAGACCGTGGGCGCGCGGTTGGTGGCCCATCCGGCTGTGCGTGGTGTCATGTTCACTGGTTCGACCGAAGTCGCGCGGCTGATTGCCCGCAGCCTGGCGGACCGGCTGGACGACCAGGGGCATACCATCCCGCTCATCGCCGAGACCGGCGGCCAGAATGCCATGGTGGTCGATTCCTCCGCGCTGGCCGAGCAGGTGGTGTTCGATGTCCTGAATTCGGCCTTTGATTCGGCCGGCCAGCGCTGCTCGGCCCTGCGTGTGCTCTGCGTGCAGGAAGACAACGCCGATCACGTCATCACCATGCTGCGCGGCGCCATGCGCGAACTGCGCATGGGCAATCCGGATCGCCTGTCCACCGACGTGGGGCCGGTCATCGATGCCGAGGCGCGGCAGAATATCCTGCGCCATATCGACGATATGCGCGCCGCCGGCCACGAAGTGGTGCAGGCCGAAGGCACGCCCGAATGCCGATTTGGCACTTTCGTGCCGCCGACCCTGATCGAAATCGGCGACATCGCCGAGCTCAAGCGCGAGGTGTTCGGGCCCGTGCTGCATGTGCTGCGCTACGCCCGTGACGACCTGGACCGCGTCATCGAAAGCATCAATGCCACCGGCTATGGCCTGACCTTCGGCGTGCATACCCGCATCGACGAGACGGTGGGGCGCGTCACCGAATCGGTCGACGCGGGCAATATCTACGTCAACCGCAATATCGTCGGCGCCGTGGTGGGCGTGCAGCCCTTTGGCGGCGAGCGCCTCTCGGGCACCGGCCCCAAGGCGGGCGGCCCGCTGTACCTCTACCGCCTGTTGTCGGTGCGCCCCGGGGGGCTGCCCCCGGCCCTGGAAGGGGCGGGCGACGTGCCCATCAGCCTGGCTTTGCCCGGGCCCACCGGCGAAACCAATACCTACCGGGTCGAGCCGCGCGGCGCGGTCTATTGCGTCGCCGCGACCCCGCTGGGCGCCCGGGCGCAATGGGCCGCAGTGCGCGGCACCGGCAATCTGGCCTGGTTCGCCGACACGCCGGCCGCGCGCGACCTGCTCGCCACGCTCGATGCCGCCGCCCTGGATGGCCAGGCAGCGCTGCTGGACGAGTCCGAAATCGACGCGGCTGATTTCCAGGCGGTGCTGTTCGAAGGAGACGGCGATGCCTTGCGGACCCTGAACCAGCGCATCGCCCGCCGCGAGGGGCCTATCCTGGCCGTGCACGGCCTGAGTCCCGACGAAGTGGCTGCCGGGGCATCCTATGCTCCCGAGCGGCTGCTCAACGAGCGGGCGATCAGCATCAACACGGCGGCGGCGGGCGGCAACGCCAGCCTGATGACCATAGGTTGACCATTCTTAGGTATCGGGTTAGCCCGAGGGTGGGCCTCGGGTTATCTCCAATAGGCGACCGGGTTGTACTCCAAGGAAAATCCGGTCCCACTCGCTGACCGGCCGGGCTGCATGCCGGTCGGCGACCCCTCTCCGCGGCACACCTGCGCGGGGAAAAAACCGGCACCTTCGCCACAAGCGCGGGTATAACAAGCCAGACCCAGTACGTCATCACGGGAGGAAACCATGACGTTGCGCACCCCTATCAAGCTGCTGGCCGCGGGTATCGCCGCCGCCTGCCTTACCAGCATGGCCCAGGCCGCCGACATCAAGTTCGGTTTCGCCGCGCCCCTGACCGGACCGCAGTCGCACTACGGCGAGGACATGCAGAACGGCCTGACGCTGGCCCTCGAGGAAGCCAACCAGAAAGGCATCCAGGTCGACGGCAAACCGGCCAAGTTCGTGCTGGTTTCGCGTGACGACCAGGCCGATGCCCGCGTGGCCGTCCAGGTGGCGCAGCAACTGGTGGACCAGGATGTCAACGGCATCCTGGGCCATTTCAACTCGGGCACCACCATCCCGGCCTCGCGCGTCTACCACGACGCCGGCCTGCCGCAGATTGCCATGGCCACCTCGCCCGAGTACACCAAGCAGGGCTATGAGACGACCTTCCGCATGATGACCAGTGACACCCAGCAGGGCGGGGCGGTGGGCAAGTTCATGGTCGAGAAGCTCAACGCCAAGAAGATCGCCCTCATCGACGACCGCACCGCCTACGGCCAGGGCCTGGCCGACGAGGTCGAGAAGGCGGTCAAGGCGGCCGGCGGCCAGATCGTGCGCCGCGAGTACACCACGGACAAGGCCAACGATTTCACGTCCATCCTGACCAATATCAAGGGCGTGGCGCCGGACGCCATCTTCTACGGCGGCCTGGACGCGCAGTCCGGCCCCATGAAGCGCCAGATGGCGACGCTGGGCCTGAAGGCGCCGCTGGTTTCCGGGGAAATGACCCGCAGCGACACCTTCATCAAGCTCGCCGGAGACGCCGCCGACGGCACCTATGCGTCGCTGGCCGGCGTGCCGCTGGACAAGATGAGCGCGGGCAAGGATTTTGAGCAGCGCTACCAGGCCCGCTTCAAAAAGGCCCCGGGCGTCTATGCGCCCTATGCCTACGACGGCGCCTGGAACATGATCACCGCCATCGAGAAAGCCGGCTCGGCCAAGCCCGAGAAATATCTGCCCCAGCTGGCCAAGCTCAACCGCAAGGGCGCCACCAGCGAACACATCGCCTACGACGACAAGGGCGATCTGAAGGAAATCTCGGTCACCATTTACCAGGTCAAGAATGGTAAGTGGGAAATGGTCGAGACCATGGTCAGCCAGGCGCAATAAGCCTGGCCCGGCGGCGCGCCGCCGCCGCCGGGCGCCCTGGGGCGCCCCGGGGTGCATCCGTCCACGCCGCGACGGTCTTTTCCGGCTCTTTACCGCAGCCCGTATGGATATCTTCATTCAGCAACTCATCAACGGCCTGACGCTGGGCAGCGTGTACGCGCTGGTCGCCCTGGGCTACACCATGGTCTACGGCATCATCGGCCTGATCAACTTCGCCCATGGCGATGTGGTCATGATCGGCGCGATGACGGCGACCATGATCGCCGCCTCCCTGATCGGCGCCGACGCCAATACCTCGGCTTTCGTCGTGCTGGGCGTAGGCCTGCTGGCGGCCGTGCCCTTGTGCATGGCCGTGGGCTGGACCGCCGAGCGCGTGGCCTACCGGCCGCTGCGCCGCGCGCCGCGCCTGGCCGCCCTGATCACCGCCATCGGCGTGTCCATCATCCTGCAGAACCTGGCGATGATGGTCTGGGGGCGCAACTACCTCAATTTTCCGCAGATCCTCTCGCCCAAGGTGATGGATGTCTTCGGCGCGCGCCTGAGCACGCTGCAGATCGCCATCGTCGTCATCGCCGCGGCCATCATGGGCGCGCTGCTGCTCGTGGTGCACAAGACGCGGCTGGGCACGGCCATGCGCGCCACGGCCCAGAACCGCGAAGTGGCCGGCCTGATGGGCGTGAACATCAATACGGTGATCTCGGCGGCCTTCCTGATCGGCTCGGCGCTGGCCGCCGTGGCCGGCATGATGGTCACGACCTACTATGGCGTCTCGCAATACACCATGGGCTTCATGCTGGGGCTCAAGGCCTTCACCGCCGCCGTGCTGGGCGGCATTGGCAATCTGGTCGGCGCCATGGCGGGCGGCTTGCTGCTGGGCGTGATCGAGGCCTTGGGCTCGGGCTATATCGGCGACCTGACCGGCGGCTTCCTGGGCAGCCATTACCAGGACGTCTTTGCTTTCATCGTGCTGGTGCTGGTGCTGATTTTCCGTCCCTCGGGTCTTCTGGGCGAACGTGTGGGAGACCGCGCATGACGGCCAGAAAGATTCCCCTTGCCACTCTCCTGGGCATCGTGCTGATCGGCGTGGTGCTGGCCGTGTTGCCCTTTGTGCTGGGCATGGCCGGCCAGAGCTGGGTGCGCATCCTCAATTTCGCGCTGCTCTACGTGATGCTGGCCCTGGGCCTGAACATCGTGGTGGGCTTTGCCGGCCTGCTGGACCTGGGCTATATCGCTTTCTATGCCGTAGGCGCCTATACCTGGGCCTTGCTGGCTTCGCCGCACTTCGGCCTGCACCTGCCGTTCTGGGCCATCTTGCCCATCGCGCTGGTGCTGGCCTGCATCTTCGGCGTGCTGCTGGGCGCGCCCACCCTGAAGCTGCGCGGCGACTATCTCGCCATCGTGACCCTGGGCTTTGGGGAGATCATCCGCATCTTCCTGAACAACCTGAACGCGCCGGTCAACATCACCAACGGTCCGCAGGGCATCAACCGGATCGATCCCTTCAAGATCGGCGACTTCAACTTCGGCCGCACCGAAACCCTGCTGGGATTGCGCGTCACCGGGCCCGAGAAGTATTACTACCTGCTGGTCCTGCTGACCCTGCTCATCATGCTGGTCTGCGCGCGGCTGCAGAACTCGCGCATCGGGCGCGCCTGGGAGGCCATACGGGAGGACGAGGTCGCGGCCAAGGCCATGGGCATCAACACGCGCAATATCAAGCTGCTGGCCTTCGCCATGGGCGCATCGTTCGGCGGCGTGGCGGGCGCGCTCTTTGCCTCCATGCAGGGATTCGTCAGCCCCGAAAGCTTCAGCCTGACGGAATCCATCTCCATCCTGTGCATGGTGGTGCTGGGCGGCATGGGCAACATCCCCGGCGTCATCCTGGGCGCCATCATCCTGGCGGCGCTGCCCGAATTCCTGCGCGCCGTGGTCGAGCCGGCGCAGCATTTCCTCTTCGGCGCCGTGGTGCTGGATCCCGAGGGCATACGCATGCTGCTCTTCGGGCTGGCCATGGTCTGCGTCATGCTGTTCCGGCCGGCGGGCCTGTGGCCGTCCGCGGTGCGCCGGCGCGAACTGGCGGGCAATCGCCAGGGAGGGGCGGCATGAGCAAACTGCTGCAAGCCCAGGGCCTGGGCAAGCGCTTCGGCGGCCTGCGCGCGCTGACCGACGTCAGTTTCGATATCGAAGCCGGCGAGATCTATGGGCTGATCGGCCCCAATGGCGCGGGCAAGACGACGCTGTTCAATGTGCTGACGGGCCTCTACATCCCCGAAGAGGGGCGCTGCGAATTCAACGGCCTGTCCATCGTCGGCAGCAAGCCGCATGAGGTGTCCCAGGCCGGCCTGGCGCGGACCTTCCAGAATATCCGCCTGTTCGCCAATCTGAGCGCCATCGAGAATGTGATGATAGGGCGGCATGCCCGCACGCGCGCCGGTGTCCTGGGGGCCGTGCTGCGCACTCGCGCCCAGCGCGCCGAAGAAGCGGCCATCGAGCGCCGGGCGCATGAGCTGCTCGACTATGTCGGCATCGGGCATCGCGCCAATGACCTGGCGCGTTCCCTGCCCTATGGGGACCAGCGCCGCCTGGAAATCGCCCGGGCCCTGGCGACCGATCCCAAGCTGCTGGCCCTGGACGAGCCGGCCGCGGGCATGAACGCCTCGGAGACCGTGGTCCTGCGCCAATTGATCGAGAAAATCCGTGCCGATGGCATTACCGTGCTCCTGATCGAGCACGACATGAAGCTGGTCATGGGCCTGTGCGACCGCGTGCTCGTGCTGGAATACGGCAAGGTGCTGTCCATGGGCCGACCCGCCGACGTCCAGCGCGATCCCAAGGTCATCGAAGCCTATCTGGGCGCGGGCGCGGCCCAGGATCCCTTGTTGCATCTTTCGACGGAGCAGCCCTCATGACGCAGGCCTTGCTTGAACTACGTGGCCTGGAAGTGGCTTATGGCGGCATCCGAGCCGTGCGCGGGGTCGATCTCAGGGTCGAGGCCGGCGAGCTGGTTTGCCTGATCGGCGCCAACGGCGCGGGCAAAAGCTCCACGCTGCGCGCCATCTGCGGCCTGGTGCCGGCCGCCGGGGGCGAGATCCACTATGACGGCCAGTCCATCTCGGGGGCGCGTTCTTTCGAGCTGGTGCGCCGCGGCCTGGTGATGGTGCCCGAGGGGCGCGGCATCTTCGGCCAGCTCACCATCGAGGAAAACCTCGCCATGGGCGCCTATGTCCGTCGCGACGCGGCCGCCATCCGCGAAGACACCGAGCGGGTGTTCACGCTTTTTCCCCGCCTGGCCGAACGCCGCCGCCAGGCCGCCGGCACGCTGTCCGGCGGCGAGCAGCAAATGGTGGCCATGGGCCGCGCCATGATCGCGCGCCCCAAGCTGCTGCTGCTGGATGAGCCCTCGATGGGCCTGGCGCCACTCATGGTGGACAAGGTCTTCGAGGTCGTGCGTGGCATCGCCGCCGAAGGCGTGACCATATTGCTCATCGAACAGAACGCCCGCCTGGCCCTGGAACATGCCGACCGCGGCTATGTGATGGAGTCGGGCGAGATCACGCTGACCGGGCCGGCGCGCGGCATGCTGGACGATCCCAAGGTGCGCGCCGCCTACCTGGGCGAGATCGAGGCTTAGGCCCCGGCTTGCCGCAGCTGCGGCGCGGCCGGCTTGCGGTTGATGCGCAGGGCGATCACCGCGGCCACCAGGCCGGTCGAGCCTGCCAGCACGAAGGCCATCAGATAGCTGCCCGACATTTCGCGCACGGCGCCGCCCATCCAGGCCGCGGCGGCCGCGCCGACCTGGTGTCCGGCCACGATCCAGCCGAAGACCACGGGCGCGTCGCGCTCGCCGAAGGCCTCGGTGGCCAGGCGCAGCGTGGGCGGCACGGTGGCGATCCAGTCCAGGCCAAAGAAAATCGCGAAGATTGACAGGCTGTAGAACGAGAAGTCGGAGTAGGGCAGATACATCAGGGACAGCCCGCGCAGCGCGTAGTACACGAACAACAGCTTGCGCGGATCATAGCGGTCGGTCAGCCAGCCCGAGGCCGTGGTGCCCACCAGGTCGAAGACGCCCATGAGCGCCAGCAGGCCGGCCGCCTGCACTTCGGCGATGCCATGGTCGCCGCAAAGCGAGATGAGGTGGGTGCCCACCAGGCCATTGGTGGTGAAGCCGCAGACAAAGAAGGTGGCGAACAAATACCAGAAGGCGCGCGTGCGGCGGGCGCGGTTCAGGGCGCCGAAGGTCTGGGCGAGCAGGCCGGTGCGCGGGGCGGCCGAAGGCGGCGGCGCATGCGGATCGGCGCCATAAGGGCGCAGGCCCACACTGGCCGGCCGGTCGGGCACCAGCCACCAGGCAAAGGGCACGATCACGGCGGCGCCGGCGGCCACTGCCCAGACCACGCGCGTCCAGTCGCCCGAAGCCGCCAGGGCGGCCAGCACCGGCAGAAAGAGCAGGTTGCCGGTGGCCGTGCTGGCGGTGAGCAAGCCCATCATGAGCCCGCGGCGGGTGACGAACCAGCGGTTGACCACGGTCGCGCCCAGCACGACGGCCACGGCGCCGCTGGCCAGTCCGGAGAACAGCCCCCAGGTCAGCAGCAGATGCCAGGATTCGGTCATGAAGGCGCTGGCCGCGCTGGAGGCCGACATCACCACCAGGGCCGTGATCAGCACGCGGCGCAGGCCGAAACGCTCCATGGCGGCGGCGGCGAAGGGGCCGACCAGGCCATACAGAAAGATGCCCAGGGCGGCGGCCGCGGAGATGGTCGCGCGGCTCCAGCCGAAGTCTTCCTGCAGCGGCGTCAGCAGCACGCCGGGCGTCGAGCGCAGGCCGGCGGAAACCAGAAGGGCAAAGAAAATCACGGCCACGACCACGAAGGCGTAGTGCTGGCCAAGACGCTGGAAGGGGCGGGGAAGGCGGGCTATACTCATGTTACTCACCGGTACGTATGGGGTTTGTGCATAGTACGTACCGGTCAGTAACATCGTCAAGTCTTTTTGATGACGGAGGACGCATGACCACTCTGACCTCACCGGCGCCCAAGGGCAAATCGGCCGCCGAGCGCATCCGCGAAACGGCGCGCAGGCTGTTCTACCGCGAGGGCATACGCGCGGTCGGCGTGGACGCCATCGTGCACGAGGCCGGCGTCACCAAACCGTCTCTTTATCGCGCGTTTTCGTCCAAGGACGAGTTGGCGGCGACGTATCTGCGCGACTACGAGGCCGAGTTCTGGAAGCGCTTCGAGGCCGGCATGGCCGAGCACCCCGAGGATCCCCGCGCGCAGCTGATGATGTATTTCGATGTCCTTTCCCAGCGCGCCACCCAGTTGTCCGACTATCGCGGCTGTGGCCTGAGCAATGCGGTGATCGAGTATCCGGAGGACGGGCATCCGGCCCGGCGCGTGGCGGTGGACCACAAGCGTGTGTTGCATCGGCGCCTGCAGGACATGGCGCGCGGCATGGGCGCGCGCGACCCGCAAGAACTGGGCGATGCGCTGATGTTGCTGATGGAAGGCGCCTTCGTGACCGGCCAGCTGTTTTCCAGCCCGGACGGTCCGGCCCGCAGCCTGGTGGCCGCCGCCCAGCGGTTGATCGACGCCAGCCTGCCCGCCAAGCCCTAGGCACCCGGGGCGGCAAGAAAAAAGGCGGCGCCCGCGGGCGCCGCCTTTTTTCGCAGGGGCCGGGCAGGGCCCGGCCTTGCGCGCGAATCAGCTGTGATAGGCCGATTCGCCGTGGCTGGTGACATCCAGCCCTTCGCGCTCCTGGTCCTCCGGCACGCGCAGGCCGCAGACCATGTCGGCGATCTTGTAGGCCACCCAGGCCACCACGCCCGACCATACGATGGTCAGCAGCACGCCTTCGAGCTGCACCCAGACCTGGCCCAGGATCATGCCGGCGCTGTCCAGGCCCGGGCCGCCCAACGCCTTGGCGTTGAACACACCGGTCAGCAGGGCGCCGATGATGCCGCCCACGCCGTGCACGCCGAACACGTCCAGCGCATCGTCGGCGCGCAAGAGCCGCTTCAGGCCATTGACCCCCCAGACGCAGATCACGCCGGCGGCCACGCCGATGATGAAGGCGCCCACGGGACCGACCAGGCCGGCGGCCGGGGTGATGCCGACCAGGCCGGCCACCGCGCCCGAGGCCGCGCCCAGCATGGAGGGCTTGCCCTTGATGGACCACTCCGTGAAGATCCAGGCCAGCACGGCGGCGGCGGTGGCGATCATGGTGTTGAAGAAGGCCAGGGTGGCGCCTTCGTTGGCGGCCAGGGCGGAGCCGGCGTTAAAGCCGAACCAGCCCACCCACAGCAGCATGGCGCCGATATAGGTCATGGGCAGGTTGTGCGGCTGCATTGCTTCGCGGCCGTAGCCCACGCGCTTGCCGATCACATAGGCGCCCACCAGGCCGGCCACGCCGGCGTTGATATGCACCACGGTGCCGCCCGCGAAGTCCAGCGCGCCGCGGGCATTGAGCAGGCCCGGCGCCGTTTCGGAGGCGAACCACACCATGTGGGCGATGGGCACGTAGGCGAAGGTGAACCAGATCACCGTAAACAGCAGCACGGCGGAAAAGCGCGCGCGTTCGGCAAAGCTGCCCACGATCAGCGCGCAGGTGATGCCCGCGAAAGTCGCCTGGAACGAAGCGAACAGCAGTTCGGTCAGCGTGGCCGACATGGCGTATTTGCCATCGACGGCGCTGAACATGCCCGAGAAAAAGGTCCGCGACAGACCGCCAAAGAAGGCATTGCCTTCGGTGAAGGCCAGCGAGTAGCCGTAGACAAACCACAGCACCAAGGCCAGCACAAACGTGCAAAGCACTTGCATGAGGACCGACAGCACGTTCTTGCTGCGCACCAGGCCGCCGTAGAACAGGGCCAGGCCCGGCACGGCCATCATGAGCACGAGCAGGGTCGATACCAGCAACCAGGAGATATCCGCTTTATCCATTTTTCATGGCTCCAATAGGGTCTTGATTTTTTGTTCTTGCGTGCTTGCTTAGAGGGCAGCCTCGCCCGATTCGCCCGTGCGGATGCGGATGACCTGCTCCAGCGGCGCGGTGAAGATCTTTCCGTCACCGATCTTGCCGGTGCGGGCTGCCTGTTCGATGGCTTCGATGACCTGGTCGACGAGGTGGTCCGGAACGGCCGCCTCGACCCGCAGCTTGGGCAGGAAGTCGACCGCATATTCGGCGCCGCGGTAGAGCTCGGTGTGGCCTTTCTGGCGTCCGAAGCCTTTGACTTCAGTGACCGTCAGACCCTGGACGCCGATGCCGGACAGCGCCACCCGCACTTCGTCCAGCTTGAATGGCTTGATGATGGCGATGACAAGTTTCATGGCTTTTTCCTCTCATGGTTGCACGTGGGCATCGCCAATCAAGCAAATTCCATGCCATCTTTTTTTGCCCGCGGGGCGGGCAAGGGCAGGCACCGGGGGTGCGCACATGCCCCAAACTGGGGCAAAAAGCCGGGCACGCGGCCTCAAAACAGTGCGCATTTCTTGCGCAGTTCGAATGTTGCGGCAGGCATGCAACGGTTTGTTTGAGCGGCGCCAAAAGTGTTGCAAATTGCTGTGGGTGTACCGCTTGTTTCCGGCAAAACGGGGCCGGGTTGTCGGCGCCCGTGGCCGGCAGAGGCCGTCAAACCCGGCGCTTGCGGGCCGAGCGCCGATGGCGGCCGGCCGGTTGCCGGCGTGCGGGCCGGGCATGCTTTGTCATGATTGAAACGCCGGATTACAGCTGGCGGCTTGTTACGCGGCGGCGGCTCATGAAGAATCAAATCAGTGCAGGCTCTGCAACGGCCTGCCTCGGTGTGCAAGCCGCGGCAATCGGTTTTCACACCGCACGTGGGCCAGTCTAGGGCGGCTGGCCCCGGATCGCTTCCCGGCGATTCTGTTTTTCTCCTGTGCTTTGAAAAGCGGCACCGTCTCCGGGCCGCTTTTTTTTCGCCCGGACGTCTTACACTCCTGGTATGACTGTTTCAAGCGAGGGCATCATGAATCGCACCCAATGGATGGAAGACCTGCAGAAGAACGTATCGGATCTCATCGCCCGCAGCCCCGCGGCCGATGTGGAGCGCAATGTGCGCGCGATGCTCACCCAGGGCTTCGCGCGCCTGGATCTCATCACCCGCGAAGAGTTCGACGTGCAGACGGACCTGTTGGCCCGCGCGCGCACGCGCATCGACCAGCTTTCGGCCCAGGTGCAGCAGCTCGAGGCTCGGGTCAACGCGCTGGTCAACGACTCGCCACGCGACTGACCCTCGGTCAGCCCCAAGGGGCGGCGGCATCCCGCCGGCCCCTGGCGCGGGCGCGGGGCAGGGGATACTGGCTTTTTGCCTTCGCCATGCCCCATGACGCTTGCCATGCTGAGCAGCCGCGCCCTGGCCGGCTTGCAAACCCCCGCCGTGCGTGTCGAGGCCCATCTGGGCCCCGGCCTGCCCGTTTTCTGCATTGTCGGCCTGCCTGACCTCGAAGTGCGCGAGAGCCGCGAGCGGGTGAGGGCGGCCATCGTCAACAGCGGTTTCGATTTCCCCGTCGGCCGCGTGACCATCAATCTTTCGCCGGGCGATCTGCCCAAGGCGTCGTCGCGCTTCGACCTCCCCATCGCGCTGTGCATCCTGATGGCTTCCGGCCAGGTCGTGGCCGCGGCGCCGGCGGACAGCCTGGTGCTGGCCGGCGAGCTGTCGCTGTCCGGGGCGCTGGTGCCGGTGGCCGACCCGCTGGCCCTGGCTTTGGGCGTGGCGCGCGACGCCGGCGTGAGCGCGCTCATCCTGCCCGAGGCCAGCGCCGCCCAGGCCGCGCGGGTGCCGGGCCTGCGGGTCCTGTCGGCGCGCTGCCTGGCCGAGGTGGCGGCGCATCTGGCCGGGCAGGCCGACTTGCCCGCCGCGCAGGCGCCACCCCGGCCGTCCGTCGTGCCGGGACCCTGTCTGTCCGATGTGCGCGGGCAGGCGGGGGCGCGGCGCGCGCTCGAAATCGCGGCCGCCGGCGGGCACAGCCTGCTCATGAGCGGGCCGCCCGGCGCCGGCAAGAGCATGCTTGCCCAGCGGCTGCCGGGCCTGCTGCCCGTCCTGGATGACGCGGCGGCCCTGGAGGCGGCTGCCATCGCCCGCCTGGCCGCCAGCGCGGATCCGCCCTTCGGGCTGCCGCCGTTTCGCGCGCCCCATCATGGTGCCACCGCCGCGGCCCTGGTCGGGGGCGGGACGCCGCCGCGGCCCGGGGAGATCTCCCTGGCGCACCAGGGCGTGCTCTTCCTCGACGAGCTGCCCGAATTCGAGCGCCGCGCTTTGCAGGCGCTGCGCGAGCCCATGGAAACCGGCGAAGTGAGCTTGTCGCGGGCTGCGGGGCGCCTGCGCTTTCCGGCGCGGTTCCAGTTGATCGCCGCCATGAATCCCTGCCCCTGCGGTTGGCGCGGCCACCCCACGCGGCCTTGCCGCTGCACGCCGGACCAGGTGGCCCGCTATGCCGACCGCATCGGGGGGCCGCTGCGCGACCGCATAGACCTGCATCTCTGGCTGCCGCCGGTCGACCCGGATTGCCTGGCCGGGCCGCCAGGCGAGGCCTCCAGCGTGGTGCGCGAGCGGGTGCGCGCCTGCCGCCAGCGGCAATGGCAGCGCCAGGGGCGCCTGAACGCCCATCTCGAAGGGGAGGCGCTGGCCCGGCATGTGTCCCTGGATCATCCGACGCGGGCCTGGTTCGTGCAGGCGATGCGGCGACTGGGCGGTTCGGCCCGGGCCAGCCACCGGGTGCTGCGGGTGGCCCGCAGCGTGGCTGACCTGGCCGGCGAGGCCCGGGTCGGGAGGCCGCAACTGGCCGAGGCGCTGCGTTTCCGCGACGCGGGCAAGCCCGGCGGGTAAATCCGGGACGGTTGCGGCGGTCTTCTTGAGGGATTTAGGCGGGCGGCTCGACAAAGCCATGGAAATCGCCATATAATCAAAGGCTTTCCGGCATTTGGCTTACCGCTTTCAGTTTAGGCGTGGGGCTTTAGTCGTGGCTTTAGTCGTGGCTTTAGAGGCTGCGCACGCAGCCGACCTGGCCAGCCAGGGAGGCAATCCGGAAAAGAAGAGAAGTGGCGCGGGTTTATCAAGTGTTGGGCCGGATCCTCTTGGGCGGCTCGATCACCTGTTGCCATGTACATCAACAAACTGTTTTAGGAATCATCATGCCCAAGATGAAGACCAAGAAAAGCGCCGCCAAGCGCTTTCAGGTCCGCGGCAGCGGCTCCATCAAGCGTGGTCAGGCGTTCAAGCGTCACATCCTGACCAAGAAGACCACCAAGAACAAGCGCCAACTGCGCGGTTCGGCTGCGGTCCATGAAACCAACATCGCCTCCGTCAAGGCGATGATGCCGTTCGCTTGATAAGGGAGATCTACTATGCCTCGCGTTAAACGTGGCGTTACCGCCCGTGCCCGTCACAAGAAAGTCATTGCCGCCGCCAAGGGTTACCGTGGCCGCCGTGGCAACGTATTCCGCATTGCCAAGCAAGCGGTCATGCGTGCCGGCCAGTACGCCTACCGCGACCGCCGCAACAAGAAGCGTACCTTCCGCGCCCTGTGGATCACCCGTATCAACGCCGCCGTGCGTGAGCAGGGCCTGAGCTACAGCGTGTTCATCGCCGGCCTGAAGAAGGCTGCGATCGAACTCGACCGCAAGGTGCTGGCCGATCTGGCCGTGCGCGACAAGGCCGGCTTTGCCGCCATCGTGCAACAAGCCAAGGCTGCGTTGGCTGCCTGATCGCGTTCATTCATCGCGGATCGCTGCAAACGGGGCTCGATGGGCCCCGTTTGCGTTTTGAAGGCTAATTCTCATGACTCTACCGGTTGACGACCTGGTTTCCCAGGCGCAAGAACGATTCGCCGCCGCCACAGACGCGGCCGCGCTGGAAAACGCCAAGGCCCGCTTCCTGGGCAAAGAGGGCGCGCTGACCGTGCTGCTCAAGGCGCTGGCGCAACTCGATCCTGCCGCCAAGCGCGAGGCCGGAGCCCGTATCAATCAGGCCAAGCAAAAGGTCGAGGAACTGCTCAATGCCCGGCGCGCCGAACTGGCGCAGGCCGAGCTGGACGCCCGCCTCGCCTCGGAAACCATCGATGTCACGCTGCCCGGCCGTGGCCGCGCCGCAGGCGGCATCCATCCGGTGATCCGTACCTGGGAACGTGTGGAGGCCATCTTCCGTTCCATCGGCTTCGATGTGGCCGACGGCCCCGAAGTCGAAAACGACTGGACTAATTTCACCGCGCTGAACAATCCGCTGGACCATCCGGCGCGGTCCATGCAGGACACCTTCTACGTCGACATGCACGACGCCGAAGGCCTGCCGCTGCTGCTGCGCACGCACACCAGCCCCATGCAGGTGCGCTATGCGCGCATGCACAAGCCGCCCATCAAGGTGATCGCCCCGGGGCGCACCTATCGCGTGGACAGTGACGCCACCCACTCTCCCATGTTCCACCAGGTCGAGGGTCTGTGGATCGCCGAAGACATTTCCTTCGCCGACCTCAAGGGCGTCTATACCGACTTCCTGCGCTGCTTCTTCGAGAGCGATGACCTGGTCGTGCGTTTCCGCCCGTCGTTCTTTCCCTTCACGGAACCCTCGGCCGAAATTGACATGATGTTCACCTCCGGCCCCAATCGTGGCCGTTGGCTGGAAATCTCCGGCTCGGGCCAGGTGCACCCGCAGGTGGTGCGCAACTTCGGCCTCGATCCGGAGCGCTACATCGGCTTTGCCTTCGGTTCGGGCCTGGAGCGCCTGACCATGCTGCGCTATGGCGTGAACGACCTGCGCCAGTTCTACGAAGGCGATTTGCGCTTCCTGCGCCAGTTCAACGAATAAATACGGCTGATCATGCAATTTTCCGAATCCTGGCTGCGCACGCTGGTCAATCCGGCCATCGGCACCGAAGAACTCGCGCATCAGCTCACCATGGCTGGGCTGGAAGTCGAAGAAACCCAATCCGCCGCGCCCGCCTTCAGCGGCGTGGTCGTGGCCCGCATCGCTGAAATCGCGCCGCACCCGGACGCTGACAAGCTGCGGGTGTGCAAGGTGGACGATGGCAGTGGCGAGCTGCTGCAAATCGTCTGCGGCGCGCCCAATGCGGCGGCCGGCCTGGTGGTTCCGCTGGCCCGCGTGGGCGCCGAACTGCCCGGCGGCATGAAGATCGGCGTGGCCAAGATGCGCGGCGTGACGTCCTCGGGCATGCTGTGCTCGGCCCGCGAGCTGGGCCTGTCCCAGGACCACGGCGGTTTGCTGGAGCTGTCCGGCGATCTCAAGCCGGGCACTGACATCCGCCAGGCCCTGGATCTGGATGACACCCTCTTTGTCCTGAAGCTCACGCCCAACCGCGCCGATTGCCTGTCCATCCTCGGCGTGGCGCGCGAAGTCGCCGCCTTGACCGGCGCGCCGCTGTCCGCGCCCCAGGCCCGGCCCGTGCCGGTCGGCATCGAGGATCGTCTGCCGGTGCGCGTCGAGGCACCCGACCTCTGCGGCCGCTTCGCCGGCCGGGTGATCCGGGGCGTCAATGCGCGCGCCGCCACGCCCGACTGGATGAAGACCCGCCTGGAACGCGCGGGCCAGCGCTCGGTCTCGGCCCTGGTCGATATCTCCAACTACGTGATGCTCGAAGTCGGCCGTCCGTCGCATGTCTTCGACCTGGACAAGATCCAGGGCGACCTGACCGTGCGCTGGGCCCGCAAGGGAGAGCGCCTGGAGCTGCTCAGCGGCACGCATGTCGACCTGGACGAAAAGGTCGGCGTCATCACCGCCGGCCCGGTTGTCGAAAGCATGGCCGGCATCATGGGCGGCGAAGCCACGTCGGTCACGCTGGAGACCCGCAATATCTACCTGGAAGCCGCGTTCTGGTGGCCCGGCGCCATCGCCGGCCGCGCCCGGCGCTACAAGTTCAGCTCCGAGGCCAGCCACCGCTTCGAGCGTGGCGTGGACTATGGCAGCATCCCGGAGCACATGGAGCTTATCACCGCCCTGATCCTGGATATCTGCGGCGGCCAGGCGGGGCCGGTCGATGACCAGATCATCAACCTGCCCAAGCGCGAACCCGTGCGCATGCGCCTGGCGCGCTGCCACCGCGTGCTGGGCGTGCCCGTCCCGCACGACGAGGTCGCGCAGATCTTCACCCGCCTGGGGCTGGCGTTCACGACCGACGGCGAGACCTTCAGTGTCACGCCGCCGTCGTACCGTTTCGACCTTGAGATCGAGGAAGACCTCATCGAGGAAGTCGCCCGCATCCACGGTTTCGAGCGCATCCCCAGCGTGCCGCCGGTGGCGCGCGCCAAGATGCATGCCCACCCCGAGGCGCGCCGCGGCCAGCATGCCCTGCGCCGCGCCATCGCCGCGCGCGACTACCAAGAAGTGGTCAACTACAGCTTCGTGCAAGCCGAGTGGGAGCGCGACTACGCCGGCAACGACGACCCGGTGCGCCTGCTCAATCCCATCGCCAGCCACCTGTCGGTCATGCGTTCCAGCCTGATCGCCGGCCTGGTGGCCATCGTGCGCTACAACGCCAACCGCAAGCAGTCGCGCGTGCGCCTGTTTGAACTGGGCCGCGTCTTCCAGCGCGATGCCCGGATGGCGGATGGACCGCTCGATGTCGCGGGTGTGCGCCAGCCGCTGAAGCTGGCCGGCGCGGCCTGGGGCCCCGCCAGTGACGAGCAGTGGGGCGAGGCGCTGCGCCAGGTGGATTTCTATGACGTCAAGATGGACGTCGAGGCCTTGTTCGGCAAGCGTGCCCGCGAGCTGCGTTTCGTGGCGGCCCGCCATCCGGCCCTGCACCCGGGGCGCTCCGCCCGCATCGAGCTGGCCGGCCAGGGCGTGGGCTGGATAGGCGAGCTGCATCCGCAATGGGCGCGCCAGGCCGATCTGGCCCATGCGCCCGTGGTCTTCGAACTCGACGTCCAGGCGCTGTCCCAGGGTGAACTGCCGGTCGTGCGCGAGCTGTCGCGCCAGCCCATTGTGCAGCGCGATCTGGCCCTGTGGGTTGACGAGTCCGTCCCGGTGCAGGCTATGCTGGATACCGTGGCCGGCCTGGTCGAGACCGATCCGCAACTGGCTGTGGTGCAGGACGTCCAGCTCTTTGATGTCTGGCGCGAACAGCCCCGGAAGGCCGAGGCCGCCGGCGAGAAAAGCCTTGCGTTCCGCTTCTGGCTCCAGGACACTGCGGTTACATTGGATGAGGCGCGGGTCGCTGATTGCATCAATCGCATCAAGGATGCCCTGGTCAGCGCGCACAGCGCACGTCAACGGGTTTGATCATGGGGAACGCTATGCTTGCCGAGCCGCGTACGCTCACCAAGGCCGAGCTGGCCGAACTGCTATTCGAGCGGGTCGGCCTGAACAAGCGCGAGGCCAAGGACATCGTGGACACCTTCTTCGAAGAAATCCGTGAAGCGCTGGCGCGCGGTGACTCGGTCAAACTGTCGGGCTTCGGCAATTTCCAGGTCCGCGACAAGCCGCCCCGCCCGGGGCGCAACCCCAAGACCGGTGAAACCATCCCCATCGCCGCGCGGCGCGTGGTGACTTTTCATGCCAGCCAGAAATTGAAAAGCATTGTGGAGCAAAGCGGTGGCTCCACGGACGCTTCTGACGACGACCCGGCGGAGTGATACGCTTTGTCGGCAATTGTTAACGGCCTTCGACGTAACGCGGCATAAAATTCATCCATGACGAAACCTGAATCCACTGTCACGCTACCGCCCATCCCCGCCAAGCGCTACTTCACCATCGGTGAGGTCAGCGACCTGTGTGGCGTCAAGCCTCATGTCTTGCGGTACTGGGAGCAGGAATTCACGCAGCTCAAGCCGGTAAAGCGGCGCGGCAACCGCCGCTATTACCAGCACCACGAAGTCTTGCTCATCCGCCGTATCCGCTCCCTGCTCTATGAGCAGGGCTTTACGATCAGCGGCGCCCGCAACCGCCTGGGCGATACGCGCGATACGCCGCATGACAGCGCCGAAGCCGCGGTGCGGCTGTCCGCCGCCGAGCTGCAGTCGCTGCGCAACGAACTCAACGATATTTCCGCCAGCCTCAACCAGGCCTTGGGACAACGGCCCGCCGCCTGAAGAAGCTTGCCGGACTGACGACCCCGCGCCCGCGCGGGGTTTTTTGTTCGCG
This sequence comes from Bordetella hinzii LMG 13501, assembly GCF_001548475.1. Lineage (GTDB taxonomy): Bacteria > Pseudomonadota > Gammaproteobacteria > Burkholderiales > Burkholderiaceae_B > Bordetella > Bordetella hinzii. The sequence goes on from NZ_LRUJ01000002.1 coordinate 196,908, forward strand.
GACGGCTAGAACTGCTGATACTGGAACTCGACCGTGATCGGCCGGCCCAGATTGGCCGACGTGTCGCAAAGCAGCAGTATCGTCAGGGCAAGCCCCAGATAAAGCAGATACAGGCGCAGGAAACGCTTCATTCTCCAACCACCTCCACGATCTTGCGGCTGACATCAAGCCAGCCCAGTTCGCCCAGATGCTGGCTGTCGCGCAGCGTGCCCAAGGCATAGGGCTGGACACCATACATATCCATGCAGGCCAGCGCATACTGCTTGCAGAGCACGGAGATCCGCAGCCGCGTGGCTTCGAAACGGTCCAGGTCGCGGTAGACCAGCGGATTGAAGGGCTGCAGGACAAACAGGACTTTTGCCTGGTGGCGCGCGAGCAAAGCCATCAAGCGTTCCAGATCCGCCAGTTCCGTGGCCGGTTCGAAGTTGTCCGAAAAGGCCAGCAGACGGTCCGGCGTCAGATTGCCCAGGTATTTGTCCAGATAATCCTGGCGGACCCCATAGGGATTGCTCGCCATGAAGGTGGTTTCCTGGGCCGCCGCCTCGGTGCGCAAGCGCGTCCAATCGGCCGTCGGGCGGCGCCAAGGGATAGGCGCCGCCGGCTCGGCGCTGGCCATCGCGGGCTGTCGCCAAAGACGCAATGTCTGCTCGGCCTGCCCGCGCAGCTTGAAGCCCAGCTCGGCCAGCGCCGCGCGCGCCACCTCGGCATTGCCCCGCCGGTTCCACCATTGCAGCAAGGCGTGGCGCGCCTCGTCGTGGCCGAGCAGCCGCGGCAGCAAAGGCAGCACATGCTCCTTGAAGGCCTCGCGGTTCAGGCCCCGCGAGTCGAACCAGCCTGGTGACACCATGATGACCAGGCGCGATTGCGGCGATAGCTTTTCTTCCTGCGAGGCCAGCAGGAAATACATCCCCAGCGACTGGAAATAGGCATGGCCGTAGGCCAGCACAGGCATGGCCAGCTCATCGCTGAGAAACTTGTACGGAATAAAGCGCAGATCGGCGCTGGTCAGCTCGGAAGAGCCGAGAACCACGACCGCCTCGCCGCGCTCGAGCGCTTGTCCCAGGCGTTGGGCCCCGGCTTGCTGGGTTTCGTAGTCCGCGCCGAGGTTGCCCATATGGCCGGACATCGTCGCTTGTCGCGGAGCATCGTGTCCGGGCAGGGCCGCCTGCAGCGCCAATACCGTTGCCAGCGCCGCCAGCACGGCCAGGACATGGGCGCGGCCGCGTCCGGTTTGCGTATCTCCCACCTTCCAATGCTCCTCATGGCAAGACCACGGTTTGGGGACGTGCATGGACGCGGTCCCGAATCGGAACAAGCGCGCGGATTTTATCAACGAATCATCGGATACCCGCCATCGTTCTGGCGCTTGCGCCAAGAAGGATGCGCGGCGGGCTACGGTGCCGGAGTCCGAAGTGAGCAGCAGGTCCGCGATGGGCCTTGAAATCAGCGGCTTTGCGCAAGGCTTGAGCATTTTGGCGCGGCAGGCGCGCGGCTTTGCTTCTTCCTTGAGCAAAGCCGCAAAAAAAAATCCTGTGCAACGACAAAAAACGGGTTCGATCCGTGCACGCTTAATTTTTTTCTGCTATAGTTTCGTTCTCTTTCGGGGCGTAGCGCAGCCTGGTAGCGCACTTGCATGGGGTGCAAGGGGTCGCGAGTTCGAATCCCGCCGTCCCGACCAAAAAAGAAAGCCGTTAGCGAGCAATCGCTAGCGGCTTTCGTCATTTCAGCCAGGGCTTGGGCGACGAACCGCGGGCGGCCCGCCGTCGATGCCGGATTCGGTAACGGCAATTTGAACCTTGTTGCAGCGTTGGTCACTACACTGGCGCCACCTTGCTCATTTGCCGGAACACTTATGAAAATCTTGTTGGGTCTTGCCCTGATGGCGTCCGTATTGGCCGGCTGCGCGGTCTATACACCGGATGGCGGCGCGGTCGTAGTGGATCCGTATCGCGGTGGTGGCGGCGGCGGCTTCTGTCCTCCCGGGCAGGCGAAGAAAGGTAATTGCTGAGCGCGCCCGTTTGCTGCAGGCCTGGGCCGGTAAAGCCGGTCCAGGCCTTTGTGTTTCTGCACGAGGCCGGGGTCCGGATTTTCCCCTCGCGCCCGCCGCCGCCCGGGCGTGAATCATGATGCGCTCCTCTACAATCGCGGCACCGGCAGTTTCCAAATACCGGCAGGTCCGCCAGAAGCAGTATGACGCGCAAGAGAAAAGCAGTATCCACAACAAAGCGACGCCCTTCAGTCTCCCGATCCGCCAATCGTTCCAGCCGGTTTTTCCGGGCCCTGGTCGTTTCGTCGATTGCCACTTTCGGCGCGGCCACATATGCCTTGGGCCCGAAGTTTTCGATTTCGCCCGCCGATATCCTGGCGCGCCTGGGATGGCCTGCGCAGACACAGGTGGCGCCCGCCGTGGTGCCTTCCGGGAATGTGGTCCAGACGCAGTTTGCGCAATGCCCGCAGTTTTTCCCGGCCGGGCAGTTGCCCGCGGTGCCTTTCAGCCCAGGATTGCGCGAGCTGTGTTTTTCTTCCTTCGCCGTTTTGCATAACGGGCAGACAAAGACGCCCGTGTTGGTGGCTGAACGCTTGAACCGGGCCCATATCAGCCAGGCCCAGGGCATGCCGCGCACGGACAAGTTCTACGCCGAGGCGCGTCTGCCGCGCGCCGAGCGGGCCGAGCTGGACGATTATCGGGGCTCGGGATATTCGCGCGGCCACATGGCGCCGGCCGGCGATATGGCGACGCGGGAGGGCATGGCGCAGAGTTTTTCGCTGGCCAATATGGTGCCCCAGGACCAGAAGCATAATGCCGGCCCCTGGAGCCGGATCGAGCAGGACACGCGCAAATATGTCTTGCGCGCGGCCGGCGACGTCTACGTGTATACCGGCCCGGTCTACGCCGCGCACCCCAAACGGATCGGCAATGGCGTGGCGGTGCCCGAGACGCTGTTCAAGGTGGTCTATGACGCGACCACGCATCGCGCCTGGGTGCATTGGCAGGCCAACAGCCCCGATACGCGGGCGCAGGCGCCGATCAGCTACGCGGAGTTCGTGCGGCGCACCGGCATGCGCCTGTTGCCGCCGGACGCGCGCTGAACGCGGCCGCATCGGTCCTTGGCCTGCGGTGTGGCGCGGGCCGCTCGGGCAAGCCCGCGGCGGCCTTGCTAGCTTACGACATGCAGGTAGTGGCGGTGGCGTTCGTATTGGTCCAGGATGTCGCCGATGACCTCGGCCCGGCTCCAGCCCATGATGTCGTAGTCCTGGCCGCCTTCGCCCAGATGGACCTCGGCGCGGAAGTAGCGGCGCTCTTCTTCGTCGCGGGCCTCTTCTGGCGTGAGGCTGGGCCGTATTTCGGCCATGGGGATGACGGCGTAGGTGAAGTCCAGGTACTGGCCGTGGTGGGCGATCCGCAGCGCGACCCGGCCGTCCTCGCCGTCCTCGACCTGGCTGGCATAGCCTTCCTTGGCCAGTTCTTCCGCCACGTCTTCCATGGCCGGGCGGGCCACGTCGGCGATGAAACGTTGCACATGGGCGCGGCGCGGCATCATGACCATGTTGCGCAAGCGGCGCTGCCAGGTCTCGGATTGCGGCCGCACCGGTCCGCGGCTGGTGCGACGGTAGCGCAGCCTGCGTTTGGCGCTGTCGAGCTTGAGCGCCTTGAGCAGGCCATAGATCGAGATCAGGATGACGATGGAAAAGGGCAGGGCGCTGGCGACCGTGGCGGTCTGCAGCGCTTTCAGGCCGTCGGCCAGCAACAGCGCGATGGCCAGCGCGCCCATCAGCACCGACCAGAAGACGCGCTGCCAGACCGGTGCGTCGTCCACGCCCGAGGCCAGCATGTCGACCACCAGCGCGCCCGTGTCGGCCGAGGTGACGAAGAAGATCAGCACCATGACCACGCAGAAGAAGGACACCACGGCGGTCCAGGGGAATTGTTCCAGGAAGACGAACAGCGCCAGGGTGCTGTCGGCGCGTATGGCCTGGCCGAAATCAGCCATGCCGCCGGTGAGGATGTGGTAGATGGCGGTATCGCCGAAGACGGTCATCCAGAAAAAAGTGAAACCCGTGGGTACCAACAGCATGCCGCCCAGGAACTGGCGGATGCTGCGTCCGCGAGAAATGCGTGCGATGAACACGCCCACGAAAGGAGACCAGGCGATCCACCAGCCCCAATAGAACAACGTCCAGCCGCCTATCCAATCCGTCTGTTCGTATGCATAGAGGTTGAAGGTGCGCGCTACGATGCCGGAAAGATAGACGCCGACGTTTTCGACAAAGGCTTGCAGCAGAAAGACGGTAGGCCCGGTGAACAGCACGAAAAGCAGTAGCAGCACCGCCAGGACCATATTGGCTTCCGACAGGTAGCGCACGCCCTTGTCCAGGCCGCTGGCGGCCGACAGCGTGGCCAGGCCGCAGGCGATGACGATGAGCACGATCTGCACCGGGATGCTGATGGGGATGTCGAAGAGATAGTTCAGCCCGGCATTCATCTGGGCCACGCCCAGGCCCAGCGAAGTGGCCACGCCCAGGACCGTGCCGATGATGGCGAAGATGTCCACCGCGTTGCCGATGGGGCCGTAGATGCGTTCGCCCAGGAGGGGGTAGAGCGCCGAGCGCAGCGTAAGCGGCAGGCCGTGGCGGAAGGAGAAGTACGCCAGGATCAGCGCCACGGCCGCATAGACCGCCCAGCCGTGCAGGCCCCAATGAAAGAACGTGATGCTCAGGGCCTCGCGCGCGGCTTCGGGCGTGCCGCCCTGGCCCAGCGGCGGATCCAGGAAGTGCATCACCGGCTCGGCCACGCCGAAGAACATCAGGCCTATGCCCATGCCGGCGGCAAACAGCATGGCGTACCAGGTGGGGTCGCGGTAGTCCGGCTGGCTGTGGTCGGGGCCCAGCTTGATGTCGCCGTAGCGGCTGAAGGCCACCAGCACCATGGTCACCAGGATGGTGGCCACCGCCAGCATGTAGAACCAGCTGGCATTGGAGAAGATCCAGTCCTGGAGCGCCCCGAACAGGCGCTGGGCGCGCGCCGGCGCCAGCACGGCGAACAGCACCAGGGCAAGAATGAAGGCGCCGGAGGTGAAGAAGACGGGACGATTGATATGGATGCGTGCCTGTTGCGCCATGGTGCCCTCTCTGGTTCTTGTGCCGCTATTAATACTCCAGCGCCCGAGTGCGTGGCAATGGGCTTTGTGCGACTATGCTCCAGACGCGGCCATGCAGGGGCGACGCGGGGAGACGATGCCATGACGCTGATATTTCGAACGGAAATTCCGACCGATGCACCGGCTATCGAGGCGCTGACGCTGGCGGCCTTCAAGCAGGCGCCGCATACCTCTCATACCGAACATCTCATTCTGCGGGCCTTGCGGCGCACGGGGCGGCTGACGGTATCGCTGGTCGCCCAGGACGGCGCGCAGCTGGTCGGGCATGTGGCGCTGTCGCCGGTGCGTATCGGCGATGGCACGCCCGGCTGGTTTGGGTTGGGCCCGATTTCGGTATTGCCGGCGCGCCAGCGCCAGGGGATCGGCACCCAGCTCATGGTGCGCGCGCTGGCCACCTTGCGCGAGCGCGGCGCGGCGGGTTGCGTGCTGGTGGGCGACCCGGCCTATTACGCCCGTTTCGGATTCACGGCCATGCCGCAGTTGCATGTGGCCGGCGTGCCGCCCATGTATGTGCTGGTGCATGGCCTGGACGGCCCCATCCCGGCAGGGGAGGTGAGCTTTGACCCGGCGTTTGCGGCGGCTGCCTGACCGGGGAGGACGCTAGCCCGGGTCGCGGTTGGTGCCGCGGCCGGTATCGGCCGTGTACAAAGGCAGGCCTTCGCGGCTGGCCAGCGCCGCGCGCGCCTGTTCGGCGGTGAAAGGCAGGCCGAACTCGTGCGAGAGGGCGGCAAGTGTCTCGGCGGCGGCCGCGACGCTCCAGCGTTCCAGGGGCCGCAGGCGAGCCGCCACGGCGGGATCGGTATCGGAAAGATGCAACAGTCGCAGTACGTTGGCCTTGCTCATGTCGTCCCCTGAAGTGCCGCACTCGGAAAGACCCGGGCAGGCCGCGCCGTCGGCGCGGCCGGCTTGTGCGATCCTACCGCGAAACGCCGTCTCGCGGCAGTCCGGGAAAGCACAAGGTGCGCGGCGCGTCAGGCGGCCGGCGCTTGCAGCGGCGGCCGGCCGGCCGCCTCCAGGTAGGCATTGACGGCCAGGGTCAGCTGGGCAAGCGCATGTCCGGTCAAGGGGCGGTCGGCCCGCGGCTGGACCAGCCCGGCGGCGATGTTTTCGAAGGCGGCGCCGAAGCGGGCGCGTGCCTGCGCATCCTGCGCCTCGATGAGGCAGTGCAGGGCGGATTCGGCGGCGGCGGTCTTGGCGGCCAGTTCTTGGATGGCCTGGGCGAAGGCGACGAGGACTTCCTGGTTGTCCATGTTAATTCCTGATGCAAAACGCCAGTGTAGGCGATTGCCCGCGGCAGGCTGGCGCGCTATGGTCGGTGGGCGACCATCAGGGGGGATGAATCATGACCCAGTCCAGGCCTCGGCGGGCCACGACCGCCGCGCAGCCGCAGGCTGCCTCGCGCATGGCGCGCGGTTTCGACCATTTCGCCCGATTTGCCACGCGCTGGACCGGCAGTTCCCTGGCCTTTGCCGGCGCGGTGGCGCTCGTGCTGGGCTGGGCGGTGTGCGGGCCGCTCTTCGGCTATTCCGAAACCTGGCAGCTGGTCATCAATACCGGCACGACCATCATCACCTTTCTGATGGTCTTTCTGATCCAGCAAAGCCAGAACAAGGACAGCCAAGCCCTGCATCTCAAGCTCGACGAGCTATTGCTGGCGGTCAAGGGCGCCAGCGACAGCCTGGTCGACGCCGAAGACCTGGACGAGGCCGAGCTGCGCCAACTGGCCCAGCACTATGCCGATCTGGCCCACCGCCTGCAGGGACGCCTGCGCCGCATCGACGAGCGCGACGCTTAGCGCAGCGGCACGGCCGTGGTGTATAGCACCTGCTTGAGCGCGAAACTCGAGCGGATGCTGGCCACGCCGGGGATGCGCGTGATGCGTTCGACGATGAGCCGCTCCAGGGCATCGACATCCTCGACCAGGGCGCGCACCAGGTAATCGGCGTCGCCCGACATCAGATAGCACTCCATGATTTCGGGCAGCACGGCGATCTCGCGCTCGAAGACGTCCAGCGCCGCCTTGCGCTGCTTGTCCAGCGAGATCTGGATGAAGACATTGACCTTCAGGCCCAGCTTGCGCGCATTGAGCAAGGTCACGCGGCGGTCGATCAGGCCGTCGGCCTCCAGCCGCCGCACACGGGCCAGGCAGGGCGAGGGTGAAAGGTTGACGCGCTGGGCCAGTTCGACATTGGACAGGCGCGCGTCGCGCTGCAACTCGTTCAGGATACGGATGTCGGTGGCATCGAGGTTGATTTCTGGCATGAGCGAATTGCGTTTCAAGGCCGAGCCATTCAAGTGTGCTGCAATCGTAGCGGATAAGGGCGCATTGCGGCAGCGCTGGCGCGGCCATGGCCATGGTCGCCGGCAGCCGGGGGGCGCATGCCGGGGCACAGGCATGACCAGATGTATCGTCCCTCCCCGGAGGCGGCGCCGGGCGCCGCCGGGGAGCGGCGCGCCGGCCGGATGGCTTACGGTCCGTAGCATTTGCAGTCCATCTGTCGCCGGATTGTTGCGATCGGGTGCCATCGCTTTGCTAAGGTGAAAGGGACTTCAACCACGGAAGGAGAGTCCCATGTTTGATGCCTACACTCGAACCCGGCGCGCGGGGATGGCCGCCGCGGCGGTGGCGCTGGCAGGGCTGGTATTCACGGGTTGCACGACGACCAAGCCCCAGGACAGCGGCACGGCCGCAAGCCAGCGGCAGGAAATCAACTCCGGCGCGGACAGCGCCTTGTCGCGCCTGTACCAGGCCTCGCCCGATTCGCGCGCCATGGTCGAAAGGGCCAAGGGCGTGCTGGTCTTCCCGGCAGTGGTGAGCGGCAGTTTCATCGTCGGCGCCCAGTATGGCAAGGGCGTGTTGCGCGTGGGCGGCGCCAATGCCGGCTACTACAGCACGACCGCCGGCTCGGTGGGTTTCCAGGCCGGCGCGCAGTCCAAGGCCGTCATCCTGCTGTTCATGACGCAGGATGCCCTGGATAGCTTCCGCAAGAGCAATGGCTGGACCGCCGGCGCCGATGCCTCGGTGGCGGTGGCCAATATCGGGGCCAACGGCCGCATCGACACCAATACCGCCCGGCAGCCGGTGGTGGGTTTTGTCATGAACAACACCGGCCTGATGGCCGGGGTGTCGCTGGAAGGGGCCAAGATCAACAAGCTGGATCTGTAAAGAGGCGCGCCGCCCCGGGGGGCGGCGCCACGACGGGAGCTGACGATGTCGATAGATACGGTGACGGGCAAGATGAAGGAACTGGCGGGCCGAAGCGAAGAGACCGCCGGCACGATATTGGAGGATGCCCGGCTGCGCGCGCGCGGGCTGGCGCATCAGGTCGAAGGCAAGGTGCAGGGCGCGGTGGGCACGGCCGCCGACAGCATCGATGATGTGGCCGATATCGTGCAGTCGCTGGTGCGGCGCCATCCAGTGGGCGCGCTGGTGGCGGTGGGCGCGGCGGCGTATCTGCTGGGCCGCGTGGCGGGCGCCATACGCCGGCGGCGTTGAATGGCGCCGCGGCAAAGAAAAATCCCGGCTCGCCGGGATTTTTCTTTGCGCCTTACTCCAGGGACGATACGAGCAAAAAGCCCAACGGTATGATCAGGAGAAAGGCATATGTCGACCCCGCGAGGGCGGCGGACATTTTCGCTGCCACTTCAGTGCCCGCCGACTGCCAGGTTTTCACGACGAGACCGACGATGGCCAGGATCACCAACAACGAACAGACTGCTACATAGGTCATGTTGCCTCCGTCACACCCTCTAGGGGCACAACGGCGTCGCGGGATCGCGGCGCCTTGTTCATGCTGTTGTGATTTCATTGTGCGCCCCTTGTGCTGAAAGTGTCCTAGGGTTTTCCAGGGGCGGATCAGGCGGTGGCAAGGCCTGTTGCGCTGCAGGCGGCTGTCCGGTTGCGCCGCGTCAATGGCGACGCGAGGTGTCCGAGACCGGGCCAGCGGCGCAAAGGCCCCGAAACCCTGCGCTTGGCGGGCCGGAAATGCTGCGCCGCATTATTGCATTGCGCAAACCTTGCGCAATGTAGAAAGGCGTAGGGACGTGTTGCCGGCCCGCCGCGCAGGCGGCCGGTAAGTCAAAAAAGGACGGGAAGGCTTGCACTTTGAGAGGCCTGGGCGCGCCACAGGCGGCACACTGGTTCCAGGCCGTGGAGGGCGGGCGCGACACAAATGAAGAGCGCCTCAGCTCGCGGATGAGTCTGAGGCGCTCTTGCCGGCTTGCGCACGCAATGGGTGTCAGCAGCACGGCGATTTCAATGTAGTGCGATGCCGTGCCGCCTGCAAGAGGAAAATTGTTTCAGGCGCCCGCAAGGCGCCGGAAGCGGGCATGATATGTTCTGCGCTTTCAGTTTGGGGTTCAGATGGCAAGGCACCCGTTTCAACAAGGAGAATTGGCCTATTGGCTGCAAATCATCGCCGAGCAGGGCGGTGAGGCGCAGGTGCCGGCGAATTTCGCCGAAGCGTTGTTGACGCTGCGCTGTGTCCAGCGCGGCGAGCAGGGCCAGCTGGTGATCACGGAGAAAGGCAGGCTGGCACTGCACATGGAGGGGCCGGGAGCGATTCATCGTCATTAAGGGGGATAAAGGAACACACTGTTGCGCAACCCGCTCACCGGACGGTTGAACTTGCAGGCATTGGGACAGTCCAAGAAATAAAGGCGGGAAGTTTCCGCCCTCCACAAGACGGCCAGCCGGCCGGCTTGAAGCAAACTGGGAGGACGCCATGCAGCTTCGCGACCAGGAAGTACTGATAGACCTGTCTACCGCCGCGATGGACACAGGCGGATATGGGGTTTTGCTGACCGTGACGGCCGAAGGCGGCACCGAGATTGACGCCGCGTTTTCCTACCTGGGCCAGTGCGCTTCGCTCGATGAAGCGCGCGATCGCGCGGAGTCGTTTGCGCAGGATTGGCTGCGCGAGAACGTATATCGCTGAACCTGACCATTGTTGACGATCGGGCCGGTCCCTGCAGCAGGGCCGGCCCTCGTCGTTTCTGGGGCCCGCCCGGCGACTTGGGTTATCCTGCAAGCCGGTTGCGATGCATCTCCTTTGCCAGCAAGCATGTCCCCATCCGTTCTCGCCGACATCCTGTCTCTTTTGCGCCAGCATTATGGCGACGTGGTGCTGCCCCTGTGGCGCAACGCGGGTTTCAATGCCCAGCTCGATCTGCCTGTCGAAGCCCTGGACGGCGCGACGGCTCGCCCCTTGCCGGTCACGCGCTATCGCGCCATGGCCTGTGCGCGACAGATATTCATTTATTCGCGCGCGCCGCAAGGCCAGGCGCATGCCGCTCGCCTGTTCGATGCCCTGTCGCGGCATTTCCGCAATCCGGCAGGTGGCTGGTACTACAGCGTCGATGCCGCGGGCCAGCCCCTGGACACCACGCAGGACCTGTACACCCATGCTTTCGTGGTGCTGGCCTGCGCCGTCTTCTTCGAGCGCACGCGCCGCAGCGACGCGCACAAGCTGCTGCTGGCGACGGTGCGCGATATCGAGAGCCGCTTTCGTGATGAGCAGGGCCTGTATATTGCCGCCCGCGCGGCGGACGGCCGCCTGCTGCGCGGCCACGAGCAGAATCCCGTCATGCACCTGACCGAGGCCTATCTGGCGGCGGCCGGGCTGGTTGAGCCGGCCTGGTTCGCGCAGCGCCTGCGTGAGCTGGCGCAGCAGGTCTTTGACGTTTATGTCGATGCCGGCACGCATTGCGTGATGGAGTTGGCGCGGGGCACGGCGGACAACCGTATCGAGCCTGGCCACCAGTTCGAATGGTATGCGCTGCTCGATAGCGCGCCCGAGGTCTTCGCCGGCCTGGAGCTGGCCGCGGTGATTCCCCGGGCGGCGGCCTGGGCCGAGGCACACGGGGTGGCGCCCCAGACCTGGGGCGTGTGCGCCGCGCTGGCTCCTGACGGCACGATCATCGACGCCCGGCAGCGTATCTGGGCCCAGACCGAATACGCGCGGTATCTGGCCCTGATGTCCAGCCCGCGGCGCCCAAGGCAGCTGCAGGCGCTGCGCGGGCGCTTCCTGCACGCCGGCGGCTGGCACGAGGTGTTGGGGCCGGAAGGCGAGGTCCTGCGGCACGATATGCCGAGCACCACGCCTTATCACCTCTGGACGGGTTACGTCGGCCAGCCCTGACGCCGCCAGGGCGCTGATGTTATTCGTTACCTCCTTCGCCCTATTTGTGGCTATCCCTTACAATTTGGCAATTATTGAAGAGGGAAGCCATGAGTGTGATGTGTCCTGCGTGTCAGTCTATCCAGCCGGGGCTTTCTGGGGTCGTGCCGCATCAGCAGTTGGGCCACCAGGGATACACGCAGCCTACGCAGCGCGGGCGCGAGTCGCATCGCGAAGACCATTTCCGTTGCATCGAGTGCGGCGCCAAGTGGCTGCGCGAGACCGATAAATGGGGGGCGGATCTAGGGTTCCGCCTGGCGCCGTGAGCGGGATTTAAGTTGGGCGGCCAGGCGGCCGTCAATTTCTGGTGTCGTGACCGGACAATGAAGGAAGCAAGATGGCGCAGAAGGTATTGAACGGCTTCAGCATCGTGGCCTATGCCACCCAGCCCCAAGGCCGGACACCGCCTCGTGCTTTCATCGAGACTTCGCGGCTGCCCGGCCCGCCGCCGGCCGAGGGCGAGACCCCTCCGCCGCCCGAGGCGCCGCTGGTGTTCGAGATTTTTCTGTCGCGGCGTTTCCGCAGCACGGTCGAGGCCATGTCGGCCGCCCGCAATGCCCTGGACCAAGTGCGCCTTGTCACGGAGGAGGGCGTGCCCGACCCGATGCCGGATGCGGCCTGGGTGCCGCCCGAGGAAGACTGAGCCCGTATCAGAGCGGCTGTATCTTGCCCGTGGGTTGCCAATAGACCGCGCCGTCGCGCTCCTCGACCTGCAGGGCGGTCAAGCGGCTGTTTTTCGCGGCGCCGCCCACGCACACCCCTGTATCCGGACGGAAGGTGGCGCCATGGCGGGCGCACATGAGCAGGTCGCCCGCCCGCGTGAAAAAGCTGTTTTCCCAGTCCATCTCGACCCCGATATGGGTGCAGCGGTTGAGATAACCGTAGACCTTGCCCTGGTAGCGGACAAAGAAGACGGTGCTGCGGCCCGCGCCATCGGTGACGGGCAGCTTGACGCCCAGGCCGCCATCGACCAGGGATTGCGCGTCGCACACGCGCACGGCACAGGATTGGGACATACGGGTATTCCGGAAGACAGCCGGCGCCCATTTTGCCATGGGCGCCGGCGGTTCAGACGGCGATGGGAGCGCCCGACTCCCGCTGGCGCGCCCACATGCCGGCATACAGGCCCTTGCGCGCCAGCAGCTCGGCGTGGCGGCCGCGTTCCACCACCCGCCCTTCGGCCAGCACGATGATTTCGTCGGCATCGGCGATGGTCGAGAGGCGATGGGCGATGATGAGCGTGCTGCGGCCCTGGCTGACCTCGCGCAGGTTGTCCTGGATCTCGCGCTCGGTGTGCGAGTCCAGCGCACTGGTGGCTTCGTCAAAGAGAAAAATGCAGGGATTTTTGAGGATGGTGCGGGCGATGGCCACGCGCTGTTTTTCCCCGCCCGACAGCTTCAGGCCGCGTTCGCCCACGATGGTGCGATAACCTTCGGGCATGCTCATGATCAGCTGGTGGATATGGGCCAGGCGGGCCGCGTCCTGGATCTCGGCCTCGCTGGCCTCGGGACGGCCATAGGCGATGTTGTACTGGATGCTGTCGTTAAAGAGCACCGTGTCCTGCGGCACCACTCCGATGGCGGCGCGCAGGCTGTCCTGCCTGACGCCGCGGATATCCTGGCCGTCGATCAGGATGGCGCCCTGCTTGACGTCATAGAAGCGGAACAGCAGGCGCGCCAGGGTGGACTTGCCCGCGCCTGAGCTGCCCACCACGGCCACGGTCTTGCCGGCCGGCACCTCAAAGCTGACCCCCTTGAGGATGGGGCGGCGGTCGTCGTAGCCGAACACCACGTCGCGGAATTCGATGGCTCCGCCTTGCAGCCGCAGGGCGGGCGCATCGGGTTTGTCGGCCACCTCGCGGTCCTGGCCCAGGAGCTCGAACATGCGTTCCATATCGATGAGCGCCTGTTTGATCTCGCGGTAGATGAAGCCGAAAAAGCTCAGCGGATCATAGAGCTGCAGGAGGTAGGTGTTGACCAGCACGAAATCGCCCAGCGTGTAGCGGCCCTGGGCGATGCCCTGGGCGGCCATCCACATCACCACGGTCAGGCCGGCCGAGATGATGAGCGCCTGGCCGATGTTCAGGATGGACAGGCTGACCTGGCTGCGCACCGCGGCGCGCTCATAGCTGCGCAGCGAACTGTCGTAGCGCCGCGCCTCGTGTTCTTCATTGCCGAAATACTTGACGGTCTCGTAGTTCAGCAGGCTTTCCACGGCCTTGGTGTTGGCCTGGGAATCGGTTTCGTTCATCTGGCGGCGGAACTTGGCGCGCCATTCAGTGACGATCAAGGTGTAGGCCAGGTAGAGGGTGACCGTCAGGCCGGTGGCCAGAGCCAGCCAGCCGTCGAACATCTTCCAGAGCACGACGCAGACCAGGCCGATCTCGAAGAAGGTGGGCAGGACATTGAAGAGCAGAAAGGTCAGCAGGGTCTGGATACCCTTGGTGCCGCGCTCAATGGCGCGCGTCAGGCCGCCGGTCTGGCGCTCGAGGTGAAAGCGCAGGCCCAGGCCATGCAGGTGGCGGAATATTTGCAGGCCCACCGCGCGGATGGCGTGCTGCGCCACGCGGGCGAAGATGGCGTCGCGCAACTCCGAAAACAGCAGCGACAGCACGCGCGCCGCGCCATAGGCCAGGATGAGGCCCACGGGCACGACCAGCGCGCCGGGCGTGCCCTGGCCCAGCGCGTCGATGGCCTGCTTGTACAGGATGGGGACATAGACCACCGCCGCCTTGGCGATGATCAGGCTGAGCACGGCGAGCACCACGCGCGCCTTCAGGCCCGGGCGGCCGGGCGGCCACAGATAGGGCAGCAGGGTGCGGATGGTGGCCAGGCCGCCGCGCGGCGCTCGGGAAAGGGTTGCGGGCATATCGTGGGATGGCGGGCGGCATTTCCGGCCGCGGGATAGGGGAAATCTCCGGATTATCGTCCACGACGCTATGATGGTCTGCAATACCGCTGCCGGCTGAAGGGGCGGGTCTATTCCAGGAGGTTGTATGGCGACTAGCGTTCCTGTCATGCCGTTGAATGACGGCAACTCCATGCCCCAGCTCGGGCTGGGCGTCTGGCAAGTCCCCAACAGCGAAGCCAGCGCGGCGGTCCAGGCCGCCCTGGCGGCTGGCTACCGCTCGGTGGACACTGCCGCCATCTACGGCAACGAGGCTGGCGTGGGCGAGGGCCTGAAGGCGGCTGGCGTGGCGCGCGAGGCGCTGTTCGTGACCACCAAGCTCTGGAACGACCGCCATCATCATGCCCGCCAGGCCCTCGAGGAAAGCCTGCGCAAGCTCGACCTCGACTACGTCGATCTCTACCTCATCCATTGGCCGGTGGCCGGCAGCACCGCCTTCGTGGACGCCTGGCGCACCATGATCGAGCTGCGCGAGGCCGGCCTGACCCGCTCCATCGGGGTGTCCAATTTCACGCGCGAAAACCTGACCCTGTTGATGGAGGCCACCGATGTCATCCCGGCGGTCAACCAGATCGAACTGCACCCGGGCTTCGCGCAGCGCGAATTGCGCGCTTTCCATGCCGATCACGGCATCGCCACCGAGTCCTGGAGCCCGCTCGGCCAGGGCGTGGCCTTGCACGACGACACCATAGGCGCGATCGCCCGGAGCCTGGGCAAGAGCGCCGCGCAGGTGATCTTGCGTTGGCATCTGCAAAGCGGCCTGATCGTGATTCCCAAGTCCGTCACGCCGGCGCGCATCCGGGCCAATATCGATGTTTTCGACTTCGACCTCAGCAGCGAGGATATGCAGGCCATCGACGGCCTGCCCACCGGCAAGCGGCTGGGGCCCGACCCCGCTGTGTTCAAGGGCTAAAGCATGCAATACGTCAAATTGGGCAACACCGGCCTGAAAGTCTCGCGGCTCTGCCTGGGCTGCATGACTTACGGCGAACCCCTGCGCGGCAAACATCCCTGGACGCTGGACGAGGCGCAGAGCCGGCCGCTGTTGCGCCAGGCGCTGGACATGGGGATCAATTTCTTTGATACGGCCAACAGCTATTCGGACGGCTCCAGCGAGGAAATCGTGGGCCGGGCGCTGCGCGACTTCGTCAACCGCGATGACGTCGTCATCGCCACCAAAGTGTATTTCCCGGTCGCCGGCCATGCGGGCGGTCTGTCGCGCAAGGCCATCATGCGCGAGATCGACGCCAGCCTGCGCCGCCTGGGCACGGACTATGTGGACCTCTACCAGATCCATCGCTGGGACTATGAAACCCCCATCGAGGAAACGCTGGAGGCCCTGAACGACGTGGTGCGCGCCGGCAAGGCCCGCTACATCGGCGCCTCGTCCATGCACGCCTGGCAGTTTGCCCGCGCCTTGTTCCTGTCGGAACAGCGGGGCTGGGCGCGCTTCGTGACCATGCAAAACCACTACAACCTGATCTACCGCGAAGAAGAGCGCGAGATGCTGGGCCTGTGCGCGGACCAGAAGATCGGTGTGTTGCCCTGGAGCCCCCTGGCGCGCGGCAAGCTGACCCGCGATTGGGACGAGAGCAGCCATCGGGCCGAGACGGACGAAGTCTTGCAGAGCATTTATCGCGCCACCGCCGATTCGGACCGCCAGGTGGTGCAGGCCGTGGCCGATGTGGCCGCTGCGCGCGGCGTCTCGCGCGCCCAGGTCGCCTTGGCCTGGCTGCTGCATCAGCCGGGCGTGACCGCGCCCATCATTGGCGCCAGCCGTCCGGGGCATCTGCAGGATGCCCAGGCCGCGCTGGCGCTCAAGCTCGACGCGGAGGAGATCGCGCAGCTGGAGGCGGCCTATGTGCCGCATCCGGTGGCGGGCTTCACCCAGGCCAGGCGCTGAGCCGCGCCTGGAGCGGGGCGGCTAGCCGCGGGCCTTTTTTTCCCGCGGCCGCAGCCAGTACCAGGCGATCACGAGCAAGGGCCACGTCAGCGCGCCCCAGGAAGCCCAGTGCCACGGTCCCGTGCCCAGCAAGGCGGCCAGCAGGCCGAACACGGCCAGCAAGCCCAGGTAGATGGGCGCGCCCCAGACAAACCAGAACTGTCGGCGGGGCGTCATGCGGGCCTGCCTTGCGGCGCGGCGGCCTGCTCATGCTTGCGCACCAGTTCGGCCACGCGCGCGTCGGTGGCCTTGCGGCGGGCGATCCAGAGATAGAGGCCGCTGGCCAGCACCACGATGGTGATGAGGTCCAGGATGGCCCAGATGATCTTCAGCGGCATGCCGCCGTAGTCGCCGAAATGCAGCGGGCGGGAGAGCTCCAGCGCGGTCAGATACCACGGCATCTGCGCCACCTTGGTCAGTTCGCCGCTCACGCCATCTATCAGAACGGGGGTGTGCAGCTTGGAAGTCAGCGGGCTGTCGCCGCGCATCCAGACCGTGAAGTGCTGCGGGCTGCCAAAGAGATTGCCGGGATAGGCGATGGTGGTGATCTTGGTGCCGGGCAGGGCCGCCAGCGCGGCGTCGGCCACGGCCTGGGGCGCGGCCAGCTGCTTGGGCACGGGCTTGCCCTTGTAGGGTTCGAGCAGGGCGGTCAGTTCCGTGGCTTGCCAGAGGCGGAACAGCGGCGTGGACAGTTCGTTGATGACGCCGGTCAGCCCGACGACGAAAGCCCAGACCAGCGTGACCACGCCCAGCAGATTGTGCAGGTCCAGCCATTTGATGCGGGTCGAACGCCCGGCGCGCACGGTGCCGAACTCCAGTTTTTTCATGAAGGGGCCATAGAGCACGACGCCCGAGACGATGGCGATGCAGAACAGCAGCCCCATGAAGCCGAGGAACAATTCGCCCGCCAGCCCCGCGAAGAGATCGACATGCAACGACAGCATGATCCCCATGAAGGAAAAGCGGTCCTCGCTGTAGAGCGGGCCGTCGTGAAGCAGCTCGGCCGTGCGCGTGTCCACCCGCACGGCGTGGCCGACTTCGCGCGCGCGCGCCTGGTCGGGCGTCATACCGACATAGGCCTGGGGTTCGTCGGGGTCGAAGTAGACGTAGTCGACCAGCTCATCGGGATACTGGGCCCTGGCAGTGGCCACGATCCTGTCCACGCTGGCCATGGGCGTGTCCTGCGGCATGTCGACGATGGGCTTGCCCTCGTCGAGCAGATGCTCGATCTCGTGGTGGAAAATCAGCGGCAGCCCGGTGACGCAGATGATGAACAGGAACAGCGTGCAGACCAGGCTGGTCCATTTATGGACCAGATACCAGGTCTTGATTTTTGCGGCGGCGGTCATGGCGCGGGAGATCGTTCCGGAAAAGAACCAAGAATAATAGTTATTCGCAACATCATAAATCAAGATTTTGTGACTGGGCAGGGGGCGGTGGTTTAATTCCTTGCATGCTGTCCACCCATATTCCCGATGCCGGCGGCATTCTCCGCCTGCCGGCCAATCCTCGCGGCCGGGATGTCGCCGTGGGCGACATCCATGGCCATTTTTCGCGCCTGCGCGAGGCGTTGGACCGTTATGGTTTCGACCCCGCGCGCGATCGCCTGTTTTCCGTCGGGGATTTGATCGACCGGGGCCCGCAAAGCGAGTCGGCCGTCGCCTGGCTGGACGAGCCCTGGTTTTTCGCGGTCCAGGGCAATCACGAAGACCTGGCGGTGCGTCATGTCCGTAACGGGCGGGTCGACCAGGATAACTGGCGGCGCTACGGCGGCGGCTGGTTTCTGGATCTGCCGCCCGAACGCCAGCGCGTGCTGGCGCGGCGCTATGAAGCGCTGCCCGTGGTGATCGAACTGGCGACGGCCGCCGGCACAGTCGGCCTGCTGCACGCCGACAGCCCGGTGCGCGACTGGTCGCGGCTGGCCGGGACCCTGCGCGCGCATCGACGGCGCGCGCGGGGGCGCGCCCAGTGGTCGCGCGACCGGCTGGCCCAGGGGGATGCTTCAGGGGTGGCCAATGTGCGGGCGGTGGTGGCCGGCCACACGCCCGTGCCCGAACCGGTGGTGCTGGGCAACGTCTACCACATCGACACAGGCGGCTGGCAGGATGAAGGGTATTTCACGTTGTTGGACCTGGGCAGCCTGAGCGCCTGGCCGCGGCCGGCACGCGCCCCGCGGCCCTAGTTCAGAGCGGCTGGGCGGCGATGGCGCTGGGCACTTGCACCGTGCCCACGCCGCCGGCCGGCGCCGCGGCGGGCGTCGGCGCGGCTGGCGAGACAGCATGGGCGGCGGGCGGGGCGGCCGGGACCGGGATGCTCAGCGGCGCGGGCGCGGCCTGGCCGGGCTGCCTGACGCGGGTGTCGCTGTCGTCGGCGGGACGGAAGTTGTTCAGGAAGTCGGACAGCGAATCCCCCGTAGTCAAGTCCAGCGCCGCGATGGCCTGGCCTGGCGGAAACTCGGTGTAGTAGTAATTGCCGTTGTCGGCGATGAGGCCTTGCGGCCGGGGCGCGCGCGGCGTCTCGGCCACGCCCTTGAGCATGGGGCTGGCGTAATCCAGCCAGGTGGTCAGGGCCAGGCCGCTGCCGAACTCGTTGCTGCCCAGGCTGCGCGGCTGGTCGAAGCCCATCCAGACCGTGGTGACCATGTCGCGGTTATAGCCCGAGAACCAGACGTCGACCGAGCCATTGGTCGTGCCGGTCTTGCCGGCCAGGTCATTGCGCTTGAGGCTGCGGTAGACGCGCGCGGCCGTGCCCTTGACCGTGGTGTCGTGCATGATGTCGTCGACCAGCCAGGCGGTGCGCGGATCGATGGCGCGCGCGGTCTCGTCGCCGGCCACCACGGGCTTGGCCTGCATCAGCACCTTGCCCGAGCGGTCGGTCACGCGATCGATCAGGAAGGGGGTGAGCAGGTAGCCGCCATTGGCAAAGACGCTGTAGGCGTTGGCCACCTGCAGCGGCGTGGCCGCCCCAGCGCCCAGGGCGATGGGCAGCACGGCCGGCCAGCGTTCGCGCTCGAAGCCGAAGCGTGTCAGGTACTCCTGCCCATATTGCGGCGTGATGGCCTGCAGCAGGCGGATCGAGACCATGTTCTTGGAGCGGTAGAGCCCTTCGCGCAGCGTCAGCATGGGCTCGTACTGGTTGTTGTCGTTCTTGGGCTGCCAGTCTCGCGAGCCGGTCTGCGCGGCGGTCAGCATGAAGGGCTGGTCGGAGATCTGGGTGCCCGGCGTGAAGCCGCGCTCCAGCGCGGCGGCATAGATGAAGGGCTTGATGGTGGAGCCGGGCTGGCGCCAGGCCTGCGTGACGCGGTTGAACGAGCCGCGGTAGTAGTCGAAGCCGCCCACCATGGCGCGGATCGCGCCATCCTGCGGCCGCAGCGAGACCAGCGCGGCCTGCAGGGCCGGCATGTTGATGATTTCCCAGCTGTCGGCGTTCTTGTGGACATAGACTACCGACCCGCGCCGCAGGCGCAGGCTGGAATCGGCCTTGGGGTTGAGGGCGCGCGCCACCACGGCCAGCGCCTTCTTGTCGCTGATGGTGATGATGTCGTTGCTGCTGCGGGCCACCTTGACCTCGCCCGGGCTGGCCGAGAGCACCACGGCGGCAAACAGACCATCGCTGTCGGGATGCTCTTCCTGGACGCCGTCGAGCACGTCGTCCAGCGCCTGGGCATCGCGTTCGATGCCATCGGGCAAGTCCACCTGGCCTTCGGGGCCGGGGTAGGGCGCGCGGCGCGTGTAGTCCAGCACGCCGTCGCGCACGGCCTGGTAGGCCGCTTGCTGGGCCTTGGAGTCGATGGTGGTGTAGACATCGATGCCTCGCGTATAGGCGTCTTCCTTGAAGACGCCATACATCAGCTGGCGGGCCATTTCGGCCGGATATTCGCCATGCACGGCATAGCCGTGCGACGGGCCGCCCTCGGCGCCGCGCAGCACGATTTTCTCGGCGCGCGCCTCGGTGACCTGCTCGGGGGTGAGATAGCCCAGCGCCTGCATGCGGCCCAGCACATAGCCTTGGCGCGCCTTGGCGCGTCCGAAGTTGGACAGGGGATTGGAGCGGGAGGGCGCCTTGGGGATGCCAGCCAGCATGGCGGCCTCGGCCGGCGTGACGTCGGCCAGCGCCTTGCCGAAATAAGTGCGCGCGGCGGCGGCGAACCCATAGGCGCGATGGCCCAGGTAGATCTGGTTCATGTAGAGCTCGAGGATCTGGTCCTTGCTGAGCTCCGATTCAATTTTGTAGGTGAGCAGCAGCTCGTAGAACTTGCGCGAATAGGTCTTTTCGGAAGACAGGTAGAAATTGCGCGCCACCTGCATGGTGATGGTGCTGGCACCCTGGGTCTTGGACATCTTGACCAGGTTGGTCAGGCCGGCGCGCAGCACGCCGGTCCAGTCTATGCCGTTGTGTTCATAGAAGCGATCGTCCTCGGCGGCCAGCACGGCATGGCGCATCACCTCGGGGATCTCGTCAAAGCGCAGCACGTTGCGGTGTTCTTCGCCGAACTCGCCGATCAGGACTTTGTCTGCCGTGTAGACGCGCAGCGGCACCCGGGGACGGTAGTCCGTCATGGCGTGCAGCTCCGGCAGGCTGGGCCAGGCCAGCGCCAGGGCCAGGCCGAGCGTGACGATGCCGGCCAGCGCCAGGCCGGCGGCGGCGATACCTGCTTGGACGAGTAGACGTCGTTTGCCGCCGGGCTTGGCCGGGCGGTCCGGGGAGTGCGGTGCGTGATTCATCGGAGCCGATTCTAGGGCAGAACCGCATAGACCGGCCTGGGGGGCCAAAGGTTTCCGTAACCAAACATGGCGGGGCAGGCCGGCGGGCTTGTGCGCGGACAAAAAAGGGACGCCGCCCGTGGGCGGCATCCCGCTTATTTTACGCGCCCGCGCGCCGCTTCACGGCTTGAGGTGTTCGACGAAGAATTTTTCCATCGCCGCATAGAACTCGAATTTGTTCTCTTCGTTATGGAAACCGTGGCCTTCGTTTTCTTTCACCATGTATTCGACGTCGACACCGCGGCGGCGCAGCGCCTCGACGATCTGATCGCTCTCGGCCTTGTTGACGCGCGGGTCCTTGGCGCCCTGGGCAATGAACAGCGGCGTCTTGATGCGGTCCGCATGCAGGGCGGGCGAGGTGGCGGCCAGGCGCTCCTTGTCGCGCACCGGATCGCCCACCATGTCCTGCATTTTTTCGAGCATGGGCTTCCAGTAGGGCGGGATGGTCTGCATGAAGGTGAACAGGTTGGACACGCCCACGTAGTCCACCGCCGCGGCGTACAGATCGGGGGTGAAGGTGACGCCGGCCAGCGTGGCGTAGCCGCCGTAGCTGCCGCCATAGATGCCGATGCGCTTGGGATCGGCGATGCCTTGCCCGATCAGCCAATTGACGCCGTCGGTGATGTCATCCTGCATGGCCAGGCCCCATTGTCCGAAGCTGGCTTCCCAGAACTTGCGGCCATAGCCGGTCGAGCCGCGGAAGTTCATTTGCAGGATGCAAAAGCCCCGGTTGGCCAGGAACTGCACCTCGGGGTTGTAGCCCCAGCCATCGCGCGCCCACGGCCCGCCGTGCGGATTGACGATGCAGGCGAGGTTCTTGGGATCGCGGCCCTTGGGCAGCGTCAGGTAGCCGTGGATGGTCAGGCCGTCGCGCGCGGTGTACTGGATGGGCCGCACCGAAGCCATGTCGGCTTCGGGCAGGGCGGGGTTGATGATGGCCAGCTCATGCAGCTTGTCCCGGGCGGCATCGTAGAGATAGCGCACGCCCGGGGTGCGGTCGTTATAGGCCGCCACGATGAATGTGTCTTCGGCGCGGTTCCAGCTTTGCAGGGCGAACTCATAACCGGGCAGGTGCTGCTTGAGCCGGTCGAACAACTGGCGGGTTTCCGCGTCGAAAAAGCGGTACTGCGGCTTGTCGGTCTGGTAGGCCGCCAGCGTGAGGACTTTGCGCTTGCGCGAGTAGCCGGCCGCGTCCAGGTCCACCGTGTCGGCCTCGAAGATTTTCTCTTCGACATCGGGGGTGGCCGGGTCGATCACGACCAGCGCCAGGCGATCGCGGCCGCGATTGGACAGCGCGTAGAGCTTCTTGTCGTCAAACGTAAAAAAAGACGGGCTGACGCTGGTGCGGTAGTCGGTGGTGATGAGGGGGCGGAAGGGCGATTGCTCGTCGTCGCGGTAGAGCAGGGTGGTGTTCAGGCCGTCGCTGGTGACGGCGGCGCGCACGCGGCCCCGGTGGTCGGTCTGCCAGCCGACCACGTTGCCGGGATTCTCGGCCACGCGCGTGGCCTGGCCGGTATGGACGTTGACGCGGTAGACATCGAAGACCTGGGGGTTGCGCTGGTTGTGCGAGATCAGGACGTGGTCGGGATCATCGGGCAGGTCGTCCTCGATGCCGGCCCGCACGCCTTCGAAGGGCGTGAGGTCGGTGACCTTGCCGTTGCGGATGTCCACGGCCACGACGTGGAAGTTCTCGTCGCCGCCGAAGTCCTTCTGGTAGAGCACCGTGTGCGAGCCCTTCCAGAAGAAGTTGCTGATGTCGCGCAGGCTTTCGCTGGTGAGTTTGCGCGGCTGGCCTTGCGGCTGGCCGTCGGCCAGCGGCTGCACATAGATGTTCATGCGCGGGGGACTGCCCTCGATGCTGACCGGCTGCATGAAGCCCAGGGTCTTGCCATCGTCGGCCAGGCGGAAGAACCCCTTCTCCGGATTGCGGAAAAAGTCTTTCAGGGGATATTGGCGCGGCGGCTGGGCCGAGGCGCCCAGGGCAGCGCCGATCAGGCCCGCGGCCAGGAGAGTGCGCGTGAGGGTTTTGAGCAAGATGACCTCCGGAAAGCGTGCGCCGCGTCCGGATCGGGGCGGGCGCCTGGGGTGTTCGATCATGCCACAGCCTCCGGACAGGTGTCGAACCGGCCCGAATGCGGGATAATCCGCCGCAGTCTATGGAGGAATCATGTTCAAAGCCATCCCGCTTGCCGCAGCTGTCCTGGCCCTGGCCGGGTGCTCGGTCGGATCCGGCCCCAACGGCGGCGCGCTGTCGGCCGACATGCAGGCCCAGGTGCCGGTCCAGGCGGCCTATGACGCCGCCGTGGCGCAGGCCGAGCGCTGCCTGGTCGGCCAGGGCGGCTACCGGGTGGACGGCCAGGTCAATGAGCGCTCGGCCATGATGCGCGTGCTCACGCCTTTCGGCGGCAACGAAATGGCACGGGTGGAGATCACGTCCACCGGCCCGGCTTCCTCGGCCGTGCACATCAATATGTGGGGGCGCAGCATCTGGAATGCCGACGCCCTGCGCGCCATGAAGGAGGCCATCACCTTCGGCGTGCCCTCCTGCGTGGCGTATATGCCGGGCGATCCCCAGCCCAAGGAAGAGGTCTGGAAGCTGCCCCAGCCCCGCTAGGGCGCGGGGCGCGCGTCAGTCGCCGCCCGGGCGCTGCGCGACCAGCTTGAAGGTGGCCGAGGCCTTGGCCACCAGTTGGCCCTTCTCGTCGCGGATCTCGCCTTCGCAAAAGGCGATGGAGCTGCCCTTGCGCAGGCAGCGCGCCTCGACGACCAGGTCGCCCAGGCCCGGCGCCATGAAGCTGGTAGTCATGTCGATGGTGGCCATGCCGATGTCGGCCTGGTTGCCGCGCGCCGCCGCGCTCAGGGTGAAATCCAGCACGCTCATCATGGTGCCGCCATGCACGTGGCCGCGGCTGTTGGTCAGTTCGCGCCGCCAGGGCAGACGGCAGCGCGCCACGCCATTGTCGAGGGACTCGGGGATCAGCCCCAGATAGTCCATCATGGGGATTTCCAGGCCGAAATAATCCGTGGGCGCGCGTTCTATCGTGTTGTGTTGCGTCATGGGGAGAGAGGCCCGATGGGCCGGTGTGCCGACAAACCCTGGACTGTAGCGCGAAACCCCCGGCCGCCCCCAGGCGGCTGTCCCCTCCGTGGTCAGTCTCGGTCATAATAGTGCTACCGTATATTTATCCAGTAGTCCGGCCGGCCGGCACGGCCGCGCGCAAGCCATGACCGTCCCGACCCGCAAAATCGTGCACATCGACATGGATGCTTTCTATGCCTCCGTCGAACAACGCGACCGCCCGGAGCTCAAGGGCCTGCCGGTCATCGTGGCCTGGACGGGCGCGCGCTCGGTGGTCTGCGCAGCCTCCTATGAGGCGCGGCCCTTTGGCGTGCACTCGGCCATGGCGGTGTCGCGCGCCCGGCGCCTGTGCCCGGACGCGATCTATGTGCCGCCGGACTTCAACCGCTATCGGGCCGTTTCCAGGCAGGTGCGCGAGATATTCTCCCGCCATACCGACCTGGTCGAGCCGCTGTCGCTGGACGAGGCTTATCTCGATGTCACGGTCAACAAACAAGGCCTGCCGTCGGCCACGGCGGTGGCCGAGGCCATCCGCGCCCAGATCCGCGCGGAAACCGGCCTGACGGCTTCGGCCGGCGTGGCGCCCAATAAATTCCTGGCCAAGATCGCTTCCGATTGGAACAAGCCCGACGGCCTCTTCGTGGTCCGCCCCTCCCGGGTGCTGGCCTTCCTGGCGCCGCTGCCGGTGCGCAAAGTGCCCGGCGTGGGCAAGGTGACCCAGGCGCGGCTGGAGGCCCTGGGCGTCCATACCGTGGGCGATCTCGCCACCCGGGAGCTGGCCGAGCTGGAGCATCATTTCGGCCGCTACGGCACACGCCTGTATGAGTTGGCGCGAGGGGTGGACGAGCGCGAAGTGCAAGCCGACCAGCCCTTGCAGCAGGTCTCTTCCGAGACCACGTTCGAGCGTGACCTGCGCCTGTCCGAACTGGGCGAGGCCCTGGACCGCCTGGCCGGCCGCGTCTGGGAGCAGGCGGGCAAGAAAGGCCAGCTGGGGCGCACCGTGGTGCTCAAGCTCAAGACCGACCGTTTCCGCATCCTGACGCGCAGCCTGACGCTGCCGCAGCCGCCATCGTCGGCCGAGGAGCTGGCCGCCATTGCGCGGCGGCTGTGCGCGAGGGTGGATCTGCCGGCGCAGACGCACTATCGGCTGGCCGGGGTCGGCATGAGCAACTTTGCCGACCCCGGGCAAGGCGCGCGCCAGCCGGATCTGTTCGGCGGCGCGTTCTAGGGCGGCAAGCCTCAGGCCAGGCGGGCCTTGACCTGCTGCGAGACCTGCGACATGTCGGCGCGACCGGCCAGGGCCGGTTTGAGGATGGCCATGATCTTGCCCATGGCCGCCGGGCCGGTGACTCCCTGGCCTTGCACCTCGGCGATGGCCGCGGCGATGGCGGCATCGATTTCCTCGGCGGCCGCGGCCTGCGGCAGAAACTCCTGCAGCACGACGACTTCGGCCTTTTCCTGCTCGGCGGTCTCGGTGCGGCCGGCGGCCTCGAAGGCGGCGATGGATTCGCGGCGCTGCTTGACCTGTTTCTCGATGATGGCGGTGATCTCGGCGTCGCTGAGGTCGCGGCGCTCATCGACCTCCTTCTGCTTGACCGCGGCCAGCAGGAAGCGCAGGGTCGCCAGGCGGGCGCTGTCCTTGGCGCGCATCGCCTGTTTCATGGCGTCGGAGAGCGTGGTCTTGAGCGTGTCGGTGCTCATGGGGAAATCCTTGAGGGTTGCTGCAAAGCCCGTGTTTTAACCCTGCGCCGGGCAGGGCGGCAAGTTGTCCCAGGTTTTTAAAGATGTAGAATAAATACATGTTTAAGCCGGAATACCGGCAACCTCTAGGAGCAGTGCATGTTGAGCGTAACCGTCCGTGAGCAGGTCAAATCCACGGCGCCCGTCCTGAAAACCCATGGCGAGGCCCTGACGCGCCATTTCTACGCCCGTATGTTCCAGGGCAATCCGGAACTCAAACAGGTCTTCAACCAGGGCCACCAGCAAAGCGGCCAGCAGCAGCAGGCGCTGGCCATGGCCGTGGCGGCCTATGCCGAGCATATCGACGATCCCTCCGTGCTGGGCCCGGTGCTGGAACGCATCGCGCACAAGCATGTCAGCCTGGGCATCCGTCCCGAGCATTACGCCATCGTGGGCAAGCACCTGCTGGCCTCGATCCGCGAGGTGCTGGGCGAGGCGGCCACCGACGCGCTGATCAACGCCTGGGCGGCGGCCTATGGCCAGTTGGCCGATGTGCTGGTGGGCCTGGAGTCGCAGCTCTACGCCGCCTCGGCGAGCAAGCAAGGCGGCTGGACCGGCTGGCGCGGATTCAAGGTCGTGGGCAAAGTCCCCGAAAGCGCGGAGATCACATCTTTCTACCTGCGTCCGGCCGACGGCGGCGCCTTGCCGGATTTCCGTCCAGGCCAATACCTGTCGGTGCGTCTGTACATCCCCGAGCTGGGACTGATGCAGCCGCGCCAATACAGTCTGTCGGACGCGCCGGGCAAGGACAGCCTGCGGATTTCCGTCAAGCGCGAGCCGGCCGGCACGGGCCCGGCCGGACGGGTGTCCAACCGCCTGCATGACCACGTCCAGGAGGGCGATGTGCTGGATGTGGCGCCGCCGCAAGGGGATTTCGTGCTCGACACCGAGGGCGAGACGCCGGTGGTGATGATCTCGGGCGGCGTGGGCATCACGCCGATGATGTCCATGCTCAATGCCTTGTTGCAGCGCCAGGAGGCTGGCGGCCCGCCGCGGCAACTGCGCTTTGTGCATGCCTGCCGCGCCGCGTCGGCGCATGCCATGCGCGACGCCGTGGCCGAGGCCGCGCGCCGCTATCCCAATGTGCGCCGCCACGTGTTCTATGAACACGTGGGCGAGGGCGACCGCCAGGGCGTGGACTATGATCACGCTGGCCGCATTGACTGGCAGCGCATCGCCGATGACGTCGTGCTGCCCGAGGCCGATTATTATCTCTGCGGCCCGCTGCCCTTCATGCGGGCGCAACACCAAGCCCTGAGCGCGCTGGGCGTGCCGGCCCGGCGCATCCATGCCGAGGCCTTTGGCACCGGCGGGCCGGGCTGCTAGCGCCGCCTTCACGCCAACCGCCATGCAACTGACCCGATTCACCGATTTTGGCCTGCGCGTCCTGATGTACCTGACGCAGTGCCGCGAACGCGACAAGCCCGTGACGATCCCCGAGATCGCCGAGCGCTTCGCCATCTCGCGCAATCATCTGGTGAAGGTGGTGCACTTCATGTCGCAGCAGGGCTGGGTCGCCGCCACCCGGGGCAAGGGCGGCGGGCTGGCCCTGGCCCGGCCGGCCGACAGCTATCGCCTGGGGCAGTTGGTGCAGGCCCTGGAACACCAGGCGGGCCTGGTCGATTGCGGCAGCCCTCCCTGTGCATTGCAGGGGGCCTGCCTGCTGGCCGGGGTCCTGAATGACAGCTTGCGCATCTTCTACGAGAGCCTGGACCGCCACACCCTGGCTGAACTGGTGGCGCAGCCGACCGAGGCGGCCATCATCCGCCTGCATCGCGGCGCTTCCGCCTAACCTAAGGTTATGGCTGCTGGCGGGATAGGCATTTGCCGCCGGGGTGGCCGCCCAGGAAAATGAAGGATTCTCTTCGTTTTGCAAGGTTGCCGGGTTATGCGGGTATGTGTGATCGGCGCCGGGGTCATAGGCGTGACCACGGCCTACTTTCTGGCGCGCGAGGGCCACGAGGTCGTGCTGATCGACAGCCAGCCCCGTCCCGCCGAGGTTTCCAGCTACGCCAATGGCGGGCAGCTGAGCTATAGCTATGTCGCGCCGCTGGCCGGCCCCGGGGTGCTGTCCAGCGTGCCGGGCTGGCTGTTGCGCTCGGACTCGCCACTGCGCTTCCGGCCCCGTCTGGATCCGCATCAATGGCGCTGGTGCCTGCAGTTCGCGCTGGCCTGCAATGCCGATGTGGCGCGCCGTTCGACCGCGCAGCTGCAAAGCCTGTCGTATCTGAGCCGTGATGTGCTCAACCGCCTGCTGGAGCAGGAAGAGCTGGATTTCGGCCATCTGCGCAACGGCAAGCTGATTGCCTATCGCAGCGGCGAACTGCTCGACAAAGCGCGCAAGCTGGCCGCCTACCAGGCCAGCCTGGGCGCCGAGCAGCGCGTGCTGGACGCCGCGCAGACCCTGGCGCTGGAGCCCGCGCTGGCCGGCATGGGCAGCAGCCTGGCCGGCGCCGTCTACACGCCCAGCGAAGAGGTGGGCGATTGCCATCAGTTCACGCTGGCCCTGTTCGACCGTCTGCGGGACAACGCGCAATGCCTGATGAGCAC
The DNA here is from genome assembly GCF_001548475.1 of Bordetella hinzii LMG 13501. GTDB lineage: Bacteria > Pseudomonadota > Gammaproteobacteria > Burkholderiales > Burkholderiaceae_B > Bordetella > Bordetella hinzii. Next base: position 225,227 of record NZ_LRUJ01000002.1, read on the forward strand.
CCAGGTCTCCAGCCTGTGGACCGAAGGGCGGCGGGTGGTCGCGGTGCGCACCAGCCAGGGCGACATCGGCGCCGACGCGGTGGTGCTGGCGACCGGCGTGGGCACGCGCGCGCTGCTCAAGCCGCTGGGCCAGGATGTCCCGCTCTATCCCTTGAAAGGCTATAGCCTCACGGTGCCTCTGGCGCCGGGCGACAAGACCGCGCCCGCCATCAGCGTGACCGATTATGAGCGCCGCATCGTTTACGCCCGCGTGGGCCAGGCCTTGCGCGTGGCGGCGATGGTGGATATCGGCAGCCGCGACAACGCCATCGATCCGGCGCGCATCGCCCTGCTCAAGCGCCAGGTCGCCGAAGCCTTCCCGACACTGGACCTGAGCCAGGCCCGTCCGTGGGCGGGGCTGCGGCCGGCCACGCCCACCGGCAAGCCCCTGATCGGCCGCGCCCGCGTGGCCGACAACCTCTGGCTCAATATTGGCCAGGGCGCCTTGGGCTTCACGCTGGCTTGCGGCAGCGCGGCCCTGTTGGGCACCCTGATGAGCGGCATGGAGCCGCCCATCGACCCGCTGCCCTTCCAGCCCTGAACCGGGCGCGTTCAGCCCAGCGCGCCGTAGATGGCGCGGGCCTGGCTGGCGTCGGCCAGGGGCCGGCCCAGCACCCGGCCGCCTTCGGCGGCCTGCGCCACCAGCGCGCTGTTGCCCGGGGCGATGCTGCCGTCGCGCAACAGCAGGTTGTTCTCGAAACCCACGCGCATATGGCCGCCGAAGGCGGCGGCCGTGGTGACGCAGGCGTTTTCCTGGCGGCCGAAGGCGCAGATGGCCCATGGCAGGGTCTGGCCGGCGACCTGCAAAAAGGGCAGCAGGTCGTGGGGCGAGGATTGCTGGCCGGCCACATAGCGGCCCAGCACGTAGAGCAAGGACCAACAGCCTTCGGGCACGAGGCCGCGCGCGCGGAAGTCCTGCCAACGGGCCAGGTCCTCGGCGCTGTAGAGGATGATCTGGGTCATGATGCGCTCGGCGGCGATCCAGGCGAAAAAGGCGGCCAGCGCCTGTTCGCCGATGTCCGGCACGGCGATCTCACGCAGGCCGATGGATACGGCCTCGGGCTTGAGCTCGCGCACCATGGCCATCTGCTGGGCTGCCTGGTAGACGCCGGCTGCCTCGCTGGTGACCTGCACCAGCAATTCGCGCCCCACGGCGCGGTCCACGGCGGCCAGCGCGTCGCGATAGGCCTGCACATCCAGCGAGTGCTTGCCCTCGGCCGTGCGCACATGCATATGCATCATGGCCGCGCCGGCATCCAGGCAGGCGCGCGCTTCCGCGGCCAGCGCGGCGGGCGTCATGGGCACGGCGGGATGGTCGCGTTCGGTCTTGTAGGCGCCGTTGGGCGCCACGGTGATGATCAGGGGCGAATCGGCCAGCAGGGTCAAGGTTCGATCTCCGGGAGTTCGTTCGAAAGCAGTTCCAGGCCGGCGCGCAGCAGCTTGTCATAGCGCGCGCGCTCGGCCGCGATGGTCTCGGGCGTCCAGTGATAAAAGCCGGCGCCGGCCTTCATGCCATGGCGTCCGTCGGCGGCGCGCTCGGTCAGGCAGCGGGCCGGATGGTCATCATTGCAGAAAGTGGGATACATGGTGGCGCCGGCGGCGGCGTGCACGTCGATGCCGGCGTGGTCGCGCTGCATGACCGGGCCGGCGGCCAGGAAGCGGAAGCCAAAGCCGAAGCGTACCGCGTTGTCGACATCCTCGGGCGAGGCGATGCCCTGGTCGATGAGGGCGAAGGCCTCGCGCGACAGCGCGTGCTGAAGGCGATTGGCCAGAAAGCCCGGCAGGTCGCGCGCCACGCGCACGGGCACCATGCCGCAGCGGCGCATGAAGGCGAACAGGGCATCGGCCGCCGCGGGGTCGCTGGCGTCGCACAAGACGACCTCGACCAGGGGCACCAGGTGCGCCGGCATGAAGAAATGCAGGCCCAGCATGCGCGCGCGCGTGGCCCGGCCACGGCCGATGGCGCTGATGGGGAAGCTGGAGCTGTTGCTGGCCAGTATGGCCTGCGCGGGAGCGCGCTCTTCCAGCTCGGCGAACAGGGCCTGCTTGACGTCCAGCCGCTCGGGGATGCACTCGATCACCAGGCCGACACCGGTCCAGTCCACATCGCTCAGGCTGGCGGCCACCGTCACATGGCGGCTTAGTTCGGCACGCTGCAAGGCGGCCAGATTCTGCTGGACGCGCGCCGGCAGGGCGGCGGCGCGGCCGGCGTCGGGTTCGACCACGGTGCAACGGCACTGGGCGCGCGCCAGCACCACGGCGACATCGGCGCCCATGGTGCCGCCGCCCACCACGACGACGTGGGCCGAGGCGGGGCGGGCCAGGGCGGGATAAGAGCTTGCATTCATGCTGCGGATTTCCGGGGTTGGGGGTGCCAGGCAGTGTAAGGAAGCGCCTTTGATTGATGAATCAGATTTTTTCAATAGAATGATCTATCTTGTCGATCAATGAGGGGCGGCATGAACATCAATCTGTCGATGCGTGACATCGACACCGTGCTGGTGCTGGGACGCACGCTCAATTTCCGCCAGACCGCCGCGCAGCTGCACCTGTCGCAATCGGCCCTGTCGACCCAGGTGCTGCGCATTGAAGAAGCCCTGGGTGTGCGGCTGTTTGACCGCAGCACGCGCAGCGTGCGCCTGACGGCGGCCGGGCAGGTGTTTCTGCAGCAGGCCGCCAACCTGCAGGCCGCGTTCCGCGAGGCCATCGACGCGGTGGGCGGCATCGTGCGCGCCGACCAGGGGCAGGTGGCCGTGGCGGCGCTGCCTTCACTGGCGGCGCGCCTGTTGCCGCGGGTGCTCATGGCCTATCGCAAAGCCCATCCCGGCGTGGCGCTCAAGGTGCATGACGTGCTCTCGGGGCCGGCCTTCGACCTGGTGCGCGCCGGGGAGGTGGACTTCGCCTTGACCGCGGCCGACCCGCAGCAGGCCGACCTGCACTATGAGCCGATGATGTCCGACAGCTTCATTCTGCTGATTCCGCCCGATCATCCGCTGGCGCGTTCGCGCGCGCCGCTACGCTGGCTGGATACCGCGGACGCGGCCCATGTGTCGATGGTGCAGCCCAGCAGCGTGCGCCAGTACACGGAATGGGCCTTTCTACAGAACCGCGTGCGTTTCCAGCCCGCCTTCGAGGCCGAGCACCTGGCCACGATCGTGGCCATGGTCGAGTGCGGTTTCGGCGTGGCGGCCCTGCCGGGGATCGCCGCCCAGGCGGTGGCGCACCAGGGCCTGGTGGAGCGGCCCTTGACCGGCCCGGTGGCCGAGCGCTCCATCGGGCTGGTCACGCCACGCCAGCGCAGCCTGTCGCCGGCCGCGCAGGCGCTGGTGGACGTGCTGCGCGCCCACGTGCCGGCCCAGGCGCGGCGCCGCTAGGCGGCCGCCAAGCCGTGGCGCGCCCGTTCGGCGGCCAGGTAGGCATCGCGCGAAGGCAGCAGGTGCCGGGCGCAGATATCGATCAGCGCGGCGCGGTCGCCCGAGCGCAGCGCTTCTATCATGGCCCAATGTTCCTGGCGCGCGCGCTCGCGATAGCCGGGCTGCGCCAGCGTGCCGAAGCGGATGGGATGGGTGCGGCGCGCATACTCTTCGATGGCCTGCTCCAGTACGGGATTGCGTGTCAGCCCGAACAGCGCGCGATGAAAGCGCTGGTTGCTGCGGAACACGCCGCGGGCGTCGCCGGCGCTGACGGCGGCATCATGCTCGCGCTGGATGCCGACCAGCGCCTCCAGCGCTTGCGGCGGCACCGGCAGGGGGACCTGGCCGGCGGCGCGCGTCTCCAGCAGCTCCCGCAGGGCGTAGAGCTCCACGACTTCGGCGGCCTGGAAAGCACGCACTTCGGCGCCGACATTGCGCTTGCGCTGCACCGCGCCCATGAGTTCCAGGCTGGCCAGGACACTGCGCACGGCGTGGCGCTTGAGGCCGAAGCGGGCCATCAGCTCGTCTTCGGTCAGGCGCTGGCGAGGATGCAGCCGCCCCAGCACGATGTCCTCCTCCAGGGCGTCGCGGGCGGCCTCGGCCGTGAAGGCGGCCGGCTCGGCAGGCGTGCTCATCGGCCCGGCACCTTCTGCGTCATGTCGGCCGCGCGCAAGAAATCGAAGTCCACGCCCTGGTCGGCCTGGGTGACGCTTTGCAGGAAGAGCTTGCGGTAGCCGCGCGGCGCTTCGGGCCGCGTCTGGGGCGCCTCGGCAGCCCGGCGCGCGAGCTCCTCGGCGCTGACCTGGACTTCGATCAGGCGTTCACGCAGCGACAGCCGGATGCGGTCGCCATTGCGCACATAGGCCAGCGGCCCGCCCACGGCGGCCTCGGGCGTGACATGCAGCACGATGGTGCCCGCCGCCGTGCCGCTCATGCGGCCGTCGGAGACGCGCACCATGTCCTTGACGCCGGCGCGCGCCAGCTTCTTGGGGATGGGCATGTAGCCGGCCTCCGGCATGCCCGGCGCGCCAGTGGGGCCGATGCGCTTGAGCACCAGCACATCGTCGGCGCGCACATCCAGGTCTTCGTCATCGATGCGGCGGGCCATGTCTTCGGCGTCTTCGAACACCACGGCGCGGCCTTCGTGCTCCATGAGCTCGGGATTGGCCGCCGATTGCTTGATGATGGCGCCGCCGGGCGCCAGGTTGCCGCGTAGCACGGCCAGGCCGCCGGCCGGATAGATGGGCGCGCTGCGTGGCCGGATCACATCCTGCGCGAAGGCGGCGGGGGCGGCCTGCAATTCCTCGCCCAGCGTGCGTCCGGAGACCGTCAGGGCGTCCAGATGCAGCAAGGGCGCCAGTTCGCGCAGCAGCGCGGGCATGCCGCCGGCTTTGTGGAAGTCTTCCATGTAGTGCTGGCCCGAGGGCTTGAGGTCGACCAGCACCGGAGTCTCGCGGCTCATGCGGTCCAGGCCCGCGAGATCGATTTCGATGCCCAGGCGCCCGGCGATGGCGGTCAGGTGCACGATGCCGTTGGTCGAGCCGCCGATGGCCAGCAGCACGCGCAGCGCATTCTCGATGGATTTGCCGGTGATGATCTGCTGCGGAGTCAGGCGCGCGGCGGCCATGGCGACGGCGGTGGCGCCGGTCTGCTCGGCCACCCGAACGCGGTCCGCGGTGACGGCGGGCGCCGAAGCGCCCCCCGAAATCATCATGCCCATGGCTTCGGTGAGGCAGGCCATGGTGCTGGCCGTGCCCATGACCGAGCAGGTGCCGACGCTGGCCACCAGCTTGTTGTTGACCTCGGCGATCTCGGCCGCGTCGATCTCTTCGGCGCGATAGCGGCCCCAGTAGCGGCGGCAGTCCGTACAGGCGCCCACGCGCTCGCCGCGGTGCGCGCCGGTCAGCATGGAACCGGTCACCAGCTGGATGGCGGGCACCCCGGCCGAGGCGGCGCCCATCAATTGCGCGGGCACGGTCTTGTCGCAGCCGCCGATGAGTACGACCGCGTCCATGGGCTGGGCCCGGATCATCTCCTCGGTGTCCATGGACATGAGGTTGCGCAGATACATGCTGGTGGGCTGCGAAAAGCTCTCGTGCACCGAAATCGTCGGGAAGTCCACTGGCAGGCCACCGGCCAGCATCACCCCGCGCTTGACCGCTTCGATCAACTGCGGCGCATTGCCGTGGCAGGGGTTATAGCCGCTGCCGGTATTGACGATGCCGATCACCGGACGGGACAGGGCGTCGTCGGTATAGCCCGCGCCCTTGATGAAGGCCTTGCGCAGAAACAGCGAGAAGCCGCTGTCGCCGTAATTGGTCAGTCCCTTGGACAGCCCGCTGCCTTGGGGCGGCTTTTTATCGCTCATGGACACCTCGATAATATTATTAATAATCTCTGCAGAGAGCATAACGGCAGGGGGAGCCTGGCGGCAAGCCTAATTTTTCCCGCTATCTATTGATCTGTTTTGTTGATCAGTAATTCAAAAAATACTGATTCATCAATCAAGGTGGCGACACCTACACTGCAGGCGGGCGAGCCGGGCGCCCTCATCATTCTTCCCCCGGCCAGAGGAGACATCATGTTCGACTGTCGTCAGATGGCGCGCCGCGCGCGCGCCGTGCTGCTTGCCGGTATCGCCGGCCTGACCGTAAGCGCGGCCGCGGCGGCCGCCTATCCCGAGCGGCCCATCCGGCTGATCGTTCCCTATCCGCCGGGCGGCGCCACCGATGTCATCGGGCGCGTGCTGGCCCAGGAAATGACCGGCGCGCTCGGGCAGAGCGTGGTGGTCGAGAACCGGGCGGGCGCGGCCGGCAATATCGGCGCCGACCAGGTCGCCAAGGCCAACCCCGATGGCTACACGCTGTTGATGGGCGCGCTGACCAGCCATGCCATCAATGCCGTGCTCTATGCCGACAAGGTGAGCTACGACATCGAGAAGAGCTTTGCCCCGGTGTCCATCGTGGGCACGGTGCCCCTGGTCTTCGTGGTCAACCCGCAAGTGCCGGCCAAATCGCTGGCCGAGTTCATTGCGCTGGCGAAGTCCCGCCCGGGCGCCATCACCATGGCCTCGGCCGGCAACGGCTCGCCCCAGCATCTGGCCGCCGAGATGTTCAAGCGTGTGGCGGGCGTGGACGTGCTGCACGTGCCCTACAAGGGCAGCGGCCCGGCCATGACGGACCTCATGGGCGGCCAGGTGATGAGCATGATCGAAACCGTGCCGGCCGCCCAGGGCAGCGTCAAGGGGGGCAAGCTGCGCGGCCTGGCGGTGGCCGCCGATGCGCGCGCCGACGCCTTGCCCGAGGTGCCCACCACGGCCGAAGCCGGCCTGCCGGGGTTCCAGGTGAGTTCGATGTTCGGGATCGTGGCGCCGGCCGGCACGCCGGCGCCGGTGGTCGAGAAACTGAACCAGACCCTCAAGCAGATCTTGGCCCAGCCCCAGGTCCGCGAGGCCCTGCTGCGCCAGGGCGCCGTGGCGACCTGGACTTCGCCCGCGGACGCGGCGGCCAGGATCGCCGCCGAACGCCGGCAGTGGGCAACCGTGGTTGCCGAGGCCGGCGTCAAGCCCGATTGATGAGGGGTATCAGACGGCGGCGGCCGGCATGGCCACCGCCGTCTGCCGCGCGGCGGCCGGCGCCGGGGCGGGCCGGATATCCTGAGTGGTGCCGCTGTCCTTGAGCGACTGTATGGCCAGGGCGCGCGCCGCCTCGTTGCCATACACCTCGCTGCTGGCGATGGGCTTGCCATCGCTTTGCAGCAGCGTGAAATAGCAGCGGCCGTCGCCGGTCGCCTCCTTCAGATAGCAGGTGCCATCGGTGCAATGGGCTTGCACCGCGGCGATGCCCGCCTGCGCGGCGGCCGCCGAAGGATAGGCATTGCTCGTGAGTATGGTCTCGCCGTGCCTGTCCTTGAGAACGAAGTGATAACGGCCGCTGCCGTCTCGCCTAAGCTCGAACCAGCTTGCCATGATGGACTCCTGTCGATCGGGGATGACCGCCGTTGACGCCGGCATGGGCGCGCCTCGCCGTTGCCGGCTTGCGCCCTGGGCGCAAGGACCGGCAGCCCTCAGGCAGCAGCGCGACGCGCCGCATCACTTGCTTGATATCAATATAGTCCCGTCGCGCGGGATTGGCAGCGGCAAGCGGTAACTGTGGCGAGGCGGGTACAGCCCGGCGCCGGCGCTTGGCGCCCGGCGCCAAGCATGCCAGGAAGGTGTCCATTCAAAGCCGATTGAAAGTTTCAGTTTCTACACTGTAGAGATGCTGGTCGGACACCGCATGTAGGGGGGTTGCCAAACGCTACAAAACACAACAGCCCCGCCACGCCGGGAGCGCCCCAAGCACCATGCCGGTGCGCCGACCGCCACTCTGGAGATGTGCCCGCGTGACCGCCATTTACATCGACAAGCGCCTGGATGCCGCGACGCCGCTGTATTGCCGGCTGACATCATCGGAGTTCCGCGACCTGCTGGACTCCGCGCAAATCCGCTTTCATGGCCGCGGCACGGTATGGCCGGCCAGCCTGGCCGAGCGTGGCGCGCGCATGTCTTGCGGCGTGGCCGTACAGATCCCGCAGGTCTGGCGCGAACGCCTGCAGACGCCCCAGCCCGAGGCGGTCTGGGCGGACAGCCAGGCCTTGATCGGCATGCAGCGCTGGTTCTTGGGCGCGCCGCCGGCCGGACAGCCCGACAGCGTCATCCTGCGATCCACCGTGGGCGCCGTCGCCGATGCCGCGCAGGCCAGTGAAGGGCTGCGGCTGGTGATCGCGCCCGTGCGCTATGCCGCGCCCATCATGCAGCGCTCCGGCAGCATGCGCCTGCCGGACTTGTTCAGCGGCAAAGTGCAGCGCCGGCGCGAGCGCGAAGCCCGCATCGTCGCCATGCAAGACCAGGAGGCCCAAGGCCCGGACGGCGTGACCCGCGTGCGGCGGGCGCTGGCGTTCGCGCTGACGACCCTGGTCTGCGGCGTCATGGCGCCGGCCACCTTGCCTGATGAGACGCTGCAATGGGTGGATGAGCTGGCGCGCAGCCGCCTAGGCCTCCTGGTGTCGCGGCTGGGCTGAGCCGCGCCAGGGCAGGGCGAGCATGACCAGGGCCAGGCCCGACCACTGGCCGGCGCTGATCGTTTCGTCGAGGACCAAGGCTGACAGCAGGACGGCCGCGGCCGGCGCGAGCGCGGTGAACAGGGCCGCCCGGGCGGCGGGCACTTGCGCGGCGCCGACATACCAAAGCCAGAAGCCCAATACGGTGGGGACCAGTGCATAGAAGAGCACGGCGGCCAGCGCCGGCCCGAGATCCGTCGCATGGAGCCAGGCGCCGGACTCCCACCACAGGCCAGGCAAGGTCCAAAGCAAGCCCAGCGCCGTCATTGCCGTGGCCTGCGCGAGCGCGGGCAGGGGCTGGTGGAGCCGTTTGTTCAGGAGGATGAAAACGGCTTCGCACGCCACCGCAGCCAACACCAGGGCGTGGCCCACGCTGGCCTGCGGCGGCGCGGCGCGCGCCACTAGCCAGACTCCCAGCGTCGCCAGGAGGACGCCGGTAACCAGGCCGCGTGTCAGCGGTTCACGCAAGACCAGGACGGCCATGAGCGCGGCCATGGCTGGCAGGCTGCCTATCATGACGCCGGCATCCGCGCCCGCCGACAGGCGCAGGCCCCAGAGCAGCAATACCGTGTAGCCGGCGCTGCCCGCCAGGGCCTGCACGATCAGGAGCAGCGCGTCATGGCGGTCCGGCCGGGCAATGCGCACGCCCCGCCAGCGCATCAGCAGTGCGAGGCAGGGCAAGGCCAGCGCAAAGCGCAGTGCCGTGGCGGTGAAAGGCGGCAGCGCGTGGCCGATGAGCTTGCCGGCCACCACCGTGCTGCCCACGGTCAGCATGGCGCCGGCAAGGCAGAGATAGGCGAAGAGGGGAGATGCGAAGGGCATGGGCCTGTCCAAGGGATCGAGGCCGCCAGCTTCTCAGAGGCCGCCGCGCCGGTCTTGTACGTCTGAGCGTCCCACGCCGCGCGCATAGCGTCCGGGCGCCAGGCCCAGGGCGCGGCCGAAGTGGCGCGCCAGATGGCTTTGATCATAGAAGCCCGCCGCCAAGGCGGCCTGCGCCGGCGCCATGCCCGCGCGCAGCAGGCGCCTTGCCAGCGCGACGCGCCGCTGCACCAGATAAGCATGGGGCGCCAGGCCGGTGGCGCGCACAAAGGCCCGGTGTAGCTGGAAGCGGCTGAGCGCGCACTCGCGCGCCAGATCCGCCAGCGTCCAATCGCGGGCGGGGTCGTCATCCAGCGCGGCGCGGGCCCGCCCGATGGCCGCGCCGTCGGGCGGGCCCTGGCGCGCCAAGCCCGCCAGCGGCCCCAGCAAGGCCAACAGGGAGGACTCCTGCGCCATCGCACCGCCCTGGAGGGCCCATCGCCAGGCCGCCTCGAAACGCAGCGACAGGGCCTCGTCGCGCCGTGCCGCCTGTGCAAAACCCAGGCGCTGGCCCCGGCCATCGAGCAGCGCATCGGCCAGGGCCGGATCGACATAAAGCATGCGCCAGGCGCGCGGCTCGCCGCCGATCGCGCGGCCATCGTGCACCTCCCCCGGATTCACGAACATCATCTGCCCGGCGTGCTGGGAGAGTTGGCGCGCATCGCTGGCGGAGCGCTGCACGCCCGCGTCCATGCGTCCCAGGCCGAACTGGTCATGGGTATGGCGCCCGAAATCGCGCGATGTGCGGGCTTGCATGAGATCCAGGCCGGGCAGGGCCGTGGCGCGGTAGAGGATCTGGTGCATGGTCGAGGCGGGAATGCGA